>JBDSYU010000108.1:0-11991 GCA_039925525.1 Variovorax sp.
GGGTCGGCCGAACTCGTTATTGAACGCCGCGGCGCCAAGCGGCCCGTCGATCATGATCTGCGCTGCGCTGGCGATGTGCGCCGGTCGGCCGATCGCCTCGCCCTGGCCCTCTTTCGGCCAAAGTTTCGAGACGGTGTAGCCGGCGAGCCCAGCCTTCGGCTTGGAGCCACGGCCCGTCGCGCCTTCGTCGCGAATCTCGCCGCCGGCGCCGGTGGCGGCGCCGGCAAAGGGGGAGATCGCCGTCGGGTGGTTGTGTGTTTCCACCTTCATGAGTACATGCGCCTCCGCCGTGCGGGCAAGGTAGCGCGCAACGCCTTTGACATCGCCGTCAGTCGCGGCCTCGAAGCGCTGCAGCACATTGCCCTGCATCACCGATGCGTTGTCGCTGTACGCGACCACGGTGTGCTGCGCATGCAAGCGCTCTGTCTCGCGGATCATCTGGAACAGGCTTTGCGCCTGCGGCGCGCCGTCGATGATGAACTGCGCGTTGAAAATCTTGTGTCGACAGTGCTCGCTGTTGGCCTGCGCGAACATCATCAGCTCGACATCGGTCGGATTCCGGCCGAGGCGCTTGAACGCGTCGATCAGATAGTCAATCTCGTCATCGGCCAAGGCCAGGCCGAACAGCGCATTGGCCGCCAGCAACGCCGCGCGGCCCTGCTGCACGCCACCGCCCAACACGTCAATGTACGCCGTCGGATGCATCGGCAAGACATCGAACAAGGCATGCGCCGACACCAGTGTCGGGAGGATCGATTCCGTCATGCGATCGTGCAACTGTGCATCGATAGCTTGGCGCTGCGCGTCGCCGATGTCGGGCGCGTTGCGAAAGCGCCCGGGTTTTTGCCACATACGAAACTGCGTCACACGTTCGACACGCCGCAATGTCAGCCCGCAATTGCGCGCCAGGTCGGTCGCCTTCGAAGCCCAGGGCGAAACTGTGCCAAGGCGCGGGGCGACGACGCGCGTCAGGCTGGCGCCAGATGTCGCACGGGTTGCAGCGCCAGTGGCGTTCCGATCCTTGACGCCCGCCCCTGCCCTGCCCTGCCCGCTGACAGCGCCGCCCGGTGCCAGCGCCTGCAACGGCCCTTCACCGTCGTCCAGCAGTTGCCCGAAGCGTTTGCATTCATGCGAATCGAGCGGCATGTCGGTCCACACCAAATACACATGGTGCGCGTCGACTCGATCGATCGACAGCTCGATCGACTGCAATTGCGCCAGCAGACGTTGCGTGCGAAACCGGCCCAGCGCTGATCCGCCAGCAAAAGCCGCGATGCTGCGCGCTGCCGCGCCGTCCGGTGGAGAAAGCAAAGGCGGGGGGAAAGGTTCTGAGGCAGGAGGCGGCACGGGCGGTGTCGTCGGGAAGCGGGCGCGAAACCAGCAGCGCCGAAGCGCTCTTGGGCGAGGCGCGATTTTAGGGGCGCGGTGGGATAATTCGCCGATGACCATTACCTACAAGGATGCCGCTGCCATCGACGGCATGCGCATCGCCGGCCGACTGGCTTCAGAGGTGCTGGACCACCTCACGCCGCATGTGCGGGTCGGCGTCACGACCAACGAGCTCGACCGCATCGCGCACCGGTACATCACTGAGCTGCAAGGGGCGATTCCGGCCCCGCTCAACTATATGGGTGCGAGCAACACGCCCTATCCGAAGTCGATTTGCAGCTCGGTCAACCACGTGGTGTGCCACGGAATCCCGAATGACAAGGCCTTGCGCAAGGGCGACATCGTCAACCTGGACATCACCGTCATCAAGGACGGCTGGCATGGCGACACCAGTCGCATGTTCGTCGTCGGCGACACCTCGATTGCGGCCAAGCGCCTGTGTACCCTCACCTACGAAGCCATGTGGCATGGCATCGTACGTGTGAAACCCGGCGCGCACCTGGGCGACATCGGCCATGCCATCCAACGCTTTGCCGAAGGCAACGGTTTTTCGGTGGTGCGCGAGTTTTGCGGCCACGGCATCGGCCGCGGCTTCCACGAAGAGCCGCAGGTGTTGCACTATGGCAAGCCCGGCACGCTGGAAGAACTCAAACCGGGCATGACCTTCACCGTCGAGCCGATGATCAATGCCGGCCGGCGCGACATCAAGGAAGATGCCAAGGGCGGCCACTACGACGGCTGGACCATCGTCACGCGCGATCACTCTCTGTCGGCGCAGTGGGAGCACACGGTGCTTGTCACCGAGACCGGCTACGAGGTGCTGACGCTCTCGGCCGGCAGCCCGCCGCCGCCGGCCTTCGTGCTCGAGCAAAGGGCAGCGCCAATGGCGACGGCGACGGCAACGGCAACGGCAACGGCAACGGCCCAGGCGGCAGCACTTGCCTGATGTGATGGACGCACAGGCGCCGTCGATCGACACGCCAGTTTGGTTCGAGCGCTGCAGGCCGATGGCGCCGGATGGACCTGACCACCACCAGTGAATCGGTGGCGCAACTGCGCCTGGACTTCAAGCGATGCAAGGCGCTTGCGGCTGAAAAGCTGCGTTCCGGCGGTGGTGTGCGGCGCGTGCATGCGGTACTGCGCCAGATTGCGCTTCTGGCCGACCAGACGCTGCGCCAATTGTGGATTGACGGCCATTTCGGTGACCGCCTGACGCTGGTCGCCGTGGGCGGCTTCGGCCGCGGCGAACTGTTTCCAGCCTCCGATGTCGACGTGCTCGTGTTGCTGCCAAGCGATGCCAGCGCACGCAACGCCGAACAACTGGCACAGATAGAAGCGTTCATCGGGCGCTGCTGGGACGCCGGACTGGAGATCAGCTCCAGCGTGCGCACCATCGAGGACTGCCTGGCCGAAGCGGGCAAGGATGTGACGGTGCTCACCTCGCTGATCGAATCGCGACGCGTCTGCGGCAATGCCGATCTGTATGCCGCCTTCTGCGAGTCGATCATGGCATCGATTGACCCGCGTGCCTTCTTCGCCGCCAAGATGCAGGAGATGCGGCTGCGCCATCGCAAGTTCGACGACACACCATATGCGCTCGAACCCAATTGCAAGGAGTCCCCGGGCGGCCTGCGCGATCTGCAGACCATCCTGTGGATGACCAAGGCGGCGCGTCTCGGCCAGCGCTGGGACGATCTGGCGGCCAACGGCCTGGCCACCGCCTTCGAGGTGCAGCAGATCAAGCGCAACGAGGCGTTGATCAGTCTGGTGCGTGCGCGCCTGCATCTGATCGCTCATCGACGTGAAGATCGCCTGGTGTTCGATCTCCAGACGGCCGTTGCCGAGAGCTTCGGCTATGTCGAGACACCACGCCTGCGCGCCAGCGAGGCGCTGATGCGGCGCTACTACTGGGCGGCCAAGGCCGTCACCCAGCTCAACCAGATCCTGCTGCTCAACGTCGCCGAACGATTGCAACCGCTGGCATCGACACCGCGGCCGATCAATGCGCGCTTTTTCGAGAAGGACGGGACCATCGAGGTGGCCAGCGATGACCTCTACCAGCGCGAACCGCGGTCCATCCTCGAAACCTTCCTTTTGTACCAGACGACTTCGGGTGTGAAGGGGTTGTCTGCACGCACCTTGCGCGCGCTGTACAACGCGCGCCATGTGATGGGCTCGGCCTTCCGCAGCGATCCGGTGAATCACCAGACCTTCATGCGCCTGCTGCGAGAGCCGCATGGCATCACCCATGCATTCAGGCTGATGAACCAGACTTCGGTGCTCGGGCGCTACCTGCTGGTGTTTCGCCGCATCGTCGGGCAGATGCAGCACGACCTGTTTCATGTCTACACCGTCGACCAGCACATCCTGATGGTGCTGCGCAACATGCGACGCTTCTTTATTCCGGAGCATGCCCACGAATATCCGCTGTGCTCGCAGTTGGCGGCGGGCTGGGACAAGCCATGGATCCTGTATGTCGCCGCCCTCTTCCATGACATTGCCAAAGGCCGGGGCGGCGATCATTCCGAGCTCGGCGCGCGCGATGTCCGGCGTTTTTGTCGCGTCCACGGCATCGCCAACGACGATGCACGCCTCATCGAGTTTCTCGTGACCGAGCATCTGGGCATGAGCACCTTCGCGCAGAAGCAGGATCTGAGCGATCCCGAAGTCATCGGCGCTTTCGCCAGGCGCGTCGGCAGCGAACGCAACCTGACAGCGCTTTATCTGCTGACCGTGGCCGATATTCGCGGCACGTCGCCGCGCGTCTGGAACGCCTGGAAAGGGAAACTGCTCGAGGATCTGTTTCATGCCACCTCGCGTGCGCTCGGTGGCCATGTGCCCGACCCCAAGGCCGAGGTCGAGGCACGCAAGCGCGACGCGCTGATACTGCTGGCCCTGTATGCGCTGCCAGCCAGCGCCCATAGCGCCCTGTGGCGCACGCTCGACGCCGGCTACTTCATGCGCCACGATGCATCGGAAATTGCCTGGCACACCAAGCAGCTGTCGCGCCATGTGCCCGGGCATGTGGCCGTGCACGCTGGCGCTCGTGCGATCGCCGGCGTGAATGCCGGCGTGAATGCCGGCGTGAATGCCGGCGTGGTTGCACAACTGCCCGCGCGCGCCGTGGTTCGTGCGCGGCTGTCTCCGGTCGGTGAAGGGCTCCAGGTGCTGGTGTACACGCCCGACGCACCGGATCTGTTTGCGCGCATCTGCGGCTACTTCGACCAGTCTTCGTTCGACATCCTCGACGCCAAGGTGCACACCACCAGCGACGGCTATGCGCTCGATACGTTTCAGATCGTCACCACGCTCGATGCCGAGCACTACCGCGACCTGATCAGCATGGTCGAGACCGGCTTGGCGCGTACGCTCGACGCGGCCGGCGAGTTGCCGGCGCCGGCCAAGGCACGGCCGTCGCGGCGCGTACGCAGCTTCCCGGTGCAACCGCGGGTCAGCCTCGTGCCGGACGAAAAGGCGCAACGTTGGCTGCTCGGCATCTCTGCCAGCGACCGCGCCGGCCTTTTGTATTCAGTGGCTCGCGTGCTGGCTCGGCATCACCTAAACCTGCAACTGGCCAAGATCACGACGCTCGGTGAGCGGGTGGAAGACACCTTTCTGATCAGCGGCCTGGAGCTGCGTGGTCCGCGCGCGCAACTGGCGATAGAGACCGAGTTGCTGCAGGCGCTGGAGGCGGTCTGATCACCGCTTGCCGGATGTTTCTTCGGACTGGAAGAACGCGACGAGTCGGCGGCCCAGCACATCTTCATCGGTGTTGAAGTGGGCGACGATCGACACATGATTGTGACCCGCCAATTGCATGAAAGGCGGAGCTCGCCGGCGCGCCACAGCCAGCCGATGTGCGAACTCCAACCCATAGACGTCGAGCAACGGGTTCTCGAATTCGGCGATGGCAATGAACGTCGGGATGGCGTTCTGCGCCGCATGCATCATCGGCGAGCAGCGTTCATGCGCCGCCGCGTCGCTGCCGAAATAGGCCCGCACACCAGCGGCGTTCGGATTCTCAGGCGAATCGTCGGCTAAGAGCCGCGCCGAAATAAGGGCCAGCGCCTGCGTATGCCGGCCGAGAAAGCCCAGGTGAGGGTCGAAGCCGTAGCTCGCCACATGAGTGCCGCCAGCCGAGTGGCCGATGAGGTAAATGCGCCGAGGATCGCCGCCGTATCCGCCGATGTGATCGTGCGTCCACTCGACGCCCGCTGCCACGTCATGCACCGCGGCTGGAAACACCGCACCAGGCGCTAGGCGGTACTCGAGATTGACGCCGACATAGCCATGGCTTGCAAACCACAGCAGCACATTGTCGTAAAGGCCATCCGGTGAAGACTTCTCGCCGCGAACAAAGGCCCCGCCGTGGACGAATATGACCACCGGTGCGGCGGTTGATCGCTCACCTTCGATGCTCGAGGCGATCGGTGCGAAAACATCCAGGATCTGCCGCGGCTCGGCGCCGAAGGCGATGTCACGCCGCACGTGCACCGCCGTCTCGGACCGCTTGGCGGCGGCGCGCAGCAACGGCGCATAGGCCAATTTCACGCGCTCGCCATGCGCGCGAATGTCACGGCCCCAGATCGGGCCGACCTCCGCCAGGACCTGTGCAGGTGTTGCCACGCCCGGAAGCGGGATGCCGGGAAGCGGCTCGATGGACGGCGCGGCGGATGGCACGGCGAAGCTCGGGTGACTATTCGCGCCAGGCGACGGCGTCGACCTCGAACAGCCATTCGGGCCTGGCCAGCGCCTTGACGATCACCACCGTCGACGCCGGCCGTGCAGCGCCCAGAAATGGCGCCCGCACCGGGCCCAGCAGCGACATGTGTTCGGGCTCGACCAGGTAGCTGGTGACCTTGACGAGATCGGCCACCTCCATCCGGGCATCCTTCAACACCGCCACCAGGTTGGTCCAGGCCAGGCGCGCTTGCGCCTCGAAGCCATCGCCCAAGCGCCCATCGGGCGAGAGGCCGACCTGTCCGGCCACATGCAGCCACTTACCGGGGCCTTCTACAGACACACCATGCGAGTAAGTGCCGACAGGGGCAGCGATGGTGGCTGAATTGCGATCGACACGTGACATGGGCAGCTTTCAGATTGAAAGGACGGGGGCGGCGTCGCCGGTTGGCGTCCGCATAGCTTGGATCATCGCCCGCACATGGTCGAGAGTGGCCAGGCGCGGGTTCATTTTGACCTGGCCGCTGCGCATGGCAGCCTGCGCGAGTTGCTCGCGTGCCGTGTCGTCCGGAACGAATTCATCCAGGCTGAGGTCGAGGCCAAGTGCTCGACGCACACGCGCCAGTCCTTCGCTGGCGCCCGCCGATCCAAACGCCTCGGCAATCACCTGGGCTTTGGCGCCCATGGCTGGTTCGTTGTAGGCCGCCACAACCGGCAGCGCAAGCGCATTGGCCAACCCATGCGGCACATGAAACAGGGCGCCCAACGGCGCGGCAAAGGCGTGGGCCAGACCGAGGTTGGCGCTGTTGAAAGCGATCGCTGCCTGGCAAGAGGCGACCAGGCAATGGTGGCGGGCCAATGCGTGGCCGGGATCACCATAGGCCACCGGCAGCCAGGTTGCGAGCAGACGCAAGGCAGATTCGGCAAACGGATCGGACATCGCCGAGGCGGCGTTCGACACATAAGCCTCCACCGCATGGGTGATCGCGTCGTAACCCGAGGCGGCGGTGACCTTCGCAGGCGCCGACACCGACAGGCTGGCATCGAGCAGCGCGATCTGCGGCGTCATTTCGGGTGAGCGAAAGATCAGCTTGATGTCCGAGCCGCTGCGACCGGCCACCGCAGATTCGGAGACTTCGCTGCCGGTCCCGGCGGTGGTCGGCACGGCGATGAGCAAACTGCCATGCGGCAGAAAGCGCTTGCCGAAGCCGCTGACAGATTCGGCGTCGCCGGGATTGGCCAGCATCAGCCGCGCGACTTTGGCGGTATCCATGGCGGAGCCACCGCCGACGGCGATGATGCAATCGGGCGCCACCGCCGCTAGCGCAGCAGCGCAGGCTTCGATGCTGGCGGTGTCGGGCTCTTCCGGCGGCACGAAATGAAACACCGGCTTGGCACCGGCGACCGGGAGCATGGCCTCGATGCGCCGAGCCACCTCGGAGCCGCGAAAGTAGCCATCCATCACCACCGCCGCGCGCTGTGCGCCGTGTTCGAGCATCAAGTCGGGCAATCGCTTGAGAGCGCCCCAGGCGGCAATGACGCGACGATTGGAGTGCACGAAGGTGAACGATGGCGTGGTGTTTGACATGACGAGATTGGATAAAAGTTCGGGCTTCAGGCGCCAAGAAACGCATTGGTCAGGCCGCCTTCAGCCAACAACTCACATGAAGGCCGAGTGTCGACGATGCGGCCGAGGCGGATCACGCAAGCTTGCTCGGAAACGGCGAGCGCCTTGTGCACGTTCTGCTCGGCCAGCAGCACAGCCGTACCCGATGCGGTGATGTCGCGCACGCGATTGAGCACCTCGGTCATGAGAATGGGTGCGAGCCCAAGCGACGGTTCGTCCAGCAGCAGCAATTTCGGCCGAATCATCAGGGCACGCGCCACCGCCAACATCTGCTGCTGGCCGCCTGAAAGCGACCACCCCAGCGCGGCCGCTTTCGTGCGCAGGGCCGGAAAGTATTGGTACACCTCGTCGGCGCGTGCACGCCCACCATCGCGATCGGTGCTGGCGACCAGCAGGTTTTCCTGCACGGTAAGCCCGGGAAAGATCCGTCGACCTTCGGGTGAATAGCCGATACCCAGTGCCGCCCGGTCGTGGATGCCGACGGCGCCGAGGCGAACGCCGTCGAATTCGATGCTGCCCTCGGCGCAAGGCAGCAATCCCATGATGCATTTCATCAAGGTCGACTTGCCGGCGCCGTTGGCGCCCACCAGGGCCACGGCCTCGCCTCGCCCCACCGTAAGACTGACGCCGCGCAGCGCCTCGATCTGGCCGTAGCGCGCGACCACGTTGTTGATCGCCAGAATCACGTCGCTCACTGAACGGCCCTCCGCGCTGCGTGCTTCGGGATGAGCGCTTGGGAGCGGCCCGGCGCGCTCATGCCGCCGCCACCGGTTCGGGTGCTCCGAGATAAGCCTCGATCACACGCGGGTCGGCGCGAATCTCCGCAGGCGTGCCGAGCGCGATCAGGCGGCCCTGGTCGAAGCAGGCAATGCGCTCGGCCAGTGGCATGAGGAACGGCATGTTGTGCTCGATCACCAGGATCGACAGGCCAGTATTGGCAAAGGCGCGCAGGCGCTGTGCCAGATCGAGTTGCTCGCTCTCGTTCAGGCCAGCGGCGGGCTCGTCGAGCAGCAGGAGGCTCGGCTCCAGCGCCAATGCGCGGGCAATTTCGACGCGGCGCTTCAGGCCATAGGCCAGGCCGCCGGCCGGTCGCTCGCTGACATCGGCCACACCCAGCGCGTCGAGCAGCTGCATGGCCGTGGCACGCGCCGATTGCCAGTCGGGGTCACGCCAGGGGGCGCCGATCGCGCGCAGCAAGCCCGCGCGCTCGGCACCGTAGCGCGCCACCGCCACGTTGTCGACGACCCGCATGTCGTCCACAAGATTGATGTTCTGGAACGTCCGCGCCACGCCGCGACGCGCGATCTCGTGGCTGGCGACGCGGCCGATGTCGGCGCCGGCCAGCAGTACCCGACCCACATCGGCGCGATAGATACCGGTCACGATATTGAGCGCGGTCGTTTTCCCGGAACCGTTCGGTCCGATCAATCCGAAGATCTGGCCTCTCCGGACCTGCAGCGAAACGCCGTTCAAGGCGTGCACACCGCCGAAACGCTTGTGTATGTCGCGCAGCTCGAGCAGCGGCGCACCGGCGTCAGCGCCGCCAGGACGAGCCGGCGCAGCGCTGCTGCATGCCGCCCCTCGAGGCGTGGCGCGCAAGCTCTGGTTGTTTGTCGGCCGCTGAGCGGTGATGACCGACCCGGTCTGTTCGGGCCAAAGGCGCTGGCGCCACTGTTCGATCAATCCGATCAAGCCATCGGGCGCCAGGATCACCATCAGCAGCAAGGCAAGACCGTAGGCAATCAGGTAGTACTTGTCGAGCCCGCGAAACCACTCGGGCAAGTTGACAATCAGAATCGCACCGAGGATCGCACCGGCGATGTGGCGCCTGCCACCGACGACCGTGATCGTGAGGCAGGCCACCATGATCGGGAATTCCAGCGCCTCGACCGAGACCACACGGATGGTGTGCGCATACAGCGCGCCTGCCATGCCCGCAAAGGCGGCCGACAGCAAGAACGTGGCGTAGCGCAGGGATGATGTATCGATGCCGATGGACAGTGCCGCAATCGGATTCTCGCGCGCGATCGACAACGCGGCGCCATACAGCCCGCGTGTCGCGCGCCACGAGAAAAGTGCGCCCAACGCCACGAACACCCAGACCGCTGCGAGCATCGCCTGGCCTTTGCCGATCTCGCGACCGAGCAGCTGCAGCGCCGGAATGCCGCCCAAGCCGTTGGAGCCGCCAGTCATGCTTTGCCAGGCGATCGCCACCAGCAGCACCACTTGGCCAACGCCGAGTGTCGCCAGCGCGAAATAGTGCGATTCCAGCTTCAGTACCGGCGCGGCGACCAGCACCGCCAGCAGCACCGGCAAAACCACTGCCGCAGCCAGGCCCAGACTTCCGTCGAGCCCATAGCGCGTGGTGAGGATGGCCGCGGCGTACGCGCCAACGCCGAAAAAGGTGCCTTGCGTCAGCGCCAAGGCACCGACATGCCCGAAGATGAATTGATAGCCCATCGCCAGTAACGCGTAGATGCCGACCAGCGTGAACAGGCGCAATTCGTAAGACGAGTGCATCGTTGCCGGCCAGATCATGAGACCGACGACACCCAGCAACAGGAGCGGCCGGATTCCGCTCCGGCTCCAGTTCCACACGCGACTCATACCCGGCGTTGCACGCGCTCGCCGAACAGTCCCTGCGGCCGGAAAAACATGATTGCCAGCAAACCGACGTAAAGCACGATGGTCGATGCGGTCTGAGTGAACAGTCCGGGGGCGAGCCCCTTGAGCGCAGGTAACAGTACTGGCAGCGACGGATACACGACTTCGAAGAAGGCGATCAGCATCGCCCCGCATACCGCGCCAAGCAGGCTTCCCCAGCCGCCGATGGTGACGGCAATGTAGGCCTTGATGATGTAGTTGCTGCCGTCGGTGGGCGCGACGAAGAAGGTGTTGGACAACATCAGCCCCGCTGCACCGGCCAGAGCAGCGCCAATGGCAAATGTGAGCGCGATCATTCGGTTGACGTTGATGCCGATGGCCTGCGCCATCTGGCGGTCTTGCGCCGTGGCGCGCAGGCGCCGCCCGAGCCCCGTGCGATTGAGCAGCAGATGCTGCCCGGTGATCAACAGCACGGCGACGCCGATGATCAACAGCGCTTGTTCGCTGACTTCGACGGCGCCCCAATCGAATTGGCCATCGCCCCATAGCGCCGGACCCTTGCGCGGCTCGGCGCCGTTGAAGGCGTTGGAGGTGTTTTGAAACACGATGCCCAGAGCGATGGTCGAAATGAAGACCGACACCGGCGGGCGATCCTTCAGCGGGAAGTAGGCGACCAACGAGAAGGCGACGCCGAGCAATGCCATCCCGGCCATCACCAGGGGCAGCAGCACCAATCCAGGCAGCGGCACGAAGCTGGACAGCGCGATGGCCAAGTAGCCACCGGCCATCACCATGTCGCCATGCGCGAAGTTGACGGCATTGGTGGCATTGAGGATCAGCACGAACCCCAAGGCGAGCAGCGCATAGGAAGTGCCCAGCGCGAGCGCGTTCACCAGAACCTGCAACATCGAGCCGTCCAGCGATTCGCTTCGATCAGGCGCTGAAAGCGTTGTTGCGCTCAGTCGTAGCGCTTCACGACCTTCGGCGTTCGATCAGTGCCGTTGTAGCAAATGATCACCGAGGAGTGGGCCATGTTGCCTTTGCCATCGGATTTGTAGGTCATGGCCAACCCCTTGTAGCTGGTCGTTGAAAGCGCTTTCTCCATCGCCGCGGCAGTCGTTGCACCTTTGGCAGCCGCATCGATCACCATCGAAGTCGCGTCGTACTGGCCAACGGCAAAACCATCGGGTTCGGATTTGAATTCCGCTCGGTACTGCGCGAGAAATTTTTCCATGGCCGGTGTGTCGGCCGCTATGGGCGCGGCGTTGGTTTCAGCACATACACCTTTCAGCTCCGAGGGTTCGAGGAGTGCCACAGTCGACGGCTGGCTCATGCCCGAGCCGGTCACCATCGGCAGGTCGAGATTGGCGGCAGCGGCCTGCCGCAAAAACAGTGCCGACGGCCCGCCATGCAGATGCAGCATGACCACGTCGGGGTTGGCGGCCTTGACCTTTCCGATCACCGCAGACATGTCTTTCACGGTGACGTCCAGGGCCTCCTGCATCACCGGTTCGAGCCCCAACTTCTTGAGCTGCTCGACGATCTGCGCTCGACCGCCCTGCCCATAGGCCGTCGTCTGATAAACCAGAGCGATGCGCTTCTTCTTCAACTCTTCGACCACATAACGCACATGCGCCGCCTTGGCGATGGCATCGCCAGGAAAAAAGCGAAACACATACGGATTGTTCTTC
>JBDSYU010000109.1:0-21055 GCA_039925525.1 Variovorax sp.
GACCGCGCCGCCCTGCTCGCCGAACTGCACGAACTGCAAGCCAGCATCCACGCCGTGCAAGGCGAGTCGCCGCTCATCCTGCCGTCGGTCGACGAGCAGGCCGTGGCCTCGGTGGTCGCCGACTGGACCGGCATTCCGGTCGGGCGCATGGTGAAGAACGAGGTCGAGGCCGTGCTCAACCTGGCTGAGACTTTGAACCAGCGCGTGATCGGCCAGAAGCACGGCCTGGAGATGATCGCGCGGCGCATCCAGACCTCGCGGGCCCGCCTGGACAACCCGCAAAAGCCGATCGGCGTCTTCATGCTGTGCGGCACCTCCGGCGTCGGCAAGACCGAGACCGCGCTGGCTTTGGCCGAGGCGCTCTACGGTGGCGAGCAAAACATCATCACCATCAACATGAGCGAGTACCAGGAGGCGCATACCGTCTCCACGCTCAAGGGCGCGCCGCCCGGCTATGTCGGCTATGGCGAAGGCGGCATCCTCACCGAAGCCGTACGGCGGCGCCCGTACTCGGTAGTGCTGCTCGATGAGGTGGAGAAGGCCCACCCCGACGTGCATGAAATCTTCTTCCAGGTGTTCGACAAAGGTTGGATGGAAGACGGCGAAGGCCGCATGATCGATTTCAAGAACACCATCATCCTGCTGACGACCAATGCCGGCAGCGAGCTGGTGATGAGCATGTGCCGCGACCCCGAGTTGCTGCCCGATGCGGCGGCGCTCAGCGATGCACTCAAGGCGCCGTTGATGAAGGTGTTTCCGCCGGCCTTGCTCGGGCGCATCGTGACGATTCCGTACTTTCCACTGTCACCCGAGATGATGAAGAAGATCGTGCGCCTGCAGCTCGGTCGCATCAAGAAACGGGTCGAGGCCAACCACGGCGTGCCGTTTGATTACACCGAAGCGGTGGTCGAGCAGGTGGTGGCGCGTTGCAACGACGCCGAATCGGGCGGCCGCGTGATCGACGCCATCCTGACCAATACGGTGCTGCCGACGATCTCGGTCGAGTACCTGCAGCGCCTGGCCTCAGGCAGCGAGATTCGGCGCGTCGCACTGGACGTGAAAGACGCCGACTTCACCTACGCGTTCGATTGATCCATCGGCGCCGAACAACTACATCGAGACCCAGGCATGCCTGACCAGACCTTTCATATCAAGAGCGATTCGCCCGTCGCGGGCGATCTGATGTTCTGGACCATCGTCGGGCACGAGGCACTCTCAGTGCCGTCGACCTACGACTTGCGAGTGCTTTCCGCCAATCTCGGGATCGACGGCAAAGACATTCTCGGTCGCGCCTTCGATGTGCAGATCGATTTTGCCGATGAGGGAGGTGCTGTTCATGAACGGCACTGTCAGGGACACGCCGTGCGCTTCATGCGCTCGGAAATGGTTGGGCGCTTCCAGGAATATCGCATCACATTGCGGCCGCCGTTGTGGCTGCTGACCAAGCGGATCAATTCCCGCGTTTTTCAGGAAAAGACGGCCCTCGAGGTGATCGACGCGGTGTTCGAAGACAGCCCGATCAAGCGTTTCAAGAACATCACCAAGGACGGCGTCATCGGCACACACAATCCGCGGCGCTATTGCGTGCAGCACATGGAGAGTGACTACCAGTTCATCTCCCGCCTGCTGGAAGATGAAGGCATCTACTATTGGTTCGATGTGCATGACGCGCCGGGCAAGATGCATCTGGCCGACGCTGCCGACGTGGCGCACCAGAAGCTGCCGGTCGACGGTACCTTGAGCTACCTTCCGTTCGGCGCCAGTGAATCGCGCTTCGGCGAAATCGACCGCTGGGTCAATGCACGCCATTTCGAGACCGGCAAGTACGACACCCGCGACAACGATTTCAAGGCCATCGACAAGAAGCTCGGCGCCAAGCGCGACGTCTCGGATGATCACGACTTGTCCGAATTCGAGATGTTCGAGTTCCCTGGCGGCTACTTCAGCAGCGATGATGCCGAGACCGCGGCGCGCGTGCGCGGTGAAGAGTTGATGGCACGACGTGATCGCTACTGGGCGATCACGCACTGGCCCGATGTGGCGCCTGGCAAGACGTTCACATTCGCCGGCGCGCCGGACGGCATCAGCAATGGCGACTACCTGATCGGCAGTTGCCTGTTCATCGTGACGCATCCGGGCTACGAAGGCCTCAGCGGCTACGCCGGCAACGTCCAGCGTCTCGGCGGCGTGCTCGAAAAGCTGTTGCAGGACGACACCCTCAACGCCAGCTCCCTCGATGCCGTGCACGACATCCTCATGGGTCGGCCGGACCTGGTCGCACCCAGCCTCGGAACCTGCACCTTCTTTCTCACGGCGCTTCGTGCCGACGTGCCCTTCAGGCCAGCGCGCCTCACGCCGAGTCGCATCATGCCGGGTCCGCAATCGGCGATCGTGGTGGGTCCCAAGGGCCAGGAAGATGAGCCTTACGTCGACAAGTTCGGCCGCGTCAAGGTGCAGTTTCACTGGGATCGGTACGGCGAGAGCAACGAAAAATCGACCTGCTGGGTGCGCGTGTCGCAACCCTGGGCCGGCGTGGGGTGGGGCGGTTACTTCATGCCGCGTATCGGTCAGGAAGTCATAGTCGATTTTCTGGAAGGTGATCCGGACCGTCCGATCATCGTCGGGCGCATGTACAACGACATGCATCCAGTGCCGTACGACTCGGCTTCACAGAGCGGCTTCAAGACGCGCTCAACCCCGGACGGCAACAGCAATAACTACAACGAGATCATGTTCGAGGACAAGAAGGGTAAAGAGCTCCTTAACGTCCACGCCGAACGCAACATGTCGACCTCGGTCGAGGCTGACGATTCGACCTCGGTTGGCCACGACCAGAGCCTGTTGGTCGAGAACGACCGTACTTTGCGCATCGAGGGCTTCGAGACGCACACGGTGGTGAAAGACCGCAAACTCACGGTCGAAGGCGGCGACACCAATCGCATCACCAAGGACCAGGTGACCATCGTCACCGGCAACAGCCACCACGAGACGATCGGGGCTCGGACCGACATCGTTGTGCTTGGCGAGTTGCGAACCATCGGCGTCGGGCAGACTGTCGGCGTGTCGGGTCCGGTCATTCACGGCTCGGCTTCGCTTGCCGTCACCACCGGGGCGATGGTCGTCACGCCAGCGTCGGTCGCCGTGACGTCGAAAGGCGATATCACCTACAGCTCTGGCGGAAATCGCAAGGACGTTTCGAGCGGCCCGCATGTGATCGGCTCCAACGCCGATATCAAGATCACGGCCGGCGCCAACCTCAAGTTGACGGCGATCGGCAACATCGAGTCGATTTCGATGGGCTCGAACACCACCGTGCTCGGCAACAACGACAACGGCTACATCGGCATGGCCAGCGACACCGCGATGGGCCTGTCGCGCAGCACCTTCATGGGCCTGCAGATGAGCAACTTTCTCGGCCTGGGGATCGAGAATTGCGCGGCGATCCGGATGAGCAACACCGCAGCAATCGACATGTCCAACTCGGGCGTGCTGGACTTGACCGCAGTGCCGATGGATATCGACACGACAGCCTTGAAAATCGTCTCCCCGGGTGGTGGTGGCGGCGCGGCGGCGGGCGGCGCCATTGCAGCAGCGCTTGGCGGATTGGTCGCGCTCGCGTTTGGCGTCAATGACGTGATCGCAATGGCACAGCAATATGCGGATGCAGCCCAAGCGCTGCGCGACGCCGCCGCAGATCTGCCGGAGCTTCCGGCGCTGCAACAGAAATTGGGCCAACTGGCCGAGAGCGCGGACCGGCGGCAGCGTCAGATCCAAGCCGTTGAAGGTGCCGTCGTGGGCGCTGTCGCCGGTGCAGCGCTCGGCGGTCCGGCCGGCGCGGTCGCCGGCGCCGTGACGGGTGGCGTGATCGGCTCGCAATCGGTGCCAGACGCGGCTGCAGGAAAGAGCGGAGAAAGCGCAGCCGGGTCCAAGCAAGGTGGCACCGACTCTGGGGCTGGTTCCAAAGAGGGCGGCGTTGCCGTCGGTTCCAAGCAGAGTGGTGCGGACGCTGGGGCTGGTTCCAAAGAAGGGGGCGTTGCCGTCGGTTCCAAGCAGGACAGTTCCGGCAGCGATGGAGGCTCGAAGCAGGGGAGTGCCGACTCCGATGCCGGCTCGAAGCAGGGCGGTGTTGCATCCGGTTCCAAGCAGGGCGGTGCCGGCAGCGATTCGGGCTCCAAGCAAGGTGGCGTCGACTCCGACGCAGGTTCGAAGCAGGGTGGCGGCGGCGCCAGCGGAAAGACTGGCGGCCCTCCCGCCGATCCCTATCAGGGCGGAGGCGGCTCCAGCGGCGGCGGCGGTTCGTCCGATGACTGGTGAGTGCGCCATGAGATCGAGCTGCGATGGTCGACCGGCTCGATCACGGCGCACAAGGCACCGCTGATGCATCTGTTCAAGCCCTCTTGCCTGGGATTTTCAAGCCGGCCCATCGAGTACAAGAAGCGCTTCGGCTTGTGCATCTCCAACTTGTTGCACGTACCCTTCGAGCAGGGCGCACGGGGCAGCCTTTGGGGCGAACAATCGCTGTGGACTTTTCTGGCCGAGCAGATGCCAGCTCCACTCGTGGACGAAGGCGTGGCCAAACTGACCTCGGAGTTCCTGGTGCATGGCTTTGCCCACCCGCCGCCAGATCGGCCCAACGCCTGTGCCGTTCGCGTGCGCCTCGGGTCCGTTGAGAAAACGCTGTTGGCCTTTGGAGATCGCTATTGGGATGGCGCCACTGCCACGGCGCCGTTACCGATCACGCAGTTGCCAATCAGTTGGGAGCGCGCCTACGGTGGTGCCGATTTCCCCGCGAATCTGCAGGGCGTGGGTCGCGTCACCATGGACGGTATGCGGCGCCTGCCCAATCTCGAGTTGCCGCAGCAGCGTCTGACGCAACCGGGCAGCAACGCGCCGCCGGCAGGTTTCGCTGCGCTGGACGTCATGCATCCCCAGCGCAGCCAATGGCGTGGCACCTACGACGCGCGATATCTTGAAGAGCATGCGCCGGGTTTCGCGCCCGACCTCGACTGGCGTCACTTCAACATGGCGCCACGTGACCAATGGTTCGAGACGCCGCTGGCCGGCGACGAGCCCTACACGCTCGACCACCTTCATCCAACGCAACCGCACATCGAAGGGCGGCTGCCGGGGTTGCGCACACGCACTTTCGTCAACTACGCCAACGGCGCCGATCACAAGCTGCGTGAAGTGCCGATGCGGCTGACTACGGTCTGGTTCTTTCCGCACGCCGAGCGCATGGTGCTGGTCTTCCACGGCCTGGCCGAATCGACGGAGGACGATGCCAGCGATATCGAACAGGTGCTCTGCGCGGTCGAGCGGGTAGGCGAAACCAGGGACGATGCACACTATGTGCAGGCCATGGAAGAGCGCATGGATCCGGTCCATGGCGCGCTGGCCGGCCTGGACGACGAAGCGCTTCTGCCGGCCGATCTCGACGTCTTCGACCCGGCCTTCGAGAAGGCCAGTGCGCCGTTCAGGAGCGATGGCTTGCAAGCCGACGCCCAGCGTCGAGCTGCTGACATGGACGTGACCCTGGCACGCGAGCAATTGATCGCCCGCGGGCTCGATCCGGACGCCATGGGTGTCAAGCTCGGGCCCCGCGCCAAAAAGCCGCTGACGGCAGCGCAGTTGCCGGCGTGGCTCAAGGCGAACCACAAGGAGATGGAGCGGCAGAAAATGGCCGCGCTCGAAGACGCCGTCGACAAGCTGCAACTCGTTTTCGACAAGGCCGAAGCCGGCGAGATCGACCTTGCACAACTGGCGCAGCGAGGGCCGCCGCGGTGGCGCGCCAAGGCGCAGGTGGAGGCGTTCAAACGCGATGCGCCCGGCCTCGTCAACGCCGGCAACCAGGTGGCGCTGCTCGCCAAGCTCACGCAGAAGGAAGACGCCGAGCGCCAGGGCTATCTGCAGGCTGCGCACATGCAGCCGCCGGCCTATCCGCTGCGAGGTGCAGCGGCCGCGAACAGTCGCAATGAAATGCGCTGGATGCTCAAGCAGGGGCTGCGCACCTTGCCCGACATTGATCTGACTGGCGCCGATCTGTCGGGTCTCGACTTGCGCAATGTCGATTTCTCCGGCGCCTGGATGGAAAGCACCAACCTGCAAGGTGCCAACCTGTCGGGGGCGAACCTGTGCGGCGCAGTGCTGGCACACGCCGACCTGCGCGGCCTGGTGGCCATCGGCGCCAGGTTGATTGGCGCCAACCTCGGGCGCGCGCGCTTGGCTGGCGCGGTGCTCGACCAGAGCGACCTGACCGGTGCCGTGTTGATGCACTGCGATCTGACCGACACGCACCTGCGCAAGAGCCTCATGAACGGAACGAATCTGTTTGAGACGAAGTGGGGTCCGGCTGACTGGACTGGCGTGCAGGCGGCCGGACAGCTGTTTTACAAAATCGATCTGCAGGGTGTGGTACTGGCCGAGGCCGATCTTTGCGGCTGCACCTTCGTCGAATGCAACCTGTCCCAAGTCGACCTGCGCGGGGCGCAGCTCAAGCTCGCCAACTTCGTCGGTTGCACGCTCGATCGCGCGCGCCTGGCGGGTGCCTGCTGTGACGGTGCCGTGTTTGCAAAGGACAGCAGTCTGCGCGGCGCTGATCTCGCCAAAGGGAGTTTTCGAGGCGCCAACCTCGGCGAGACCGACTTGGCAGGCGCCCGACTGGCGAGCGCCGTTCTCGATGGCGCCAACCTTGGCGCGGCGCGCCTTGTCGATTGCGACATCCGCCTGGCCAGCTTGCAAGGTGCGCTGTTGCGCAAGACGGTGTTCAAGCGATCGCGACTTGCCGGTGCCAATTTGAAGGAAGCCATTTTGCAGCGCGCTGATTTGCGCTCGTGCGACCTGCGCAATGCCAACCTGTTTGCCAGCGACCTTTCGCGCGTCCGACTTGACGGCAACGTGCGCTTCGATGGCGCTCTATTGACACGCGCGCGCACCTGGCCGCGCCTCACTGCGCAGCAGCAGGCTCAAGCCGACGCGCGCGACCCCCTGGCATGAAAGCCGAGACTCTTTCGCTCGTCGTGACCATGGGCACGCCCGTCGATGGGCTCGACCTGCGCGCCGGTCATTTCAGCAAGACGTTTTTCGGTGGTGGCGTGTTCACCAACAGTCGCCTGGAGGACGCCGATTTTCGAGGTGCCGACCTGCGCGAAACAGTGTTTGACCATTGCAATATGTCAGGCGCGTTGATGAACGGGGCGAATCTTCGACGCGCGGTGTTCAACGGCTGCGCCATGGACCACATCGATCTTCGCGCAGCCAACCTCGACAACACGACGTTCTCGGACTGCACGCTGACGCACGCACAGATGGGCCAGACGGGCCTAGGCATGGCGACGATCGCTCGCTGCAACCTTTCCCATGCCAATCTGGCCGGCGCCAACCTGCCGTCGGCGGTGCTGACGCAATGCAAGCTGGTGGACGTCAATGCCGACGACACGCGCTGGCAGTACGCCACCGTGATGGAGTGCGACCTGCGCGCTTTGACCTGGGCACGGGCGAAATTCAGCCGCGTTGCATTCAGCAAGAGCAGCATGAAGCAAAAATCGTTCGTCTCGCTGGTGCTCGATGGGTGCCAGTTTGCAGGGGCTGATCTGACGGGCGCCGATTTCACTGAAGTGCCGATCGGTCAGTGCAACTTCCAGGGGGCCCTGCTCGATGGCGCGCGCTTTCATCGCGCCGAGGGCGCACGGGCGCTCTTTTGCGAAGCGCGTGGTGTTGATGTGGACTTCTCCGAAGCCAAGCTGCGCCAGGCGCTGTTTTCTGGTGCTGAGATGCCGCAAGCGCGCTTCGAAGGCGCCGACCTTTATCAATGCCACTTCGGCGCTGCGAAGTTGCCCGACGCGCGCTTCGGCGGCGCGGAATTGACCTATGCCGATTTTTCGCATGCCGACCTGTCGCGTGCGGACCTGCGCCAAGCGCGCATGACGCGCACGCGCCTGCACGGCGCGCGCACCGAAGAAGCGCAGTTCACCGACCGCGCCAGCGCCATTGAGACGGACGCGGACCTCGCGCAGGCCGAGAAGTGGCAGCCGCTACCCGCTTGAATTTGGAGAAGCCACCATGCAAGAGATGAAGACATCGATCACCAGCGGGCCGCAGAAGGCCATGCCCGGAAAAAGCCGTCGCGGCGCTCGGCCGGCCGCTAAAGCTGCTGTCCGCAGCGGCGCGACGACGATGACCGCGGCTGAAAGCTGTGTCGGCATCGTCACCGCCGTCAACCCGGCTGGCTGCGTTATTCAAAGTGGCGCGCTCACCGCCCGCGCACGTCGAGCCGCCAGTTGCCTGCTGGAGCCCAGTGTCGGCGACAGCGTCGCTTGCCTGTGCATAGCGCCCGATGAGCTCTGGGTCGTGGCGGTGTTGCAACGCGAAGAGGGCGTCGCCAATCGCCTGCGCCTGGTCGGCAATACGCGGCTCGAGGTCGAGGGCGGCGAGCTGGCGCTCGAGGCACCGACGCTTCGCTTGACGAGCGAACGCTTCGACCTGCGCAGCACCGAGGCCGAGGTGACCGTTGATTCGGCGCAGATCATGGGCCGTCAGATGCGGGTGGTCGCATCGGCACTGCGCCTGGTTGGCGCGACGCTGTCCACGGTGCTGGAGCGCGCCACGCATTTCAGCAAGAACTATCTGCGCCGCACCGAGGGGCTGGACCGCGTCCATGCCACCCACCTCGAATGTGAAGCCGAGCAGCTATTGCGTCTAGGCGGCGAACATACGCTGGTCAACGGCGAGAAGCTCGTCAAGGCACGCGGCGCACAAATTCATTTTGGCTAGGAGCTGCGATGTTTGCCAACTGTCAGATGATGGGCATGGACATGGGGTTCCCCGATGTCTGCATGACGCCGATGGTGCCGTCGCCGATACCGGTGCCCTATCCGAACATCGCCATGGGGCCGATGGCGATCCCGAACGTGCCGAACATCCTGATCATGGGCATGCCGGCGCACAACCTGGCCACCACCATTCCCATGACCAATGGCGACAACGCGGGCGTGCTGCTGGGCGTCGCCTCGGGCACGGTGATGGGCCCGAGCCGCCATCTGACCGGCGCCTTTACGGTGCTCTTCAACTCCATGCCGGCGTCGCGCCTCACCAGTGTCTCGCTGCAGAACAGTACCAACTGTCCGGGCGTTCGCATCGTTCCGAGCCAGCCACTGGTGTTGTTACTCTCGCCGTGAGATGAGGCCTGGTGCCGAGGTCAGCGTGGCTTCCACTGTTCTTCGATCTGCGCGGCGCTTGGGCCTGGCACGAAGTAACGCTCGGGCCGGCGCATGCGATCGATCTTGAGCAGCGAGCGCGCCATCAGGTCGCATTCAACCTTGGCCGAATCCACGGATAAGGCCAGCTCCCGCCCGTCGGTGAACGCCTCGGTAGCGACGCCGTTGTCGAAGACGACGCGCATGACCATCGGTCGAAGCGTGCCGACGTAGACGCAGCGGTGCCCGGTGTAGACGCTCTCCAGCTTTTCGCCACTTGCCAGCGTTACGTCGTATTCCAGCAGGTTCAACTTGCTCTGGTCCGACGGCCCGCCCCGGCAGCGTGCCACTACTTGCGCGATCTCGCGCAGCCATGCCTTGGCGTGCGTCGGCGCGGCGGCAATCAAGTGCTGCACTTCGGGACGCATTCCGTGCAACTGATCTTCCAGGCTTTGCGCGACCAGTTGCGCCAGGCGCGGATTGGATCGATCGCCGGGTTGCTCCGGCGCTCCGCGCGCGCTCACTGCGCCGAACAAGGTGCTGAGAAAAGCGAGCGACATGGTGGCGACAGCCTTGTGCATTGAACCTAGAAACCGCAGTTGGATGCGCTCGAGTGTGCCGTGATCGGCGTGTCAGGCAAGGCGGAGCAACGCAGCATGGCGCGCTGAGCGCGGTGCAATCGGGCGCATAGCGCTCTCACCGAAAAGATGAGCATGAGCGAAATCAAGAAAGGCAACGTACATGCGGCTTATCTGGTGGGTGCAAGCGGTCAACTGCGGTTTCTAGGTTGAAGGCGCAAGTATGAAACGGAAGGCCTCAGATCGTCTACATCGGCAAGTGATTCGTCAAGTGATGATCCGGTGGCCCGAAATCGCAGTGCTTGGCATACGCCATAAGGCGTGGTTGCCATTGGGCGAGGGCGGTTCAATACTGCGCACATGCCATTTCGGTCGACCAGATGCTGGCGTGCTCCTGCTTGCCGAATCGGCATGGCCCCTACCGTGTTGCGCTCGGCGTGAAGGCGCCGATTTCACCCAGGCGTTCGACTAAAAAGGGGGACACACGCGATGGCCGACACCACGTTTCAGATCCGGAGCGACTCGCCGGTCAATGATGACCTGATGTTCTGGCGCATCGTCGGCCATGAGGTGCTGTCACGGCCCGCGTTCTATGAACTGACGGTGCTGTCCAGGAACAACGCGATTGCGCCAAAGGATATTCTGGGACGTGCGTTCGACGTCGTGATCGAGTTCTCGGACGCCGATGGCGGCACGCACCAGCGCCATGCGCAGGGACATGCGGTGCGCTTCACGCGCGAGCAGCAGGTCGGCCGCTTCTTCCAGTACACCCTCCAATTGCGTTCCTGGTTCTGGCTGCTGACCAAGCGCAGCAACTCGCGCATCCTGCAGGAACAGCCGGTGCTCGAGGTGATGAACGCGGTGTTCGAGGACAGTCCGATCAGTCGCTTCAAGAAAACCAATGCCGATCATGTGACCGGATCGCATGCAGCGCACCGCTACTGCGTGCAGTATCAGGAAAGCGACTACAGTTTTCTTTCGCGGATGATGGAGGAGGAGGGCATCTACTACTGGTTCGACGCGCACGACGCGCCGGGCATGATGCATCTTTCCGACGCAAGCGATATTGCGCACGACAAGCTGCCGGTGTCAGATACGTTGCGCTTCTTGCCCAACACTGCCGGCGAAGCGCGCTTTAACGAAGTCACTTCCTGGGTCAGCACGCATAGCTTCGACTCCGGCAAATTCGCCTCGCTCGACAACGATTTCAAAGTCATCGGCAAGAAGCTCAGCGCCGACAAGGCCGATCCGGATATGCATGAACTGGCGGACCTGGAAGCATTCGAGTTCCCAGGCGGCTACTTCGAAGGCCACGACACCGACAGCATCGCGCGCATGCGCCTGGACGAGATCGTCGGCCGCCGTCATCGCCACTGGGCGCTGACCAGTTGGCCCGATGTGGCGGCCGGCAAAAGCTTTACCTTCGAAGGCGATCCAGACGGCACGCTCAACGGCGACTACGTCATTGCCGCATGCACGTTCATGGTCAGCCACCCTGGATACGAGGGCCTGGGATTGGTCGAGGCCGAGCGCTCGGTGGTCAGCGTGCTGCAAGAAGCCCTCCGCGACGATCCGGTCAATGCCGACGCACGCATGGTGCTGGAAGATCTAATTGATCGCACGCCGACTCTGCGCATCGGGCCGCGCGGGGTGAGTGCATTCCTGCTGACAGTCATGCCGTCGGACGTCCCTTGGCGGCCGCCCCGGTTGACGGCCCGCAAGACCATGCCAGGCCCACAAAGTGCCATCGTCGTCGGCAAGGCCGGAGAGGAAATCTGGACGGACAAGTACGGCCGCGTCAAAGTGCAATTCCACTGGGACCGCTACGGCAAGAGCGACGAGAACAGCTCCTGCTGGATCAGAGTGTCCCATCCGTGGGCGGGCAAAGGGTGGGGCTCGGTCAGCATCCCACGCATCGGGCAAGAGGTGATCGTCGATTTCCTCGAAGGCGATCCGGACCGGCCGATCATCATCGGGCGGGTCTACAACGGTGAGAGCATGCCGCCCTATTCGTTGCCAGGCAATGCGGTCGTGAGCGGGTTGAAGACCAACACGCACAAGGGCAAGGGCTACAACGAGATGTCGATGAACGACACGGCCGGCAAAGAGCTGATCAACATTCATGCCCAATACGACATGACGACCAAGGTCGAGCACGACGACAAGCAGACCGTCGTGAACAACCGCACCATCAACGTCGACGGCACGCACACGGAGACGATCAAAGGCGATACCACCATCAAGGTCACTGTCGGCAAGTTGGTCCACGATGTATTGGCCGGCACCGCCGACTATCACGTACAAGGCGCTTTGGACGAAAAGTACGATGCGACGCAGACCACGAAGATCAAGGGCAACCTGACGATCGCTTCCACCGGCGGGGCGATCAGCGTGTCTTCCGATTCGCAACACATCTACATCCACGCAGCAACGAGCATTCAGTTGCACACCGGCGCCAGCAAATTGTGGATGGCGGCGGATGGCAACATTTCACTCGAAGGCGTCAACGTCACGATCAGCGGCTCAGGCGGCGTCTTCATCAAAGGCGGCGTGGTTCATTCGGAAGCCGAGTCGGAACACCAGACCAAGGGCGCAATCGTGCTTTCCGAAGGCTCGGCCACCAACACCGTCAGGGGCGGCATGGTGATGCTCAATCCCTGACGCGAAGGGTGCTCCATGATCGACACCCTGCCGCCGAACCAAGCGTCTCCGGGCGCGGTGGAAGTCATCCCCGGCCGCACGCGTGCGGGCGAGTGCCTGTTCAGCGTGCTGGTCAAGCGCAGCTACCGGATCGTGCAAGGCCATGCGGCGCAGCGCAGCGAGCGCGATGCACCTTTGCGCCTCACCGATCAGTATTACGACAACGGCGATCCGGAGTGGTCCGTGGTCGAGCATGAGAGCGAGGTCGCGCCGTTCAAGTCGGCGACCGACCTGGTGATCATCGGCAAGGCGCATGCACCCCGGGGCATGGCCGTCGAATCGATGGCCGTGGGTGTGCGCATCGGGGCGCAACAGAAGGTCCTTCAGGTGACCGGCGATCGGAGCTGCCAATGGCGCGCCGACATGGCGCCAGTGTTCTCCGATCCCGAGCCGTTTCTTGAGATGGAGATCCGCTATGACCGCGCCTATGGCGGGCGCGACCAGAAGAGCGATCCGAACCTGCCCTTCTTCTATCCCCGCAACGACATGGGCCGGGGCGTGGCGCTGCGCAACGTACGCGAAGCGGTGGAGGGTCTCGCGCTGCCTAACATCGAGGCGCCGGACGACCTGCTGACGCCCGAGCGCGTGGTCATTGACGACCCGCTGCGCTGGCCATCGCAGCCGCTGCCGCAAGGTCTGGGCTGGCGGCAGCGCACATGGTATCCGCGCAGTGCGCTGATCGGATCACTGCCCGCTTTTCTGCAGCCCGGCACGGTCACCGCCGAAGAAGCCATGAAGCTGCTCCCGGCCAACCACGTCGCTCTGTCGCGGCAGATGCGGTTGCCTCCCTTCGAGGCGCAATTCCACAACGGTGCTTCATTCGGCTTGCTGCTGCCGACACTGAAGCCTGACGAGTCGATCAGCCTGCGCGGCCTCACGCAGGGCGGCGCGCTCGACTTTCAATTGCCCGGCGAAACGCCTCGAATCGCGCTGGACACCGGCACCGGCGACCATGAACTGGAGTCTCGAATCCACACGGTGAGCATTCGACCCGACGACCTGGAGTTGGACATTGTCTGGGGCGGCACCATGACCTTCGGCCCCTATTCGAAGCTGTCGACGCTGCGTCGTTTGCAGCCCCACGTGCAATGAACGCCGCCGTTGACACCGTCGCGGCATCGCCGAAATGGGTGCCGACTGTCGCCGCGACTTCCGTCGACGGCAGCAGTATCGTGCTGCCGGGCCAGACGCCGGACGGCGGCCAGATCCTGAGCGTACTGCTCAAGCGCAGTTACAGCATCGAGGCGGGGCAGTCGTGCGTGCGTGCCGACGAAGACCAGCCGCTGATAACCGGTGAAGTGTTCTGGGATACGCCGATGAATTCGACTGTGCGCTTCGAAAGCGACTTCGCGCCGTACAAGCTGCAGACCGACGTGGTGCTGATCGCGCGTGCCTACGCGCCGAATGGACAACTTGCGCAACGCTGCACCGTGGCCTTGCAGGTGGGCGAACATCCTTTCAAGGCATTGCAGGTGACCGGTGACCGGCAGGCGAAGTTCACGGACAAGGACAGTGCCCCCGTATTCACCGAGCCCGAACCCTTCATCGACATGGACCTGCGCTTTGAACGCGCTTATGGCGGCACCGATGTTTTCAGCGACAAGTCCACCGTCTACCCGTATCCGCGCAACCCGCTAGGCAAGGGCTTCGCGGTTTTGAACACGCCGGAATCGGTTGAAAACTTGCAGTTGCCCAACCTTGAGGACCCCGAAGATCCGCTGGCGCCTGAGCGCCTGTGCATCGGCGACTACGCCAAGTGGGCTGATCAGCCGCAGCCCGTGAGTTTCGGCTGGATGTCCAAAATCTGGCAGCCACGCTGCCTCTTCGCCGGCATCATGCCGGCGGACCGAGCCACCGAACAGGAGTTGCGCGCTGCCTATGCGCAGCTCGTGCCTGCCGACCAGCGGCAGGCCTACGTCGAGCACGGGCTGCCGGACATGGACTTTCGATTCTTTAACGGGGCGTCGGCCGGGCTGAACTTGCCGTTCCTGAGTGGCGGCGAGTGGGTGCGCACCGCGAACGTGTCGCCCGAGGGTCGGCTCGACTTCAGGCTGCCGCCGGACGCGCCGCGCATCGGGCTTGACATCGGCTCGGGCGTCCAGGCACCCGAGGTGCTCTTGCACACGGTGCTGATCCGCATGGAGGAGCGCCAGGTGGACCTGATCTGGCGTGCCGCAGTCCCGTATCCCGGCCGTGACTGGCTGCCGCAAATGCGCAAGCTGCAGGTCTTTGTCGGATGAACACGATGAGCAGCAGCAAGCCGATGACCCCCTTCGCGGCCAACCCCTTCATCTTCATCTTCAGCGCGCTGGCGCTCGCGGCGGTGCTTATGTACTTCGGTCGGGGTGCGCTGGATCGCCTGGGGCTGAGCGACGAGCCCGCGAGCGCCGTCATCACCGGCAAGCACTACTACCCGCCGGGGGTGACGTATCACACCACCATTGCCGCGGGCCGGGCCTGGACGATGGCGGATTCGACGTCGGAGCATTACGTGCTCGAACTGAACGTCGGGCAGGAGCCCATTGGAACTGTTGTGAGCAAGGAAATACACGACGCGCTGAAGGTCGGTGACAGGGTACAGGTGACGGTGCACCGCACGCGGTTCACCCGGCGGCTTGAAGTGACGCAAGTCGAACGCTGAAAGAAAGAAGCGACACGCGATGCTGTTCCCCGCCTCGAAGATGACAGACATGGTGATCGGCATCGACTTCCACGCCGTGATCATCGTGGTCCCCGTGCCGATGGTGCCGCACCCCTACTTCGGCATGATCTTCCTGTGGATGACGCCAACCTTTCCGAAGGTGAACGTGCTGATCAACAACATGCCGGCGGTCACGGCGGGTGCGATGGGGTATTCAGTGCATATCCCGATGGGCGCGCCGATGCCGCCGTCGGTGTTGAACTTGGCGTACTGGACACGGTATCTGACCAACATTCCGAAGGCGCTGATGCTGGTGGCATTGACGCTGCTGGCGAATCTTGCGATCGCCGGCATTTCATCGTTGTTCGTCAAGCCGGATTCAGCCAGTGGGACATTTGTAAAGGATGTGACGGGTATCGACACGTCGAGCTGGGACGGTGTATGGAATTCGATCAAGGGCAGCTTTGCGGCTTATACGAAATGGTCTACGTGGGTGAAGCTACTGATGCCGCCAGTTCCGTACCCAGGGGGGCAAGGGTCGGCCGCTATTGGCAGTCCGAATGTCACGGTCAATGGAGGACCGCTGGCGTTCGTTGCGCCGTTGATGGCGACTTCGTGCAGTGATCTGCCTATCGTGCCGAATGCGGCAACTTTGGGGTTCAGCAATGTGATGGTAGGAGTAAGCATTGCCGCCATGGTGCGGGCGCTGGCGGTGAATGCGGCGCAAGGGGCAGTGTCCGCAGGAGTCAGCGCTGCTGCCTCGAGAGCCATGCAGCAACGCCAGGGAAAGCCCGCGCGCGGTTGCCCGGGCTGAGGCAGTCGAACAGTTTTGACGTCCAGCCGAGCAGCGTGCATCCATGCCCGTAGACGTCGCCTTCGGCTCGGTCAGCCTGGCTTATGAGGATGCCTTCGTTCCTGGCAAGGTCCCGCTGATTTGGGATCGTCGGTACTCGACCTCCCTATTGAAGAGCCCTCTGCGCGGTTCGATGGGCACGGGCTGGACCTGTCGCTATGACGCTTCGTTGACCTATCGAGACGGCCAATTCGAATTGATCACGCCCGAAGGCGGAACGGAGCTGTTTCCCAATCACGACGGGGCCTTTGGGGCCGGTGAGGTCTTGCGCAACCCCGGGGCATTCTGGGAGATATTCCGTCAAGGCAACCGAGCCGTCGCCCAGCGATGGGATGTCGAAAGCGCCGACGTATGGCGCTATTGCTTCGACGCGGACCGACCTGGCCAAGCATGGCGGCTCTCGTGCATCGAGGACGTCGCCGGACAAGCGGTCGATGTGGCCTGGAACGACGCAGGGCGATTGCAATCCGTACGCCAGCGTCTGGAGCGGCGGGAATTGCGCTTCGAGTACGAGAAGGCGGGTCGACTGGAGAGGGTCTTCCTGCAAGTGGACGGCGAGCGCCACCAGGTTGCGGCTTATGAACACGACGCGTTGGGACGATTGATCGAGGCACGCGACGCCGCCGATATACCCGATCGCTTCGAGTACGACGCGGAGGGGCGACTCACAAGAGAAATCGTGAAAGACGGAGGTGTCTTTCATTACCGCTACGACGAACGCGGGCGCTGCGTCCTGCGGACAGGCTTGAATCATCGCGACGAATTGCGTCTGCGTTACGTCGATGCCGTCCGGATCACGGAGGTGGTTGACAGTTATGGCCGCAAGGTGACGTATCAACACTTGCCGTCCGGCCAGGTGGCCCTGGAGTTCGATACGTTTGGAGGCCGACGCAGCACGCGCTTCGATGAGCAAGGCCGCATCGTGTCGAGAACCGATGCGACAGGGGCCACCACCACTTACGCTTTCGACGAGCACGGCAATCGATCCAGCGTGATCGATGCATTGGGCAATGAGACCACGTACAGGTACGACGCCCACCATCAGTTGCTCGAACGCACCGATGCGGCAGGCCAGCTCTGGCGACGCGAATACGACCGCGCGAACCGATTGACAGCGACCGTCGACCCTCTGGAACAACGCTGGACGTATGCCTACGACGAGGAAGGCAACCTTGCGGAGTTGGAGAACCCTAAAGGCGACCGCATGCAGCGGCATCATGTCGACGGCATCTTGCGCAGAGTCGTGGATTGGAATGGCAAGGTCGCGCAATTCGCGTTCGACGCTTTCGGTCGCCTGATCGAGCGGCGCGGGCCGCTGGGCGAAGTCACCCGCTTTGCCTATGACGCGATGGGCAACCCCGCACGCGCAGTCCTGCCTGACGGAGCGGCGCTGACGGCCGTCTACGATCACGCGGGCAACCTTATTCGCTTCATCGATGCCAACGGCCAAGTGACGCGATGGCGCTATGGTCCCTGCCGTCGCTTGATCGAACGCGTTGATCCGGTGGGCGCCAAAGTTTCCTATGTGTGGGAGAGCGAAGGAGGCTTGATAAAGCGCCTGGTGAACGAACGCGGCGAGATCTACAGCTTTTTCCGTGACGATGCGGGAAGGATTATTCGCGAGGTGTCTTTCGACGGGGCGCAACGAGAGTTCCAGTACGACGCGGAAGGCTATTCGACCGCCTATACCAATGCCAACGGCGAGACAGTGGTCATTGAACGAGACGCCTTGCACCGCGTTATCGGGACTGTCTTGCCCGATGGGTCGCGCTCGAGCTTCACATTCGACGTCGTCGGATGCCTTGTCGCGGCTGCGAATGGGCAAGCCGTCACCGAACTCCTGCGCGATCCGTTGGGTCGTCTCGTGCGCGAAACCCAAGGCGAATACTGGGTCGAGTCGAGCTACGACGCGATCGGAAAACCCGTCCGGTGCGTGACGAGCGCAGGCCATCGCGTCGACCACGAGTGGGACGCCAATGGCCTTCTGAAGCAACTCAAGGTCGATGATCTTCACGTTCTTGAGTTCGAGCGAGATGCCTTGGGTCATGAAGTCCAGAGGCGGTTGCCTGGCGGACTGGTCATGGACCAGCAATTCGACCCGCTCGGCCAGTTGGTCGAGCAGCGTGTCGCGTTTTCGCCGCACGCCTCGAATAGCGCCAAACCAACGGCTCCGCGAGGTGACATTGTTCGCCGCAGCTATCGGTATGACCGCAATGGCCAACTGACCTCGGCGTGGGACGCCAGCCTTGGACGGATGGACTTTGTCTACGATCCGGCCGAACAGTTGCTGAGTCTGATCCGCGATCGAGCGGCCGGCGAGGCCTATTCATACGACCTCACTGGCAATGTCACGTCGAGCCAACGGTTGGACGAACAGCCTGCAGGCGAAATTCTGACCTACGGTCCTGGCAATCGTTTGCTTCAGAAGGGCAGAGTCTCATACGAATACGACGCGGAAGGCCGACGCACCAAGAAGATCGAGGCTGCCAATGGAGCGGACGCAAAAGTCTGGTCCTACCAATGGGACGCCATGGATCGGCTTCAATGCGTGATCCAGCCCAGTGGCGATCGATGGGAGTATCAATACGACGCCTTTGCCAGGCGTATCTCCAAGAGCGGTCCCGGAACCTTCGTGCGATATCTTTGGAGTCGTGACTCGGTGATTCATGAAATCACCGACACCAGACCCCTCGTTTCCTGGGTGATGGAGCCAGGCTCTTTCGTGCCTCTGGCAAAAATGGAGGGCAACGAGTTTTTTTCCGTCATTAGTGATCGACTGGGAACACCGCGTGAAATCGTTGGCGTAGATGGGGTGCTGAACTGGAAATCAAACTCGACCGCGTGGGGTCTCGACCAGTCGGTCGATACGCTTGCAACTCAACAAGATTGTCCTCTTCGATTTCAGGGGCAATGGTTCGATTCAGAAAGCGGGCTGAGCTATAACAATTTCCGATACTATGATCCCGACACCTACCAATACATAAGCCAGGATCCCATCGGCTTGTGGGGCGCATTGAATCTGTACAACTACGTGCGCAACCCGATTCATTGGACTGATCCGTTTGGCCTTGACGCATCCATTGACGATAATGGTTTTTTCGCTCCATCGAATGAGTATGGACGAGGCAGTGGTAGCGGGCGTGTCAGAATTCCATACCAAGGCGGGCGCTCGCGGGATTTCACTGTTGCCAACAGGGAAGCAGGGTTCACGAATGGCACGCCTGATGGCTATACTTGGCATCATGCCAATTACAATCCGCGCACCGGTTATGGCGATATGCAGCTTGTGCGCACCAGCGTTCACAGCGACACGCCCCACGCAGGAGGCGTGTCAGCATTCGCTGCATCTACGGGATTGAAGTATGACACTTGCGATGCGGTGACTCACGTCGAAAACGAAGGGCGTCTCAGGGGAAGGCCCTGTGCCTAATTTCGAAATTACCTGATAAGAAAGTGCATCATGAAGGATAAATGGGGAAATCAATGGGACAAGTGCCGTCCGCTATCCGAGGGTGATTTGGCAGCCACCGAAGCACGGATAAAGCAGGTCTTTCCAGACGAATTGCGAAAGCTTTTCTTGTCATGCAACGGCGGCCGGCCGAAATTGACTTATTTCTCAAACGGAAAAATCGAGGTGGAAATAGGATCGCTGTTGCCGATATCCCCGCCGGCATTATTCAGAGGGACGTCATTCGGCGCTGCCAGACTGCACATGGAGAAAACTGGACGCCCATCTGGATTTTTGCCCTTTGCAATTGACAACGGCAATGCCGGGATATTTTGTCTGGACGTCGCGTCCGGTGCCATTGTTTACTGTGTCGACGACGACGATCCGTCCGACCTCAACAAGCCCGTCGCCGCGTCACTGACCGAATTGTTGTCGACATTGCAGGAGCCGCCTTACTGAATACCGCTTCGGCCGGATTCATCCTGCCGCGGAATCAAGCCGAAGTCGCCACAACAGTGCGGTCGCCGCTATGTCCGAATACCGTACCGCCATCGATCAGACAATCACTGTCATCAATCAGCGTTCTCGGACTTTCCTCAATCAGGTGATGGTCGTCGTTGCGATTGCGTCGGGCTCAGCTGCCGGGGGTGTGGTGCTGCACAAGCTCTGGCCGCTGACCGGCCTCCTTGTCATCGTTCCTGCTTGTGGCCTGTTCTTGTGGCTCGACACCAGGCGGCTGGTCGAGTGGAGGTTGGCGATCCTCCAGATGTGGGCGCGGCGAGACATCGATCTCATGGCTTTCAGACAGGCTATGCGAGCGAACCCCATGCTTCCCGAAATCACCTTGAACGGCATGCTCGGTTTGCTGGGAACGCCGCAAATCGGGGACGTGGAGATTCATGCGTCGGCCCAAACGAGGTATGCCGTCGCTGCTGTGGCGGGATTCGCCGACGTCTTGAGCCTGCGTCAGTTCGCGCTCAAAGTGGTCGCTTACGCAATCGTGGCGGCCGGCGCATGCGGGTCGGCCGCCACACACAGTGGGATGCCGCTCTTCTTCGCAACCGTGCCCGTACTCGCGCTTTGGCTTCTGGGGCGACGTCGAGGCGCACTCCAGCGGCAGTCGAGAGCCACTTTGAAAGCAGCGCGGCAACACCCGGCATTCGACGCCGACGCGTTTCGCCGCTTGTTCGATCATCTGCAGCTTGGTTGTGGTCGAGCGTCAACAGCCGGTTGGATTGACCCCGAGCCTGCTGATCGGCGAACTGGTGCGCAGGGCGGCTGAATCGCAAACCTAACGCGAGATTGCCAAGGCGCTCTACGAACCTTGTCAAATCGGGTCTTGCCTCGGGATTGTTGTGGTCCCGGGCGCCGGACGCTTTCGCACGCGGAAGCTGCGCGCAACGTCGCGACGCTCATCGGCGCGCCCGCTTGCCGCGTCATCGCCGAAGAGGGAAGGTTTTTGGTCAACATACCGTCGGGTCACGGCCGAAATACCGACGTGAGGCAATCTGGTGCCGGACGCACATCTGGCCGCGCTGCTGAGCCAGCATGGCATCGTCAAGCTATACACGCACAACAAAGACTTCAAGAAGTTTTCGTTCCTGGATGCGCAGAATCCGGTAATTTGAAGCTGCTGTGAGTTGG
>JBDSYU010000110.1:0-11134 GCA_039925525.1 Variovorax sp.
CCGCCGGCGGACCTCTTGCACCAACAGTGGTCGCGCTGGCGAACTGATTGCCGCCGACACCAGTGCCCACAACATCGTGCTGCTGGGCGACCAGATGCAGCTGATTCAGCGCAAGGTGTGCATCCAGGCCGCTCGAGCGGTTCGGCGCTCAGATCCGTGCGCTCGAAGACCAGAAGGCCGTGTTGCCCGACGCAAAGTCGCGCAGAGATTTTGTGGAAGGCGCAAGACTTGGCAAGCACTTGATGCACCATGCAGCGATGCCACTGACTCTCCAAGAACTCGACCACATCGCCGCCTCGACCCTGGCGCATTACGACCAGCGCGCCGAAGCCTATTGGCAAGGCACCCGTGACCACGATGTCAGCCAGAACATCGCGACACTGCTCAGGCACATCGACCGGGCTGCGCCGCTGAGCATCCTGGACCTGGGTTGCGGCCCTGGACGAGACCTCAGGACCTTCGCCGAGCTGGGCCACAACGCCATCGGTCTGGAGGGCGCCCCACAGGTTGCGGCCTTGGCGCGCGCGCACAGCGGCTGCGTCGTCTGGGAGCAGAACCTGCTGACACTGGAGCTGCCGGCCGCCGAGTTCGACGGCGTGTTCGCAAACGCTGTGCTCTTTCATGTGCCGAGCGCCGAGCTTCCGCGCGTTTTGCTGGCCTTGGATGCGACGCTCAAGCCGGGAGGCGTTCTGTTCAGTTCCAACCCTCGAGGACAAGGGCAAGAGGGCTGGCAAGGCGAACGCTTTGGCGCCTATCACGATCTCGCCGCCTGGCGCCGCTTCATGGCAGCGGCCGGCTTCACCGAGCTGGAACACTACTTCCGGCCGGACGGGCTTCCGCGTGAGGAGCAGCCGTGGCTGGCGTCGGCGTGGCGCGCAGTGTGATCAGGATGACAGGACAGACAAGCTCGGCCGGCGCGAAGCAGGAGAAGGACCTGATCAGCCTGGCATGCGCGCATGCCCAACGACATTCGCTTCAAGCGCAGGGAGCGACCATCGTGGCCCCGGCCGCAACCGGTACCCAATGCAACATCAGTCGACACCGGCCGCGGATGCACAACTCGTAATCCGCCACGAACTCCGAGCGCGCCAGCACGATCTCGCGTCGCCACGGATCTGCCAGCCGATAGTGCCAAACGCCGTCAATCAGCCGCGCACCTGCGGGCGGCTCCATGCCGGCGCCGGAACCGCGAATACGCGCTTGCGACAGATGCAGCCAGCCGCCGACGACTTCATAGTCTTCATCCCATTCGATCTTTTCGATCGAGTGCTGCCAGCGCAGGGTGAACCGTGTGACCGGGATACGCACCTGCAGCGAGCCCGCTGATAGACACAGTGCGGCGGCAATGGCCAGCGCGCTCATGTCTGCCCTGCCCGGCCCCGGTCTCTCCGCCTGGCAGCGGCGGCATGCGCCGTGTGAGGCGCGTCGTGCAACCCTGCAGACCGCGTCAACCCGCAACCAGCGGCGGCGGCGCTTTGCCGCGCGTTTGCCACCAGTGCCACAGCATCAAAGCTGCGGTCATGCCAAGACCGATCTCGTCGGTCGCAGGAGCGGCAACGACGAGGAAGGCTGCGGCGACGAAGGCCCACGCGCGCTCCCACCAGGCGAGTGGCGCGAGCCAATAGCCGATCGCCGCGCCACCCCAGAGCACGATGGCGACCACCGCCTTGAAGACGACATAGGTGGTGTCCCACCACGTGCCGCCCTGCAGCATCAAGGCCGGCGCATAGACCGCCATGTACGGCACGATGAAGCCGGCAATGGCGATGCGCAGCGCCTGCAGGCCGATCTTCAAGCCGCTCTCCCTGGCGATCGGCGCGGCGGCGAACGCCGCGAGCGCCACCGGCGGCGTCAGGTCGGCCATGATCCCGAAATAAAAGACGAACATGTGCGAGACGATCAGCGGCACGCCGAGCTGCAGCAGCGCCGGCGCCGCAAGCGAACTGGTGATGATGTAGTTCGGAATGGTTGGAATGCCCATGCCGAGGATGAGGCAGACCAGCATTGTCAGGAAGAGGCTGGCGAACAGGCTCGACTGTCCCATCTGAATGATGTAGCCGGCGAACGTGGTGGCCGCGCCCGTCAGGGTGAGGATGCCGATGATCACGCCGACAAGGGCACAGGCGACACCGACTGGCAGCGCGTGGCGCGCACCGTCGGCCATGGCGTGCAGCGCCACCTTCAGGGTCTCGCGTCCGCCTCTGGCGAACCACAGCACGGCACCCATGGCCAATACCAGGACGATGACTGCGCCGATGCCGTATTTGAAGAAGGTCGATGCCGCAAGACCGATCAAAACCCAGAACACGATTTGCAGAGGTCGGCTGCCGAAGCGCTTGGTGAGCGCGGCGCCGAAGATCAGCACCACCGTCAACATCAGGCCGACCATGCCCGAGAAAAGTGGCGTGTAGCCCGAGAATAAAAGGTAGACCAGAATGGCCAGCGGCAGGATCAGGTACCAGCGCAGCTTGATGGCGGCCCACGGATCGGGACAGTCTTCCTTGGGCATGCCGACGAGGCCGAGGCGACCGGCTTCGAGGTGCACCATGACAAACGCCGTCAGAAAATACAACAGCGCCGGAATCGCTGCAGCCTTGCAGATCTCGACATAGGGCACGTCGATGGTCTCGGCCATGATGAAGGCGACAGCGCCCATCACCGGCGGCATGATCTGCCCGCCCATGCTGGCCGTCGCCTCGACGCCGCCGGCAAAGGCCGCCTTGTAGCCGAAGCGCTTCATCAGCGGAATAGTGAACTGCCCGGTGGTCACGACGTTGGCCACACCCGAGCCGTTGATGGTGCCCATCAGCCCCGACGAGGCCACCGCCACTTTGGCCGGACCACCTTTGGTGTGGCCGAACATGCCCAGCGCGAAGTCGGTGAACAACGCAATCATCCCAGCCTGTTCGAGAAAGGCGCCGAACAGGATGAACAGAAAGATGTACGACGACGAAACATAGGTCGGCGTGCCGAAGATGCCCTCGGTGCCGAAGCCCAGTTGCCCGACGATCTGGTCGACGCCGTAGCCGCGGTGCGCCAGGTCACCCGGCAGGTACTGCCCGAACAAGCCATAAGCCAGGAACATCAGGCAGATCAGCGGCAGCGCAAAGCCCATGATGCGTCGGGCCGCTTCGAACACCAGTACGATTGTGGCGATGCCGACAACCATGTCGGCGCGCGTCAGATCACCGGCGCGCTGCACCAGGTCGGCTTCAAACACCCAGTGGTAGAGGCCGGCGCAGAAAGCCGCCGCACCGATCAACCAGCCGAGGCCTTTTTGCCGCAGCGGCGGATGTAGAACGAAGGTGACGAGCAGCAGGAACCCGACGTGCACAGCCCGCACCACCGAGCTGGACAGCGGACTGAATGCCGCCGTGATGATCTGGAACAACGAGAAGGCGATGGCCACCCAGAACAGGGCCCCGACGAAGGGCGCGGCATGTTCATCGGCTGGCGGCACCTCGGCCGCGGCCGCCGACCCGGCAGATGCCGATTCGCGCACCGAGCCGCTTGTACCGCCGGCGCCGGTGATGGCAACACCGGCACCGGGCGCCTCCTCCTCGATCGGTGCGTGCACGGCACCGATCTCTGCCGGCGCCCCGCCGGAAACGTGCGACGGCCGCGGGGGCGGCGTGCTGGCCACGGCTTATTTCGCCAGGCCGATTTCTTTGTAGTACTTGAGCGCGCCCGGGTGGAAGGTGACGCTGGTACCGCTCATCGCGCCCTCTTTCTTGATGCCCTTGGCCGCGGCATTGGCGGCGATCAGCGTGTCCAGGCTCTCGAACATCACCTTGGTCATGGCATAGACCGCGTCGTCGGCGACGCCGTCGTGCGAGACCAGGAAGTTCTTGATGGCGATGGTCTTTACATCGGCATCCTGGCCGTCGTAGGTCTTGGCCGGGATCACTGCCTCGCCATAGGCTGCGTCGCCGATCTTGGCCACAACCTCCGAAGGGATCGGCACGATATAGATCGGCACCGACGTTGCCAGGTCACGGATCGACGCGACCCCGAGCCCGGCCGACTGCAGCGTGACATCGAGCTGGCGGTTCTTCATGAGTTCGACCGATTCGCCGAAGGCCAGGTATTCGACCTTGGAGAAGGCACTGTATGGCAGCCCCGCCGCGCCGAGGATGGCCCGCGCATTGAGCTCGGTGCCGGACTTGGGCGCGCCGACCGAAATGCGTTTGCCCTTCAGGTCGGCCAGGGTCTTGATGCCCGAGTCGGCGCTGGCGACGATCTGGATGTAGTTGGCATAGATACCGGCCACGGCGCGCAACTTCTTGAGTGGCGTGGCGAAGCCCGACTCCTTGTTTCCGCTCCAGGCATCGGACAGCGCGTCGGCCAGCGTGAAGGCGATCTCGCCCCTCCCGGCCTGCAACAGGTTCAGATTTTCGGCCGAGGCCTTGGTCGACTGCACCGTTACTTTGGCGTCGGGCAGCGCCTTGCCATACAGCTGTGACAAGGCGACGCCCATCGGGTAGTACACACCGCTCTGGCCACCAGTGAGCACCGTGATGAATTTTTGCTGCGCCAGCGCCAGCGGCGACAGAGCCATGGCGCCGCTGCCAAGAGCACCGAGCAGGACGGTGCGACGTCGGGTCGAAAAATGAGGCATGTTTTTTCCTGATACTTGCGATTGAAAAAGCGGGCAGCAAAGCCCTTGGGCTGCACCAGCGGTGCTGAACTGTAGCAAGCAGAGCGGGCGTTCGACAATGAGGTGTTTCCCGCGCTGCAGGACAGGCATAGGGCGCGTACACGGGCGCCCGGATCGGCGGGACATAAAATTGCGCCGTGTCCGCTCCACTCAACGCCGATCTGCACTGTCACTCCGTGGTCTCCGACGGCACCTTGACGCCGGAGGCTCTGGCCGAACGCGCGGCGGCCAACGGCGTGCAGCTATGGGCCCTCACCGATCACGACGAGATCGGTGGTCAGCACCGTGCACGTGCGGCCGCCGCGGCGAACGGCATGCAATACCTGACCGGTACTGAAATCTCCGTCACGTTCGCAAGCGAAACGGTGCACATCGTCGGCCTGGGATTCGATGCCGCTGACGCAACACTGCGTCAAGGGCTCGAGGCGACGCGTGGCGGTCGCGAAGCACGCGCACGCGAGATGGCCGATGGCTTGGCCAAGGTGGGCATCCCCGGCACCTACGAAGGCGCTCTCAAGTTCGTCGGCAATCCCGAGTTGATTTCGCGTACGCACTTTGCGCGGCATCTGGTCGAGAGCGGCGTCTGCAGCGACACCCACGAGGTTTTTCGCAAGTACCTGGTCGAGGGGAAGCCGGGCTTTGTTGCGCACCGTTGGGCAAGCTTGAAGAACGCCATCGGCTGGATCACCGGCGCCGGCGGCGTCGCGGTGATCGCCCATCCGGGGCGCTACAAGTTCACGGCCAACGAGGAGTACGCGCTCTTCATCGAGTTCGAGGCGCACGGTGGCCGCGCCATCGAGGTGGTGACCGGCAGCCACTCGCCCGCTGAGTATGTCGAGTACGCCGACAAGGCGCGTGAGTTCGGCTTCGCCGCATCGCGCGGCAGCGATTTCCACGGCCCCGGCGAAAGCCACATGGACCTGGGGCGGCTGCCGCCCCTGCCGCCCGAGCTGACGCCGGTGTGGGAGCAACTGCAGTCGCGCATACAGTGAACCCGGCGCCGCCGGATGCCTCCGGCGCACCGGGCGCAGCGAAGATCGGGGCGACAGCGACAGCCCATCATCCCGACCGCGAAGCGGAACGCATCCTGGCCGGCATCGGGCTGATGATTCTGGCTGGCGCCGCCTTCACGGCGCTCGACGCCACCACCAAGGTGGCTGGGGTCGTGGTACCGGTCTTCATGGGCGTGTGGTTCCGCTATTCCTTCCAGGCCATCGCCACGACGGCGATGATTCTTCCGCGATACGGCATCGCACTATTGCGTACGGCGCATCCGCGTTTTCATTTTCTGCGCGGCGCCTTGCTGCTGCTGAACACCGTACTCACCTACATCAGCCTGCGCTTCATGCCGCTGCCGGAGTACACCTCGACTGTCCTGCTGGCGCCGCTGGCGGTCACCCTGCTGGCCGCGGTCACTCTCAAGGAACAAGTGTCGGCGTTGCGCTGGACACTGGTCGCCGGCGCCTTCCTCGGCACGCTGGTGATCCTGCGCCCGGACGGCCGCGCCTTCAGTTGGCCGACCTTGCTGCCGCTGGCAGTGGTCGCGTCGAACGCCGCATTCCAGATCCTGACGAGCAAGCTGGTCAAGACGGAGAACCCACTGACCATGCATTTCTACACCGGCTGGGTCGGCGCCCTGCTCTCCTCTTTTGTCGTGCCCTTTGTCTGGCAGGCGCTGCCGTCCTGGCACTATTGGGCGATGCTGTGCTTCATGGGTTTCATGGGAAGCGTTGGGCATTTCCTGCTTATCCTGGCATTCCAGCGCGCACCGGCGTCGACATTGACGCCGTACATTTATGTGCAGATCGGCTTTTCGCTCCTTGCCAGCTGGCTGGTTTTTGCGCGCGTGCCAGACGTCTGGTCGCTTGTCGGCATGGGCCTCATCGGCATCTGCGGCGCCGCCGGCGCCTGGTTGACGATACGCGAGCGACGGTTGCCGCTGGAGGCCCCTGCAAGCTGACACCCTCATGGCGCAATACTTCGAAGTGCATCCGGACAATCCGCAACCGCGCCTGCTCAAGCAGGCGGTGGCGCTGCTCGAGCGCGGCGATGTCATCGCGGTGCCGACCGATTCCAGCTACGCCCTGGTCTGCCACCTCGACGACAAGGACGCCGCCGACCACCTGCGCCGCATTCGCGACGTCGACGCCAGGCACCACCTGACCCTGCTCTGCCGCGACCTGCGCGACGTCTCCAACTATGCGCGCGTCGACAACCGCCAATACCGCTTGCTCAAGAGCGCGACGCCCGGCCCTTACACCTTCCTGCTGCCGGCCACCAAGGAGGTGCCGCGCCGCGTCAGCCATCCACAACGCAAGACCATCGGGCTGCGCGTGCCCGACCACAAGGCGTTGCAATGCCTGCTGGAATTGCACGGTGCGCCATTGCTCGCCACCACCTTCATCGCCGCCGGCGACAGCGAGCCGCAAAGCGATGCGCAGGCCATCCGTACACGCTTCGAAAAACAGATTGCCGCCGTCGTCGATGCCGGCGCCTGCCCGTCCGAGCCGACCACCGTCATCGACTTGACGCCGATCAGCGATGGTGGCGATGCGGTGGTGGTGCGCCAAGGCCGCGGCGCGCTGGCCAAGCTCGGGCTGTAGGCCACCCCGGTACTTTCGCATCGGCTGCCGAGTACTTCAGCAGCCTGTAGACCATCGGTGTTACCTCGCAAATTGGAAGAGTGGGCGCCAGCTTGACCGCCCCTGTCTGAGACAATCGCAGGGTGAATTTTCCCGAGCTGCTGCAAACCGTCCTGATCTATGCATTGCCGGTTTTATTCGCCATTACAGTGCACGAAGCGGCACATGGCTACGTGGCGCGCTATTTCGGCGATGACACCGCCTACCGGCTCGGGCGCATGACGCTCAACCCGATCAAGCACATCGATCCGATCGGCACCATCCTGATTCCGGCGATGCTGTACTTCTCCACCGCCGGCACCTTCTTGTTCGGCTACGCCAAGCCGGTGCCGGTCGACTACCGTCAGTTGCGCCATCCCAAGCGCGACATGATCTGGGTGGCACTGGCCGGACCCGCTTCCAATTTCGTCATGGCCATCGGCTGGGCGCTGCTGGCGCTGCTGCTCGCCGCCACTGACGTTCGCGAGGCCTTCTTCGTCAAGATGGCCAGCGCCGGTGTGCTCGTCAATCTGGTGATGTGGGCCTTCAACTTGTTTCCCTTGCCACCGCTCGATGGCGGGCGAGTATTGGCCGGCCTGCTGCCGCACGGGCGCGCGCAACAGTTCCTGGCACGAATCGAGCCTTTCGGCTTTTTTATCGTCCTTGGACTGGTCGTCGCCGGCGTTCTGGGCAAATACTGGTTGCTGCCGCTGATGAAGCTGGGGTATGCCGCGCTCGGCGGACTGTTGTGGCCGTTGGTGGCGCTACTGCGTTGAGAAGATGTGAATAAATCTGCTGCGCGCTCCGATCTTGCATCTGCGGTCCTCGCCAGACGCCTGCACGGCTGCGGTCCGCGACGCAACCTCGAGGCGCTCGCTACGATTTGTCCGCGCCATCTGGACCGTTGTTCATTCATGTTCTCACTTTCATTGCGATGCGTTACCTGACCGGCATCACCACCAGCGGGACGCCGCATCTGGGCAACTATGTGGGCTCGGTGCGGCATTCGGTGCGCTTCAGTCAACAGCAAGGCGTGCAGAGCTATTACTTCCTGGCCGACTACCACGCGCTGATCAAGTGTGACGATCCGGCACGCATCCAGCGCTCGACGCTGGAGATCGCCGCCACCTGGCTGGCCTGCGGGCTCGATCCCGAGCGCGTCACCTTCTATCGCCAATCCGACATTCCTGAAATTCCCGAGCTCTGCTGGATGCTCACCTGTGTCACGGCCAAGGGCACGCTCAATCGGGCCCACGCCTACAAGGCGGCGGTCGACCGGAATCACGAAGCCGGCGTCGATCCGGATGCCGACATCAGCGCCGGGCTGTATATGTATCCGGTGTTGATGGCCGCCGACATTCTGATGTTCAATGCGCATCGCGTGCCCGTCGGTCGCGATCAGGTGCAGCACATCGAAATGGCGCGCGACATCGCGCAGCGTTTCAATCACCTGTACGGCGCGCATTTCACGCTGCCAGAAGCCGAGATCGACGAGGCGGTCGCCACCCTGCCGGGCCTGGATGGACGCAAGATGAGCAAGAGCTACGGCAACACCATTGCACTGTTTGCGCCGCGCGCCCAGTTGCAAAAGCAGATTGCCGGCATCGTCACCGACTCGCTGGCGCCGGGCGTGCCCAAGGAGACCGAAGGCTCGGCCCTGTTCCAGATCTACCGCGCCTTCGCCGATGTGAAGGAGACGGCGGCGCTGCGCCGCGCCTACGCCGAAGGCATTGCCTGGGGCGACGCGAAGCAACTGCTGTTCGAACGCATCGACCGCGAAATCGCTCCTTTGCGCGATCGCTACCAATCCCTCATGGACGACCCGCCGCAGATCGAGCAGATACTGCTGGCCGGCGGCGAGAAGGCCCGTGCAGAAGCCGGGCCGTTCGTCCGCTCGCTGCGCCAGGCGGTCGGGTTGCGCGCCCTGCACACGCAGGCCGTGCAGTTCGTCGATGCTGCGTCAGCGGGCACGCAGGGCAGCGTGTCCAAACCGCAGGTCAGCTTCAAGCAATACCGCGAACGCGACGGCGGCTTTTATTTCAAGCTCATTTCGGCCAGTGGCGAACTGCTGCTGCAAAGCCGCGCCTTTACGGCGCCGCAGGAGGCCGGGCGCGCTATTCGCCGGCTACAGGACGAGGGCGCGGCAGCGCTGGCATTGCTCGGCGACCAGCTGGAGCCGCTGGCACCCGAAGCGCTGGCGCGCCTCGCCTCGATACTCGATGCGTCGATGACGGCAGCCGACCCGGCCACTGCCTGAGCACATGTCGCAAGCATCCAAATCCGGCAACCCTGATCTTGATACTTCCTGAAAGCCCGCCATGAGCATTTACGTCATCGATGACCACCCCCTCATGCGCGACGCCATCGTCATGGTGTTGCGTCGTCTCAAGCCCGGCGTCAACATCGTCGAGATGGACCGTCTGGACAAGGTCGAGCCGGCGATCGCACAGCACGGTGAACCGGTGCTCTTTTGCCTCGACCTGAAGCTGCCCGACGTGACGGGTGTCTCCGGCGTGAAGACCATCAAGCAGGCGCATCCCGACGTGCCATTGGCCGTGTTCTCGGCCTCGCCGGCGGCCGACATGGAGGAGGCCTGCATCGAGGCCGGCGCCGATATCTACATCGAAAAAGCCTCCGGCGCGACCGAACTCACAGCGGCGCTGCGCGGCCTCCTGATGGCCGACGCCGATGCCGACGGCGTCGATCCGGGCCTCGCCAACGAGCCGGGCAAGCTGTCCAAGCGCCAAGCACAACTCATCACCATGCTCGATCGGGGCCTGAGCAACCGCGACATCGCCGCTGAGCTGCAGATCAGCGAGCACACCGTCAAGGTGCATCTGTGGCGCCTCTTTCGCCGGCTTGGCGTTAAAAGCCGCACCCAGGCGCTGCACCACGCGCGCAACCACGGCTTGCTGGCGTCATAGTGACGACGGCCGGCGCCTGCCGCAGTGGCAACGCCGTGGGTTCTATCCACCCAGGTTGGTGATTCGCGCCTGCGCCTCGGCGGGATCGGCGTCGATCAGATCGACGCGAAATACGCTGCCCCTGCCCAGACGCGACCGCACCGAAATTGGATGGCCAAGTGCGTGCGACATGCGTGCCACGATCGCCAGGCCGAGGCCAAAACCGTCTGACGTGCCGGCATGGTCGGGCACCTTGAAGAATTCCAGAAAGACGTTGTTCAGGTGCTCGCGTGCGATGCCGATGCCGCTGTCCCATACTTCGATTCGCACATGGTCGCCCCGGCGCCTGGCGCCCAGCAGTATGCCGCCGCGATCGGTGTACTTGATGGCATTGGCCAGCAGGTTGCCGATCATGCGGCGCACCCGAACCGGGTCGCTGCGGATCGTGCCTTCGATGCCGTGCACACGGAATTCCAATCCCTTGGCCTCGGCCGTCGGCCGATATTGCACCTCCAGGTCGTCGAGCAATTGGTCCAGTTCGATGGTCTCGATTTGCAGGCGCACCTGACCCGCGTCGATACGGCCGAGATCAAATAACGAGTCGAACAAGGCGCTGATGGCATGCGTCGCGCGCACGATCTTCGGCGCGATCTCTTGCACTTGCCCGGGCTCGTTGCACAGCCAGTCGGCGTAGAGCGACAGCGCCAGCACCGGTTGGCGCATGTCGTGCGCGGCGCTGGCCAGAAAGCGGTTTTTTACGGTCACTGCGGTCACCGCAGCCTGGCGCTGCTGCGTCAGCGAACCGATCAGGACGCGGTTCTGATAAAGCAGCCGATGGTTATGCCGGTGCATGTTGTAAGCGCGCGCACCGGAGGAATACAGAAGGCGCCAATGCGAGCAGGTAAGCAGCATGAACAGATACAGATATTGGGAGTTCTCGATGCCATGCACCG
>JBDSYU010000111.1:0-13256 GCA_039925525.1 Variovorax sp.
GACGCCCAACGAGTTGGTGGTGGTGACCACGCTGCGCATCACCATCGGCGCCTTCGAAGGCGCCATCCATATCTGCAAGCCCTATGGATCGCTGGAGCCGATCCGCGACGGGTTGTATGGCCCGCAACAGGCCGAGGCCATGGCCGAGGATCGCCGTTGGGTGAGCCTGCTGACGCGCGAAATCCAGGCTGCCGAAGTGGTGCTGGCGGCCGAACTGGCGCAGCCGGAACTCACCGTCGAGCAACTGCTGGCCATGAAGGCCGGCGATTTCATCCCTTTCGACAGGCCGCAGCGCGTCGTCGCCGCCGTCGACGGAACCCCTGTTTTCACCTGCCGCTACGGCACCCACAACGCGCATTACGCCTTGCGTGTCGAAGAGTGCCTCGCCGGCATAGACCCGCATTGGCTCGGAGCTTCACATGTCCACTGAACAGACCGAGGCGCTTGCCGCTTCCAGCGAAACATTTGCCGCCGACGCTGCCGCTGCCCCGCCGGCGCAGGCTGCCGAATGGGCTGAAGCGCTCCAGGCCAATCCGAACGGTCCGCTGTCCGCGGCGGCCGCGGTGCCGCAAAGCCGGGGCGTGTTGCACGACATCAACCGGGTGCTCGATATCCCGGTGCAGTTGTCGGTAGAACTTGGGCGCAAGAAGGTCTCGATCAAGCATGTGCTGCAGCTCGGGCAAGGCTCGATCATCGAACTCGATGCGCTCGCTGGCGAGCCGATGGACGTGCTGGTCAACGGCTTTCTGGTGGCGCAGGGCGAAGTGGTGGTGGTCAACAACAAGTTCGGCATCCGATTGACCGATGTGGTGACCCCGTCCGAGCGTCTGCGCCGGGTCAATCGCGGTTGACCGCATGCCGGCGCGTCGCTTCGTTCACGCCATGAACAAAGCTACACATCCGAACTGGGCGAAGTCGACATGACGCAAAGCCTGGTGACCGTCGTCATCTTCGTCTGCCTGATGCTGCTGCTGCCGTTCTGGCTGCGCCGCTTGCAGCAGCGGCGCGGCGGTGCACTGCCGGGCAACACGCCCGGCGCAGCTTCGCGGCTGGTCTCGGCGATCGCCGTCGGGCCGCAACAGCGGGTGGTCACGATCGAGGTTGGAGATGCCGAGGCACGCACCTGGCTGGTGTTGGGTGTGACTGGGCAGACGATCACCTGCCTGCATACCATGCCATCGCCTGTCGCGGCTTCGCCCGGTGCGCCGATCCCGCCAAACACGCGGATCGGGGCTGCCTCGTCGGATATGGCTGCGGCCAATACGGCCTTCGGAGATTTTTCTCGTGTCTAAGGTGCCCGGGGCCGAGCCTTACTCGGTTGCAGTGCCATCGCCACGCAGCGTCGTTCGGGCAATCGGCATCGCTGCCCTGCTCTTGGCCGCACCAGCGCTGGCGCAACAGGTCAACGGTCAATTGCCGCTGGTGATCGGCTCAAACGCGGGAAGCTCCGGGGGTGGCGCCAACAGCTATTCGGTGCCGATACAAACCCTGCTCTTCTTCACCGCGCTGTCGTTCCTGCCGGCCGTGCTGCTGATGATGACTGGCTTCACCCGAATCGTCATCGTCCTGTCGCTTTTGCGCCAGGCGCTCGGCACGCAGTCGGCGCCACCCAATCAGGTGGTGATCGGCCTCGCCTTGTTCCTCACCTTTTTCGTCATGGGCCCGACCTTCGATCGTGTCTACCGCGAGGCCTACGAGCCTTATGCGGCGAACACGCTGAGCTTCGAGGCGGCGATCGAGAAAGCCGATGCACCGCTGCGCCAGTTCATGCTCAAGCAGACGCGGCAATCCGATTTCGCGCTGTTCGCGCGGCTGGCCAAGCTGCCGGCGGACGCCACGGCCGAGACGGCGCCGTTGCGCGTACTGATCCCGGCCTTCGCCACCAGCGAACTCAAGTCGGCCTTCCAGATCGGCTTCATGATCTTCATCCCGTTTTTGGTGATCGACATCGTCGTCTCCAGCATCCTGATGTCGCTCGGCATGATGATGCTGTCGCCGGTGCTGGTGGCGCTACCGTTCAAGCTCATGCTGTTCGTGCTGGCCGATGGCTGGAACCTGCTGATCGGATCACTGGCTGCGAGCTTCGCCATCTAGTGCAGATTCGCAACCCGAACTGCACAATCTTCTGACAAGGCCTTCTCGAAATGAATGCGCAGACCGTTCTCACCCTCGGCCAGGACGCGATGGTGATGCTGCTGATGGTGTCGCTGCCGGTGCTCGGCGTGGTCCTCGTGGTCGGTCTGGCCGTGAGCATCTTCCAGGCGGTGACGCAGATTCACGAGGCCACCCTGGCCTTCGTTCCGAAGCTGGTGGCGGCGATGGCGCTGCTGGCGCTGTCGGGCCCGTGGATCCTCACGACCCTGGTCGACTACATCCGCCGCTCGATTGAGAGCATTCCGCAAATGGTGCAGTGAAGGCGTGAATAAATCTGCTGCGCAACTCGATCTTGAACCTGTGGTCCTCGCCGTATGTAAATACGACTGCGGTCCTCGGCCCAACGTCGAGCTGCTCGCGACGATTTCTTCACACCTTCAACGCGTGCTCAACTCGCGGCGCGCAGGGTGATCACCTTTTCGGAAGACCAGATCACCGCCTGGCTGGCGCCGTTGCTGTGGCCATTTCTGCGTGTGCTCGGCCTCTTCACCACGGCACCGATTTTTTCATCGCGGTCGATCCCGGTGCGCGTGCGCATCGGCCTGGCGTTGCTCATCGCCGTCGGTGCGCAGGCCACGCTGGCGGCGCAACCGGTGGTGCCGATGAGCAGCGCGGCCGCGCTCGGCGCGCTGCTGCAGCAGGTCGGCATCGGTATGGCCATCGGCTTCACGGTACGGCTGGTGTTCGCCTCGGTCGAGCTGGCGGGCGAGATGATCGGCCTGCAGATGGGACTCAATTTCGCGGCCTTCTTCGATGCCATGAGCGCCAGCCAGACCAGCGCCGTATCGCGCCTGTTCGGCAACATCGCGGTGCTGTTGTTCATCGTCATCAACGGTCACCTCACAGTGCTCATGGCCGTCATCAAGAGCTTCGAAGTCTTTCCGATCGGCGGCAGCCTGCTCGACGCTTTCGCCCGCGTTCGCGTCTTCGAGATCGGCACCGACTTGTTCGCCAGCGCATTGTGGATCGCGCTGCCGATGATCGGCCTCCTGCTGTTCGTCAATCTGGCGCTCGGCATCATCTCGCGCGTGGCGCCGCAGATGAACATCTACGCCATCGGCTTCCCCGTGACCCTGACCACCGGCATGGCCGGCATTGCCCTCCTGCTGCCGATGATGGAGGAGCCGTTGCTGGGGCTGATCGACCGGATGATCTCGCTGTTTGCCGGAGGACGATAGGCGCCGGATGCCGATCGAAATCGGACTATCTGACGCAGAAGACGCCGAGGTTTTGCAGAGGGCGCAGAAGTAATGCCAAAACTATTCTGAGTATTTTCTGCGCCTTCTGCGAAACCTGGGTATTGCTTGTGCGTTCGGTAGTCCGGGTTTGGCTCATCAAGGCTTGCCGCTGCTCGATTTCGAAAAGAGCCCTCGCAGTCCGACACGGGCGGCAGCCGGCACCTGGCGACGCTTGTTGGAAGACGTCCGCTCGATCAAGTGTTTGGACGCCAACGCGCGATGCATGACTGGCGGACCTGCCGCGGCCTCAGACAGCTCGTAGATGCCAATCACAAGCTGGGTTTTGGCTTATCCGATGACAGATGACTGACCACAACGGCCGAAGAGTTGGTTTCAGGAATCACGTTTGCCGAGCGGCGGCCGCGCCCCACGCAATTCAATCATGTCTTTCGCGAAATTGTCGCGTTTCTCGCGGTGCGTCGCTCGGATGGCTGACCGGTCGACTACCCAATCTCATTAGCATTTTTTTCACCTCTAATCGCCTCACACTTGGAGTGCCCCGATGCCTAACTTTCGCTTGAACGCGCTTGACTTCGCCTTGCGGCGTACGCCGCGCTTTTCGGTGCATCTGACGGGCATCGCGCTAGCCGCAACACTGCCGCTCGGCCTCGTGGCGTGCGGCGGCGGCGGGCCAGACATCGCGGGTAGCGCTGCCGTTTCCATGTCAGGCGCGCCGGTCGTTGCCGACGCGGCCGTGCCGGCCGGCCTGCCCGGCCCTGCGACCCTGCCTGCGCCATCCAACCCCACAGATTCCAGCGATCCAAGCGACCCGACGGATCTGACGATTCTGAGGAAGCCGATAAATCCGGCGAAGCCGACGAATTCGCCGTCGCCACCACCGGCACCGGCACCGGCACCGGCACCGGCGCCTACACCTGCACCAGCACCAGCACCAGCACCAGCACCAGCACCAGCACCAGCACCAGCACCAGCACCAGCACCTGCACCAGCACCAGCGCCAGCGCCAGCGCCCATACCGTCGGGTTCTGGCGTCAGCTACGGCAATCTGAACAGCGCGAGCCTGGGCGTCGGCGCAAACTTGAACGGCTCGCTGCCGTTTCCGGCAACCAATGCGTGGAACACCGACATCTCATCCGCGGCCGTCGACCCCAACTCGGCCGCGTTGATCGCAAGCATCGGCCTCACTCGCGGCATCCATCCCGACTTCGGCGCGGGCCTGTACGGCGGCGCGCCCATCGGCATTCCCTACATCGTCGTCGCGGGCAACCAAGCTCGGGTGCCGATGGTCTTCGGATATGCGGACGAGAGTGAGCCCGGCCCCTATCCGATGCCAGCCAACGCGCCGATCGAGGGACGACCTGCCGATGGCAGCGCCTTCAGCGGCGACCGCCATGTGTTGGTGATCGACCGCGATGCCAATCGCCTGTACGAAACGTTCAGTTCTTACCCGCAGCCCGACGGCAGCTGGCAAGCGGCCAGCGGCGCGGTGTTCCACCTGAACTCCGACGCTGTGCGCCCCGGCGGCCAGCCCGGTTGGACCAGCGCCGACGCAGCCGGATTGCCGATCTTTCCCGGCTTGGTGCGATATGAAGAGGCATCCAGCGGCGTCATCCGGCACGCGCTGCGCTTCACCGCCGCCAGTACCCGGCGAGCCTATGTGCCGCCGGCCACGCACTGGGCTTCGAGCAACACCAGCCCGAATGTTCCCCCCATGGGCATGCGCGTGCGACTGAAGTCGAGCTACGTGATTCCCGCCGGTTTCAGCACCGAGTCGCGCGCCCTCCTGCAGGCCATGAAGACTCACGGTCTGCTGTTGGCCGACAACGGTTCCAACTGGTTCGTCAGCGGCGCGCCCGATGAGCGATGGGACAACGGCACGCTGGCCGCACAGCTGGGCAGCGTCAAGGGATCGGACTTCGAGGTGGTGCGCATGGACGGCCTGGTCACGCCGCCTTGAGCTCGTGCACCATGCCCTTGCGCGGACCCGGGCGATGCTCCGTCGTCGGCGCCAGCGGCGTTTCGTGAGGTTCTCTTGAGCTCGATGTAAATTTGCACTTCTGCGGTTTCATACAACCCGCGCTCGCCATCGTTTGAGCGCTGCGCCGCATAGCAAATACATCAGGTAAAAAGGGAATTTTGTGACGCGATGCGACGAGAAGGTGGTGGTCATCGGGCTCGGCGCGATGGGCAGCGCAGTGCTCTACCAGTTGGCACGGCTGGGGACAAAAGCCCTGGGCATCGACCGCTTCGCTCCGCCCCATGCGATGGGTTCGAGCCATGGCGAAACACGCATCACGCGGCAGGCGGTGGGAGAGGGCGCCCAATACATGCCGCTCGTCACCCAGTCGCACGCAATCTGGCGCGACCTGCAAAAGCAAACCGGGGAGCGCTTGTTCGTCGAATGCGGCACCTTGATCATCGCGCCCGGATCAGCGCCGTCGTCGCACCATGGCAAGCCCAATTTCGTCGACCGGTCGGCCTGCGTGGCGAAGCGTTGCGGCATCCCGCACGAGGTGTTGCGCGGCGACGAGATTCGCCGGCGCTTTCCGGTGTTGATTGGCGTGCAGGACGATGACATTGCCTACTTCGAACCCGGCGGCGGGTTCGTCATTCCGGAGTCGTGCGTATCCGTTCAGCTCGCACGGGCCGAGGACATGGGCGCGACCACACGCACCGGCGAGGCGGTGCGCGCCATTCGGCAGGTCGGCGACATTGTGGAGATCGAAACCAAGTCGGGCACGCTGCGTGCAGAGCGCGCGGTGGTGGCGGCCGGCCCATGGAACGGGCCACTGCTGGGCGCACCGTTCGATCGGCTGCTGATCGTCAAGCGGCAGGTGCTGCACTGGTTCGAGACCGACGACCCGACAGATCAGCTCGCGCGCTTGCCGGTGCTGATCTGGATGCATGGCGCCACGGACGTCGATCATTTCTACGGCTTTCCGCCGCTGGACGGCGCGCGATCGATGAAGGTGGCAACCGAGCAATACGAGACCGCAGCCGACCCCGACGCGCTCGATCGGGTGGTACACGCCGACGAGCCCAGCGCCATGTACACCCAGCACCTGCAGGGCCGCGTAGACTGCGTCGTCGGTACACCGGTCAAGAGCGCGGTGTGTGCCTATACCGTCACCCCCGATCAGGGCTTCATCATCGACACGCACCCGCAAATGAACCGGGTCACGGTCATCTCCGCCTGCTCGGGCCACGGCTTCAAGCATTCCGCCGGTATCGGCCGGGCTGTGGCCCAGTGGCTCGTGCAGGGCCGCAGCGATGTCGACCTCGCTCCTTTTTCGCTTTCGCGTTTCGCCAGCTTACGACCGCCGCTGCCCCTGAAGGCCGAGCCGCGCGGCGACTGACTTCTGCTTTTCTTTTAAATCCTGCTTCACCCTTTCATGGCCATCCCTGACCAGCTCTCCGGCATCGCCCCGTCTTGTTACGCACCCTATCGCGATCCACGCGACTACATCCTGTCATGGACCGACGAGATCTGGGTCGACCTCGGTCTGGGGCGATTGCACGAGCACTACGCGGCCGACGTGAAGGTCCACACCGCGTACGGCGAGACCTACGATTTCGAGCACGTCATGCTCAACAGCGTGCAAAAGATGAGCGCGTTCCCCAATGGCGGTGGGGGCAGCGGCGAGGACGTGATCTGGGAGCAGCGCGGCGAGAACGGCTTCATCTCGTCGCATCGCGTGTTCAAAACCGGCACCCACACCGGCTATTGGACGTATGGTCCGCCGACCGGGCGCGACTGGGTATCGCGGACCATCGCGCATTGCCTGGTCGAAGACGGCAAGGTGACCGAGGAGTGGTTGGTACGCGACGAGTACGCCGTGCTGCAGTCGCTCGGGCTCGACCCGAACGTGGTCGCGGGCGCGCTGGCAGGTGCCTCTCCGGTGACAGGCGAATCCATCGACATCGCCAACAGCGCGCCGTTCGCTGGCCGCTTTCCCGACCCGGGCAAGAAGGGCGTTTCGGGCCTTCGACCCGATCGGTACCGGGCCGAGTGCGATGCAGTGATGCATATGTTCGACGAGGTATGGAACAAGCGATTGTTCAACCGTGTACGTGCGTATTGTGATCCACGCGTCGTCAGCCACACGGTGCGCATGAGACGCGCCCAGGCGATCGAAGGGTATCAGCGGGCCGTCATCGACATGCTCGCCGCCTTCCCGGACGGGCAGATCGAAGTTCGCGACATTGCCGTCAACGAATCGCCCGACCTGGGCCTGCGTATCGCGGTGATCTGGACGCTGCATGGCACCTACAGCGGCGTCCCCTTGTACGGCCCGACCACACGCAAGCCGGTCAAGATCATGGGTGCATCACACTACGAAATGCGTGACGGCAAGATCCTTCGCGAGTGGCGGCTGTACGACGAGATCGCGGTTCTAGCGCAGATCATCCAGGCGCGCAACGCTGCTCTGGCCTGACCGGGAAAGGGAGTTTTGGTATTACCGCTGCGCGCTCTGCGTTCGGCGGTGCGCATTAATCCTCGCCCCGTGCCGCAACAAGCTAAACCAGCTTGTTGCGTATCGCGTAAACCGTCAGCGCCGCATTGCTCGGCAGGCGCAGTTTCTCCAGCACCCGCGCCCGATAGACGCTCACGGTTTTCGGGCTGAGCGTCAGCTCCTCGGCGATTTCGGCCAGGCGCATGCCCGAAGCGATCTTGATCAGGGTTTGCAGTTCGCGCGCCGACAGGGAGGCATGCGCGACTTCGCTGGGCGGTCGCGACACGTTGTCGGCAAGCATCAGCGCAACCTCGGGCGTCACATATTTGCGTCCTTGCGCGACCATGCGGATGGCCGGTGCCAATTGCTCGGGGTCGCCGGATTTGCTGAGAAATCCCAAGGCGCCGGCACGCAGGCTGTGCAGCGCGTACGGATCCGCGGAATGCATCGACAGCACCAAAGTGCGGATCGGCGAACGGCTTTCGGTGAGTTCGGTCAGCACCTCAAGTCCGCTGCGGCCCGGCAGCACCAGGTCGAGCAGCAACACATCGCACTGCTGCGTACGCAGCACATCCTGCACATCGCCATAGCTCTCGGCTTCGGCGCTGATACGGATGTCGGACGCCACCGCCAGCGTCTCGCGAATGCCGCGGCGCAGCAGTGCATGGTCGTCGCAGACGACGACATGGATCACGTCCGGCCTCCGCTTCCCGAATTGCCAGGGCTTGTCATCGCTGAACGGGGTTCATGCACCGATTCTGCCGCCTGGCGCCGAGCCGGCGAGACACTGGCCGATTGACAACGGCAAAAATGTGCCCAAAAAATAGAAGCATGGCCAATCTCACTTCCCGTATTCAGAACGCGCTCGATCAATTGGCGGTGCCTCTGGCACTCGAGTTACCCGATGGTCGCCGCCTGGAGCGACCAGGCTGGCGCATCCGGCTCGGATTTTCCGAGTGGTCGGCGTTGGCCCAGCTGGCGTCCAGGCAGATCGGTGCCGTCGGCGAAGCCTATGTCGAGGGATTGGTCAGGATCGAAGGCAGCATGCGCGATGTGACGGCGGCGATCGTCGGCCTGGTGCCGCGCAACCCGGTGCAGACCGGTAGCAACTGGCTGGCACGCCTGCTGCACGGCGTGCACTCCCGGCGTGCGCACACGCAGGCCCGCGACGCGGCGCAGATCGAATTCCACTACGACGTATCGGATGATTTTTATGCGCTTTGGCTCGATCCGAAGCGCGTCTATTCGTGCGCCTACTTTCGTTCGCCCGATCTCGATCTGGCTGCGGCGCAGGAGGCCAAGATCGACCACATCTGCCGCAAGCTGATGCTGGCGCCCGGCCAGCGCTTCCTCGATATCGGCTGCGGCTGGGGCGGCCTGCTGCTGTGGGCGGCCGAGCACTACGGCGTCGACGCCACCGGCATCACCCTGTCGAAGAACCAGCAGACGCACGTGCAGGAGCTCATCGAGGCCAAGGGCCTGCAAGGCCGCGTGCGCGTGCAGTTATGCGACTACCGGGCCTTGCCGCGCGATGCGTTGTTCGACCGTATCTCCTCAGTGGGCATGTTCGAGCATGTCGGTCGCGCCAACATGGCGACTTATTTCGACCAGCTTCATGCCCTGCTGGCGCCCGGCGGCCTGGTGCTCAATCACGGCATCACCACCGGCCGACCAGACCATTTGCAGCTCGGGGCTGGCATGGGCCAGTTCATCGACAAATACATCTTCCCCGGCGGCGAACTGTTGCACGTCAGCGAGGTGCTGCACGAGATGGCCGCCGCGGGGCTGGAGATGGTCGACACGGAAAATCTACGACCGCACTACGCGCGCACTTTGTGGGCCTGGTCGGATGCGCTGGAGGCCCATCTGCCCGAAGCCCGCGCCATCTTGCAGCAACGCGCCGCCATCACGCGTGTGCAGTCGGATGCCGACCCGACGGACGCCCCGGCAGCCCCCCTGCCGGTGGACGCGAGCGACCAGGCCGGGCGCATCCTGCGGGCTTATCGGCTCTATCTTGCCGGCTCGGCAATGAGCTTCGAGCAGGGCTGGATCGCGCTGCACCAGATGCTGGCCATTCGTCCCGATGAAAAGGTGGGCGCAACGCATTCGGTGTACCCTTTCGTGCGCGACTATATGTACCCCCACGAAACGCACGATCCAAGCCCATGCTCTATCGATTCAAGTCCCAAGCCACTGCCGATGTCGTGATGCTCGAGGCCACTGGCCGCCAGATGCTTGACATCATCGGCAAGGCCGCCAGCGCCAAAGGTATCGTCACCGTCGAGCAATTGCCCACAGCGATCCACGCGCTGGAAACGGCGGTACGCGCCGAGACTGGCGACAACCCGCACAACGCCGACGCCTTCGCCACCGAAGGCCACGCCGAGGAGGCCGAGCGCCAACATGTCGGATTGCACCAGCGCGCGGCGCCCCTGATCGACATGTTCAAGCGTTCGCTGGCCGACAAGGAAGACGTGGTCTGGGGCGTCTAGGGCCTGTTCATCCCAACAGCCGACGCGCCGCCGCGACAATCATCGAAGCGTCGATGCGTGCCTGGGCCTCCAGAATGGGGGAATAGCCGACCGGGATGCGCGGGGCGCCCAGCCGGGCCACGCGGCAACCGGTTGCTTCGGCGGCGCTGGCGGCGATTTCCGCCCCAAAGCCGGCGACCTGCACCGCTTCGTGCACAACCAGTAAACGTCCCGTGCGCGCGCTCGAATCGAGCACCGTCTCCCGGTCCCAGGGCCAGAGCGTGCGCAGATCGATCAGATCGACTTCGACACTGCTCTCGCCGGCCAGCGTATCGCAGGCGGCCGCGCAGGCTTCGAGCTGCCGGCTCCAACTGACCATCGTCAGGGCGTTGCCGCGCCGCCGCACGGCCGCTTTGCCCAGCGTGACCGTGGCCGTTTCGTCGACCGGCCCGCGCCGGTTCCACAGCGTCTTGTGCTCGATGTAAACCACCGGATCGCCGCATTGGACCGCAGCACGCAGCAGGCCGTGGTTGTCTTGTGGTGTCGACGGACAGACCACCACCAAGCCCGGCACGTGGGCAAACCAGGCCTCCAGCGATTGCGAATGCTGCGCCGCCGAGGCATCCCAGATGCCGCCCGGAAGACGCGCCACCAGCGGGACGCGCCCCTGCCCGCCGAACATGAAGCGGTTCTTCGCCGCCTGGTTGATCAGTTCGTCCATGCCGCAAAGGGCGAAATCGACGACGCGCATTTCGACCACGGGCTTGAGACCGGCCAGCGCCATGCCGACACCGGCGCCCATGATCGCCGCCTCGCTGATCGGTGTGTCGATCACGCGCGTCGCGCCAAAGCGCTGCTGCAGGCCCTGGTACTGACCGAAGATGCCGCCGCGCCCGACGTCTTCGCCGATGACCACGACACGCGCATCGGCGCTCATCTCGCGCTCGAGCGCCAACGCTGCGGCCTGGGCATAGCTCAGTTCTGGCCGCTTTGCAGCCGCGCCATTGGCCGACGGGATGTTCGGCGCGCTCATCGCCACTGCCCAGCGCCGATCGTCTGCACGTCGGTGAACGCAGCTTCTGTCGCCGGCCACGGCGCAGCATCGGCAGCGGCCAACGCGCACTCGACTTCGGCCTCGGCCGCGTCTTCGAGGGCCGCCAGGGTTTCGGCTTCGACGCCTGCTGCACGCAGCGCCGCTCGAGCCCGGGCGATCGGATCGGTCTTCTGCGCCGCAGCCAGCTCGCCCGGGTCGCGGTAGGCGGCGACATCGACCGAGACGTGGCCCTTGATGCGGTAGGTCAGCGCATGCAGGAGGCGCGGACCCGAACCGGCGCGAACTTGGCAGACCAGCGTTGCGGCAGCCGCGTGCACGGCAAAGACATCGTTGCCGTCGACCGGCAGGCCCTCGATGTCGAGCGCTGCGGCGCGGGCGCTGGCGCCCTCGCCCGCCGTCATCGGACCACTGGCCGTGGTGGCACTCCAGCGGTTGTCCTCGCAAACGAACAACACCGGCAGCTGGTACACCCGCGCCCAGTTGAGCGATTCCAGAAACGGACCGCGGTTGATGGCGCCATCGCCGAAAAAGCAGACGGTGATGGCATCTTGGGCCAGCAGCTTTTGCGCGTGCGCCGCGCCGATGGCGATCGGCAGACCGGCTGCGACGACGCCGTTGGCCCCGAGCATGCCGACCGAAAAATCGGCGATGTGCATCGAACCGCCTTTGCCGCCGTTGAAGCCGCTGGCCTTGCCGAACAGCTCGCACATCATGCGTGTCAGGTCCGCGCCCTTGGCCAGCGTGTGGCCGTGGCCGCGGTGGGTGGAAGTCAGGTAATCGGTGACCTTCAGGTGGGCGCAGACGCCGGCGGGTACCGCCTCCTGCCCGGTCGACAAGTGCAGCGGTCCGCGCACCTTGGCCATGCCGGCGGCTTCTTGCCCATAGGCGCTGACACCTCCCTGGCTGGCCGCCTCGGCGGCATTCTCGAAGGCGCGGATGCGCAGCATGGTGCGATAGAGCGGCAAACGATGGGGCATGAGGGTCCGTGCAAGAAGCAGAGCCGGTAGTGGCGCGGCAATGGTAGAGGAGCGCTGGCGCCCAACGCCCGAATTTTCCATGCAGCAATCGGCGGCGGCGGACGACACTCCATAGCCCGCATGGTGGTCAGCATTCGCAGCGATCCGGTCAGTCTTCCTGCCGATTTTTCCGCCCCAAAGAACCACCAGCCCATGCCGCGCCACGCAAAGACCGCCTCCGGAACGGTCAAGAACATAAAAACCGGTTCCGACGTCGCCGCCCTGGTGACGCGGCATCTCGCCATCCAGCGCAGCCAGAACGCCAACGACGCCAAGGCGCCAGCCAAGAAGAAGAGCGGCGAGAAACCCAAACCGGCGGTGCAGGCCGGCCCCCGGGCGCAGCCGCAGAAGTTGCCGGGTGAGCAGCAAGCAAAGCCGGGCAACGAAGGAGCCATGCAGCTCAGACCTCGCTACATGGCACCCGACTACAGCGGCAGCGGAAAACTGGACGGCATGGCCGCCATCATCACCGGCGGAGACTCCGGCATCGGTCGCGCCGTGGCGGTTTTGTTCGCTCGCGAAGGCGCCGATGTGGCGATCGCCTACCTGAGCGAGCACGACGACGCCGGGGAGACGCAGGCCGCGGTCGAGGCCGAAGGTCGGCGCTGCTTCGTCATGTCTGGCGATGTGCGCAAGAGCGCCTTTTGCCAGCGCGTGGTCGATCGCACCCTGAAGACCTTCGGACGGCTCGACATCCTGGTCAACAACGCGGCGTTTCAGATGCACGCCGAGTCCATCGAAGACCTGACCGACGAGCGCATCGATCTGACCCTGCAGACCAATATCGGCGGCTATCTGCGCATGGCGCGGGCGGCGGTGCCGCATCTGCCCAACGGCGGCTCGATCATCAACACGGGCTCGGTGGTCGGCCTCGAGGGCACCGCGAACCTCGTTGATTACGCGGCCAC
>JBDSYU010000112.1:0-11494 GCA_039925525.1 Variovorax sp.
TCACGCCGGCGTTGATCGAGGTCGATGCCTTGAGCCCGCGTGCGGCAATGGCTTCGATCATGCGCGGCAGGCCGCAGCGCATGCCGTAATCGACCCAGCTGAAGTTGGGCACGTCCGGCACGGTCTCCTTGCCATGCGGCGGCGTGATGATGGTGCGCGGCATCGGCGCATCGAACTGCCAGTGTTCGACGTTAACTACCAGGTGCACCAGGATGTTGCCTTCGGGCGGCGGCGTGAGTGCCGGCCCGTCGTTGGAGAAGCGATAGGGGACGCGCGGATTGGCCATGGCTGGAAACGAAATGGTTTCAGTGACGGATCTGCCGAAGGATCTCGCGCTTCATTGCGTTGAACGCTTCGGACGTGGTGTCTTCGATGGTGCGCGGTCGCGGCAACGCCACCGGCAGCCGCGCCTGGATGCGACCGGGCCGTGCCGACATCACGTAGACGGTGTCGGCGAGAAAAAGCGCTTCGTCGATGTCGTGCGTGACGAAGACGATGGTCGGCTTGAGCTGCTGCCAGACATCGAGCAGCAGCTCCTGCATCGACAGCCGTGTCTGCGCATCGAGCGCGCCGAACGGCTCGTCCATGAGCAGCACGGGCGAGCCCATGGTCAGGATGCGGGCGATGCCGACGCGTTGGCGCATGCCGCCCGACAATTGCACGGGCAGGTGCTTCTTGAAATCCGACAAGCCGACGATCTGCAGCATTTCGTTGGCGCGCGCCTCATAGTCGGCCGGCTTGCTGCCCTGCGTCTTCGGGCCGAACACCACGTTCTCCCAGACCGTGAGCCAGGGAAAGAGCGCGGCCTCTTGAAACACCACGCCGCGTTCGGGCCCGGGTCGCTCAACGATCTTGTCGTGCACCGTGAGCGCGCCACCGCTGATCGGCTCGAAGCCGGCAAGCAGGTTGAGCAATGTCGACTTGCCGCAGCCCGACGGCCCGAGCAGGGCCACGAACTCGCCCGCCTCGACATGCAGGTCGATCTGGTCGAGCGCATGCACCGGCGGTTCGCCGGGATAGGTCTTGTCGAGCTTGTCGATCCGGATCGCGGACATGGCTTCTGGCAGACCTCAATGGTTCTGCAGGATGCGCCAGCGCAGCACCCGGCGCTCGACGAAAACGATCAGCCGATCACTCAGGTAGCCCATCAGGCCGACCGAGGCCATGTCGGCCACCACGATGTCCATGCGCCCGACATAGTAGGCATCCCACAGCACATAGCCGAGCCCGGACTTCACGGCGACCATCTCGGAGACGATCACGGCGGTCCACGAAATTCCCAGGCCGATGCGCAAGCCAGTGAAGATCGACGGCATCGCCGAGGGGAACACCACGCGCTGCAGAATCTGGCGCCGCGATGCGCCCATCATCAGCGCGGCGCGCATCAGGTTGCGTTCGACATCACGCGCGCCTTGGGTGGCGTTGACGACGATGGCATAGAAGCCGCCGAGGAAGATCAGGAAGATCGCGCCGAAGTGCGAGATGCCGAAGAGGGCAATCGAAAATGGCAGCCAAGCGGTGATGGGAATCGGCCTGAGAGCCTGGATCAACGGATCGAACAGGCGCGAGACGAGCGCGCTCCAACCGATCAGCAGGCCCAGCGGGACACCCACCGCCGCCGCCAGCAGGAAGCCCTGCAGGACCCGCGTGCTCGAGTAGGTCACGTTGGCCAGCCAGGTGCCCGCGTAGGCATTCAGGCCCATGCCGCGGGCGCCGAAGATCCACTCCTTCCAACCGGTAAGCACCTTGAGCGGCGTTGGCACGACGCCGGCCATGTCTGGCAGGCTGCCGACCACCTGCCAGACGACGAGCACCGCTGCCGGCACGGCGAAGCCGAGAAGCAGCCTGCGCGTGCCGCGCATCGCCGGCTAGCGAAGGATGGCCGTGGCCATCGAATCGTCGTAGAGTGCCGCGGCTTCGGCGCCGACGTCTTTCTGGATCACGCCTTGCTTGAAGGCGGCTTCGGCCAACCGTTGCACCTGCGCCTTGTCGAGCACGCCGCCGAGCTCGATCACCTTGGCCGACGGCCCGGTCACGCCGACCGGCAGACCGGTGTATTTGGCATAGGTTTCGGCGAAAAGCGCGTTGTTCTTTGCCAGCTTTTGCTCTTCATCGAGATAGACCCAGAGGAAGCGGCGAACGGCCTCGCGCTTGTTGGTCATGGCGTCCCGCGAAGCGGCCAGCAGGCCCAGTTCGGCGCCGGCGGCCTTTGACTGGCTGTATTCGAGACCCTTGGCGAAATGCGCGTCGTTCTCGGCCACCGCCTGCGATTCAAAGGGCTCCCACAACACCATGGCATCGATGTCGCCGCGCTTGAGCGCCTGCAGGAACGCCGTGCCGCCGCCCTGGATGTTGACAGGCGTGAAGGTGTCGTAGGGGATGCCCTTCTCGATCATCGTCATGGCCCACTGGAACCAGACGGCCGAGCCGGGTGCGATGCCGATCTTCTTGCCGGCGAGGTCTTTCCAGTCGTCGATCTTCACGCCGTTGCGAACGACCAGGTACTTCGCCGACCCGGCGACACCGGTCAGACCGATGAGGTTCTTGCTGCCTTGCGCGGCAGCGATCGCCAGGTCGCCCGGGCCGACGGCCGAGACGTCGACCGAATTCGACAGCAAGGCAGTGCGCGCATCGGCGTAGCGCACGAACTCCGAGCGCTTGACTTCGACGTTGAATTTCTTGAGCTTGTCCTCGATGCCGAACAACGGTGAGAGATGGCCGACCTTGACGAAGCCGACGTTCAAGGTCTCGGGTTGCGCCAGTGGCTCGGGCGCCGGTCCCATGGCCTGGGCGGCGGTGGCAAGGGCCGTGAGGACCGTCGCGGCGATGGCAGTCAGCAACTTCATCTTCAATTCTCCTGGTTTGTTTGAAAAGAACACATCGAAATTCGAAGGCACGAACGCCACCGGCGGTCGCTGGGTCCGCCATTGTTCACCGACCGGTGAAGCGTGGCGGGCGTTTTTCGGCAAAGGCCAAACGGCCTTCGGCATAGTCGCTGCTGGCAAAGCAGGCTTCGACGGCTTTGGCCACGTTTGCGGCGCCATCGCTGTCTCTGGACAACATGGCGCGACCGTTGGCTAACGCGTTGAAAGCCAGCTTGGCCGCGGCGATGCTCAAGGGCGCGTTTTCCGCGATCTGCGCGGCCGTGGCGTCGGCGTGTTCGAACACCGCGTCGTGCGTCGAATGAACGAGGCCGATGCGCGCGGCTTCGGCGCCGTCGCAAACTGTGGCCGTAAAGAACAGCTCGCTCGCCCGCGCCACGCCCAGCACCTGGGCCATGCGCTCGATGCCAGTCTGCGCGTAGCCGAGCCCGAGGCGCGCCGCGGGCATGCGGAACTTGGCGTCGGCGGCGCAGTAGCGCAGGTCGCAAGCCAACGCCAGGCCCAGACCACCGCCATAGCAGATGCCGCTGATGGCGGCAATAACCGGACGTGGAAATTGGATCAGGGCGGTTTGCGCCTGTGCCACGGCACGGTCGTAGTCAGCGACACCGGCCGCGCTGCTTCGGTTGCTGGCGAACTCCGAAATGTCGGCACCCGAGACGAAGGCGCGATCGCCTTCGCCACGCAGGATCAATACGCGTACATCGGGCTTGCTGCGCAGCTGCTCCAGCGTTTCAAACAACTGCAGCCACATTGCCAGCGACATGGCGTTGTAGCGCGCCGGATTGCTGAGGGTGACCGTGGCCACATGGCCGCGGGTGGTCGTGGTGACTTCGGCCATGCGTCGATCAGACTACACCATCGGCATGGAATTGCCGAATGGCGCTTTTCGAGTAGCCCGCTTCGGCCAGCACTTCGTCGGTGTGTTGGCCCCAGCCCGGCGCCTGCGCCTTGACCTTGGCAGGTGTGCGGGCCAGCGTCACCGGCTGCGTGATGTAGTGCATTTCCTTGCCGAAGTCGGTCGTGAGCGACGCAGTCACGTTGAGATGCTTTACCTGTTCGTCCTCGAACAACTGCGGCACGTTGTAGACCGGGCCGGCAGGAACGCCGCCCGTGGTGAGCAGTGACACCCACTGGTGCACCGTCCGATGTTTGAACACCTCGGCCAATGCCGCGTTGAGTCGAGCCCGATGACGCACGCGAAGTGGCTCGTTCTGCCACTCAGCATCCTGCAGCCACTTCGGCTGCGCCAGCAACTCGCACAGGCGCACCCAATTGCCCTCGCCCGACGCGCCCAGATTGAAAACGCCGTCGCTGGCTTTGAAAAGGCCCATGGGGCTGCTGGTCGGGTGGTCGTTGCCGACCTGCACCGGCACTTCCTGGTCGTTCAAATAGCGGGCGACCTGGAAGTCCATCATGGCGATCTGGGCATGCAGCAGGTTGGCATGCACCCACTGGCCCTTGCCCGAGACTTCGCGCTCGAGCAGCGCCGTCAGGATGCCGAGGGCCGCATAGAGGCCGGCGCTCATGTCGGCCACCGCCAGGCCCGCGCGCACGGGCCCGCTTTCGGGGTGGCCGGTCACCGACATCAGCCCGCCCATGCCCTGCGCGATCTGGTCGAAGCCCGGACGCCGGGCATATGGGCCGGTCTGGCCAAAGCCGGAGATGCTGGCCAGGACGATGCGCGGGTTGATGGCGGCGAGCGATTCGTAATCGAGCCCCAGCTTGTGTTTGACGTCGGGACGCCAGTTCTCGACCACGACATCGGCCTCCTTGATGAGGCGCAGCAGGATGTCACGTGCGCCGGGGCGCTTCAGGTTGAGCGTCATCGAGCGCTTGTTGCGGTTGATGTTCTGGAAGTCGCCGCCCTGCCGGTTCGCGGCGAACATCGCCTCGTTCGGGTCGACGCCGGGTGGTGGCTCAACGCGAACCACGTCGGCGCCGAAGTCGCTCAGCATGCGAACGCAATTGGGACCGGCCCGCACGCGCGACAGGTCGATCACACGGAAGCGCGACAACGCTGAGGAAGCCTGGATTTTGGACATGAGCAAACTTGGTTAGAGAAGGGAGGACTCGATCGAAGCGGGCTTGAATCCGCCCGCGCCGAGGCGATCAGCTTGAACCGACTGTGCAAAGGCTAACAGTGTGCGCTCTCACATCCAACTCGTTTGCCCCGCTCCCGCCAGGCGCCAGCTCGGTGTTCGGCACAGCCATGTGGTGCGCGTCAGTGGTTCTCGGCGAGCTGGCCCATGCCTGGCAGCCGGTCCTTGATGCCGAGCCGCCGCAACGCCAGCCAGTAGGTAGCGACGTTGACACCGATGAGTGGCTTGCCGAACTTCGTCTCGATCTCGGGCGTCAGATGCGACACCGGCAGGTTGGTGCCGACATGGATCAGGGCGTCGGCTTGCGCTCGATCAACATCGGCAAAGCCCTGCAGAATCTGCTCGCGGCTGAAGCGCGCCACGGCCGTGGGCCCGACGGACTTGAGGCCATGGGTGGACACCACATCGTAGCCGCAGGAGCGAAAGAAGTCGGCGATCATCTCGTCCGCCGGCGGCCAGTAAGGCGTCAGGATGGCGATGCGCTTTGGTTTGCCGATGGCTTCGAGGCCCGCCAGCACGCCGCGCGAGGGCGTGACAAAGGGAATGCCGCACAGCGCCTCGAGCCGCTTTTCTTCGTCGATGGCGCGTTGCCCGTCACCCCGGAACGAGTGAATGGAATGGCCGTGCGCCACCACATGCGGCTCGCAAACCAGCACCAGGCGCAAGGCGTCTTCGAGATTGCCCTCTTCCGTTTCGAGCGCTTGCCGATAGGCCACCTGGTCGTCGTACGGTCGCGTTGGCAGGAACATGCGCGTCACATGATTGGTGACGCCCGGTGGGCGCATGGCTTCCATCTCCGGCTGGACGATGGTGTTGGTGGCGGGGACGACCACCGCGACCTTGGCGCGTTCGGCCAGGGCGTCGGTGGTTGGGGCGCGGTGCTCAGGCGCGGTCATGGCGTCATTCGACCTTCAGGTTGGCGAGCTTGGCGGCCTCGGCCCAGGTGTCGATGTCGGCGCGAAGCGTTTGCGCGAACTCGGCCGGCGTGTCGCCGATTGGATCGACGCCGAGTTGGGTCAGGCGTTCCTGCATGTCGGGCTCTGCGACGGCCTTCCTGACCGCTGCGGCGACGCGCTCGACAATCGCGCTCGGGGTGCCTTTGGGCGCCACCAGTCCATTCCATGTGATGGTGGCAAAGCCGGGGAAGCCCGATTCGGCGATCGTCGGCACATCGGGCAGTTGCTTGGCCCGCGCCAGGCTCGATACGCCAACGATGCGGATGCGACCGCTGTCAGCCTGCGGCGCCAGTTCGGAAAGATTGCCGAAATACATCTGCACCTGGCCGCCCAGCAGGTCGGCCACAGCCGGCCCGCCGCCCTTGTAGCTGATGTGCGTCATGTCGAGACCGGCCCGCTTGACGAACAGCGCCGCCGACAGATGCGAGACGCTTCCCGAACCGCCCGATGCATAGTTGAGCTTGCCGGGATTATTTTTGGCGTAGTCGACGAACTCACGCACGTTCTTCGCCGGGACTTCCTTGTTGATCGCCAGCACGAATGGGTTGCTGCCGACGATGCTGATTGGCGTGAAGTCACGCAAAGCGTTGTAGCGCGTCTTGGTGATGGCCGGAACGATGGCCAGCACCGGCATCGCCGCCATCAAGAGCGTATAGCCGTCCGGCGCCGCTTGCGCCACCAGATCGGCCGCGATGGCGCCATTGGCGCCGGCCTTGTTCTCGACGATCACCGGTTGGCCCAGGGATCTGGAAAGGCGTTCGGCGGTGAGCCGCGCGATGCTGTCGGTGTTGCCGCCGGCGGCAAACGGCACCACCAGCTTGATCGGCCGTTGCGGCCAACCCGCGGCGGTGGCGGTGTCGCTGGCGCTGGCGGTTTGCGAAAGCGCCGGCTGCATCCCGCCGATCAGCGCCAGCATCGTCGCGGCCAACTGACATCGGCGTTGCAAATTGATCATGTTCATGCGGAATCCTTGGAGGATTGGTTACTGGATGCTGTTGGCGCGCTTGATGCTGTTGATCATCGAAGAGACCAATAGAAATTCGCGTGTCCTGGCCGGGTCGGCGGCAATATTGCGCAAGTCGGCAAACCGCTGCTGGCGCACCTGCGGGTCTTTCTCCTCGAGGTTCTGCTTGTTTTTGACCGACACAGTCTGGATGTATTCGTTGGCGACGGTGCGTCGTTGGCGATCATAGACATCGAGCAGCGCCTCCGAAGCCTCGCCTTTCCAGACGCGCGCCAGCTTTTCGCCGAGATTGATGGCATCGTGGATGCCACTGTTGAGGCCGAAACCGCCAAGCGGATTGTTGACATGGGCCGAGTCGCCGGCCAGCAGCACGCGGCCCGATCGAAAGGTGTCGGCAACGCGCTGGTGCACACGGTAGACACTCTGGTGCACGATCGGGTACGTGGTATCGGCCGGCGCATGCAGCAGGCGATTGATCGCCTTGTTGGCAAACTCAGGCGCCAGCACTTCGGCATCGGAAAGCTCCTGCGTCACCGGCAGCGTCATGCGCCACAGTCCGGGCGGACCCTTGTCGGGCATGCGGAAGAAGGCCACCCATTGCACGGGATCGCTGATGTAGGCGTTGTCGGCGTAGCCAGCCGGCGCGAAGTCGTGCGTGGTGCTGACAACGCTGTAGCGCTCCGGCCAGGTGAAGCCGTCGAAGGCAATCTCCGCCGCCTTGCGCACCGGGCTGCGCCCGCCATCGGCGCCGATCAGCCAGCGACCTTGCAATCGCACTTCGGCCCCCGGCGTTTGGGCAACGGCGGTGACGCCGTCGGCGCTCTGCTCGAGCGCCACGAACTGGTGTTCGAAAAGCACTTCGGCGTGACTGTAGGCGCGCAGCATGTGCAGCAGGATCGGCGTCAGCCGGTGTTGCTCGAGATGCAATCGAAAGGGATATGGCGTGTCGTCCTTGAGCGCGTCCAGATCCCATTGGGCGATGAGCCCGTGTTCCATGTCGCGCGCCTGCCAATACCGCACGCGAATGCCGATATCCAGCATCGCATCGGCGACGCCAGAAGCCTGCAACATCTCGATCGTCGGTGGATGGAACGTGCCGGCACGCAGGTCGAGCGTCGTCGTGGGCTCGGTCTCGATGACCACCACCGGCACATCGCGTCGTGCCAACTCCAGCCCCGCGAGGAGGCCGACGGGCCCTGCCCCGACCACGATGACTTTATCTGCTGAATGCGAGTTCACGTCAGACTGATTTCGTTGTCAACAGAACAAGCGCGCTTGCTGCGCCCACGCGGTGCAGCAGGCGGCCATCCGCTGACTCGCTCGCCCCGAGCGACAGGTCGTCGTCAATACGACCGCGGCAGGCCGAGCACATGTTCGCCGATGTAGGAAAGTATCAGGTTGGTCGAGATCGGCGCGACCTGATACAGGCGCGTCTCCCTGAACTTGCGTTCGATGTCGTACTCCGCGGCAAAGCCGAAGCCACCATGCGTCTGCAGGCAGACGTTGGCCGCCTCCCACGAGGCATCGGCAGCCAGGAGCTTGGCCATGTTGGCCTCGGCGCCGCAAGCAATCCCGGCATCGAACATTTCGCAGGCGCGATAGCGCATCAGGCTGGCCGCCTCGACATTGACGAAGGCCTTGGCAATCGGGAACTGCACACCCTGGTTCTTGCCGATCGGGCGGTCAAAGACGACGCGATCGTTGGCGTAGGTCGTCGCTCTTTCGACGAACCAATAGCCATCACCCACGCACTCTGCCGCGATCAATATGCGCTCGGCATTGAGGCCGTCGAGAATGTACTTGAGCCCCTTGCCTTCTTCGCCGATCCTGTTCTCCACCGGAATGCGCAGGTTGTCGATGAAGATCTCGTTGGTCTCGTGATTGACCATGTTGCGGATCGGTCGCACCGAGATGCTCTTGCCAACCTCCTCTCGCAGGTCGACCAGAAAAACCGACAGGCCTTCGCTTTTCTTCTTGACCTGGGCTAGTGGCGTGGTGCGCGCCAGCAGCAGCATGAAGTCCGAATGCTGCAGTCGTGAAGTCCATACCTTCTGGCCCTGCACGACATAGTGATCGCCCTCGCGCGTCGCCGTCGTCTTGAGCTTTGTCGTGTCGCTGCCGGTGGTCGGTTCGGTCACCGCCATGGACTGCATGCGCAATTCTCCACTGGCGATGCGCGGCAGCAGATCCTGCTTCTGTTGCTCCGAGCCATGGCGCACGACGCAGCCCATGACATACATCTGGCCATGGCAGGCGCCGGAGTTGCCGCCGGCGCGGTTGATCTCTTCCATCACCACGCTGGCTTCTGTCAACGACAGGCCGGAGCCGCCGTAGGCTTCGGGAATCAGTCCGGAGAGCCAGCCAGCCTGCGTCAACGCGGTCACGAAGGCTTCGGGAAAAGCCCGCGCCTCGTCCACGTCCTGCCAGTAGCGCGAATCGAACTGGGCGACGACGGCGCGAACGCCATCGCGCAACTCGGCGAACTCGTGTTTGAAGTTGTTCTGCTTGATCATGGTGGCGTGCTGGCAGTGCGATGAATGAAAAGCTCAGGCTTGCGGTCGATACATGTCGCCGCCGTCGACGTTGACAACCATGCCCGACAGATACCCGGACAGCGGCGAGCAGGCAAAAACCGTGAGATCGGCGATCTCTGCGGGTTCAATCAGGCGACCGAAGGGCAGCCTCGTCGTCAGTTCCATCCACCGACTTTCGTCCCCGAGCTTTTGCGCGGCCTGGACTCGCAACAGGCCCTCCATCCGGTCGCTGCGGGTCGGCGACGGATTGACGCCGAACACGCGCACGCCATGTTGCGGGCTGGCCGCACCGACGGCCCGAGTGAAGGCCATCAGTGCGGCGTTGGCGGTGGAGCCGCAGATGTATTCAGCGCGTGGCGCGGCACCAGCCATGCCGATGATGTTGGCAATGACGCCATGACCGCGCTGCTCCATCGCGGGCAGCACTTCGCGCACCAGGTTGATGTAGCCAAAAACCTTCAAGTCCCAGGACTGCCGCCACTTCGAATCGCCGACATCGGCGAGCGAGCCACCGGGGATGGCGCCGGCGTTGTTGACCAGGATATCGATGGAAGCGGCCCGCGAGGCGAGCTGTGCAATGCCCTCGGATGTACCGAGGTCGGCCGCGATCGCCTCTGCAGAGGCGCCGGTCTCGTCCTTGATCATGCCCAAGGCCCGGTTCAATGCTTCGTTTGAACGCGCCACGAGTATCGGCTGCGCACCCTCACGGGCGAAGGCCGTGGCGATGGCCAAACCGATGCCTTTCGACGCGCCGGTGACCAGCACACGGCGGCCCTCGAGTTGCAGATCCATCGCTAAAAATTCCTTTTGTGGTCGGCATGTGGCGCCAGCGCGTGGCGTCGGTTATCCGCTGGCCCACCGGTCTGTGGCCTTGTGGTTTGGTATGGCGGATACGGACTCCGCCGTGTCGCTCCACGGCTCCCGACAGCTTCGCTCAAGCGTGCTCGCGGAGCCCGATGGATGGCGATAGCGATGCCGGGTCGAGGTCGCGGCGAACACCGCACCATCGCTGAAACTACTTGTTGAGCCCTTCGGCTTCCATCGCCGCCTTGACGCCGGGTCGCTCGGCCACGCGCTTGCGAAACGCGCCGAGGTTGGCGAAGCTCGCGAGGTCAATGTTCAACGGTTGGGCCCAGTTGGTGACGGTGAACAGATAGCCGTCGGCAACGTTGAACGCCTCACCCATGAGATAGCTCTTGCCGGCCAGTTCGCCGTCGATCCACTTGAGCCTCGACAGCAGCTTGTCCTTGGCAATCTTCTTTGCTTCTTCGGGCATGTTCGGATTGAAGAGCGGGCCGAACCCCTTGTGAATCTCGGTACCAATGAAGGTCAGCCACTCTTGCAGGCGATAGCGCGCCATGGTGCCGGCGGCCGGTGCCAGGTTCTTTTGCGGCGCCTGATCGGCGATGTACTGGACGATCGCCGGGCCTTCGCGCAATCGCGTGCCGTCGTCGAGTTCCAGCACCGGCACATAGCCGAGCGGGTTGATCTCGTAGAAATCGCCGCCGTCTGGCAATTTGTGCGTCTTGGTACTGGTCTGCACAGCTTCGAAAGCGAGGCCCGCCTCCTTGAGCGCGATATGCGGCGAGAGCGAGCAGGCGCCGGGCGAGTAATACAGTTTCATCGAGCAGACTCCAGGATCGGGTTTTGTTGATGCGTCACGCGCACGAGGTCGCGCCGCTTAGACATCCTAAACCAGCAAATCCCTTGCCGTTCGGCGGGGGCTTGTCTGACTAGGCTCGGCGCGCGTGGCTGATCGGTTGCGCGACGTTCACATGCATACTCATTTGTGGCTTGCCTCACTCGGCACGGTCATCTTTGCCAAACATCAAACATCGGAGTGCCCATGCTCAAGTACGCCATCATCTTTGCCATCATTGCGCTGATTGCCGGAGCGCTGGGCTTCGGCGGCATCGCTGCCGGGGCTGCCGGTATTGCCAAGATTCTTTTCTGGCTGTTCGTCGTCGTTGCGGTGATCTTCGTGGTTCTGGCGTTGCTGGGGGTCGGTGCGGCGAAAAAGATCATCGACTGAGCGGGCGCCCGATTTGGGCGCTGG
>JBDSYU010000113.1:0-19083 GCA_039925525.1 Variovorax sp.
TGCTGGTGCTGGTGCTGGCGTGCAGGGCGCCCAACGCCAACCCTGGTTCTGCTCGGGCTGTCCGCACAACACCAGCACTGTGGTGCCCGAAGGCTCGCGCGCCATGGGTGGCATCGGCTGCCATTTCATGGCCACCTGGATGGACCGCTCGACCATCGGCTTCACGCAGATGGGCGGCGAGGGCGTGCCTTGGGTCGGCCAGCAGCCGTTCACCACCGACCAGCACATCTTTGCCAACCTGGGTGACGGCACCTACTTTCACAGCGGCCTCCTGGCGATCCGCCAAAGCATCGCCGCCGGTGTCAACATCACCTACAAGATTCTCTACAACGACGCCGTGGCCATGACGGGTGGCCAACCGGTCGGTGAGCGGCCGGAAGGCCATTCGGTGCTGCAGATCGCCGAGAGCCTGCATGCCGAAGGCGCGAAGAAGGTCGTGGTGGTGACTGACGAGCCGGAAAAATATGAAGGCGTCAAGGTGCCTGGCGAATACGACGGAGCCGCCGTGGTCGTGCGCCATCGCGATGACCTGGACGACATCCAGCGCGAATTTCGCGAGATCGCCGGCACGACCGCCATCATCTACGACCAGACCTGTGCCACCGAGAAGCGTCGACGGCGCAAGCGCGGCACGGCCGTCGATCCGGCAGTGCGCGTGGTGATCAACGAACTGGTGTGCGAAGGCTGCGGCGATTGCAGCGTGCAGAGCAACTGTCTGTCGGTCGAGCCGCTGGAAACCGAGTTCGGCCGCAAGCGCACCATCAACCAGAGCACCTGCAACAAGGACTACAGCTGTCTCAAGGGTTTTTGTCCCAGCTTCGTCACCGTTGAAGGCGGAGCCCTAAAGGCCAAGGCACGCGCGCAATCGTCTTCGCCTTTTGATGGACCCGAGATGCCGGAGCCGGTGCTGCCGGCACTGGAAACCGGGCAGGTCTGGGGCATCGTCGTCGCCGGTGTCGGCGGTACCGGCGTCATCACCATCGGCCAGTTGCTCGGCATGGCCGCGCACATCGATGGCAGGGGCATCGTCACGCAGGACGCCGCCGGCTTGGCGCAGAAAGGCGGCGCGACCTGGAGCCATGCATTGATCGGTGACACGCAGGCATCGATCCGCACCACGCGTGTCGGCACCGCAGCCGCCGACCTGATCCTGGCCGCCGATCCATTGGTCGCCGTCAATCCAGAAACGCTGGCGCGTATGCGCGAGGGTCGCACCTACGTCGCGCTCAACAGCCACAGTACGCCGACGGCGGCGTTCGTGCGCAATGCCGACTGGCACAACCCGCAGGAGGCCTGCGCCACAGAAATCGCGCGTGCGGTCGGCCCCGACGCTGTCGGCAGTTTTGACGCCGATGCCGCCGCCACCCAGCTGATGGGCGACAGCCTCTATGCCAATCCGATGCTGCTCGGCTTCGCCTGGCAAAAAGGCCGCGTGCCGCTGTCTCTCGAAGCGTTGATGCGAGCCATCGAGCTCAACAACGTCGCCGTCGAGAACAACAAGATGGCGTTTGCCTGGGGTCGGCGTGCGGCGCTCGATCTGTCGTCGGTGCAGCAACAGGTGGCGCCCGGCCAAGTCATTGAGTTCAAGAAACGCGAGACGCTGGCAAGCCTGGTGGCACGACGCGTCGAATTCCTGACCGCCTATCAGAATGCCGCATACGCTGAGCGCTACCGCGCCTTTGTCGACAAGGTGCGCGCAGCGGAAAGTGCCGCTGTCGCCAAGACCAGCCTGGCCGAGACGGTGGCCCGCTACCTGTTCAAGTTGATGGCTTACAAGGACGAGTACGAGGTGGCGCGTCTGCATGTCGACCGCGCCTTTCTCGCTCGCATCGACGGCATGTTCGAGGGCGACTACAAGCTCAACTACCATCTGGCGCCGCCGATTCTAGGCAAGAAGAACAGCAAGGGTATCCCGGTCAAACAGAAGTTCGGCCCGGCGATGCTCACCGGCTTCAAGTGGCTGGCCATGCTGAAGGGCCTGCGCGGCACACCGCTCGATGTGTTCGGACGCACATCCGAACGCAAAGCCGAAAGGGTCTTGGTCGAAGACTACCGCGCCAGCATCGACGAACTGCTGGGCAGCTTGATGGCGCAGAACCACGCGCTGGCGCTGGAGATCGCCGCATTGCCTGAACAGATCCGCGGCTACGGCTACATCAAAGAGCGCAATCTCGTGGCGGCGCGAGCGCGCTGGGATCGGTTGCTGGTGCAGTGGCGCAATCCGCAAGCGCCGCGCGCAGCCGCTTGAGTTGCACGGCGCAGACGGCGGACCCGCGCAATACAATGCTCGGTTGAGACGAAGCGGCATTCACGCCTGCTTCGTGGCAGTTTCGCGCTGCCACATTCCTCGTGCCGGCGGGCGTCATGACATGTCGCCGACCGCACGCAAACTGGCCATGTCGTCCTGGAGGCGCACCTTGTTTATTTCCTCTGCCTTTGCCCAATCCGCTCCGGCCGCCGGCGGCGATCTGACCTCGACCCTCGGCACCATGCTGCCGCTGGTGCTGATGTTCGTGGTGCTGTATTTCCTCATGATCCGACCGCAGATGAAGCGCCAGAAGGAGGCACGCGCCATGGTCGAGGCGTTGGCCGTCGGCGACGAAATCGTCACGGCCGGCGGCATGCTCGGACGCATCACGCAACTCGGCGAGCAACATCTCAAGCTGGAGATCGCCAGCGGTGTCGAAATCCAGATTCAACGCACGGCGGTGGTACAGGTACTGCCGCGCGGGGCTGTTAAGTAGAAAGACTGACTGGGCGGGCCCGTGGAGAATAGCCAACATTCGCGGTGCTTGATCGGGCGATGATGCGGCCGATAAGTCACCGATAAAGCGCCTTTGAACAGACGACGCAGCGGGTTTTCCACAGACGACCACACGGGTGTTCAACAGACGATGACGCGACTGCTCGATGGACAATAGGCGGCTGTGCAAAGCACGGTAACGCGGCTGGTTCGACGGTCGATCACGCGGCAGTTTCGCAGCGCGCGTCTTTTTATGGATTTTTGTCAATGAATCGTTATCCGGTCTGGAAGTACACGGTCATCGTGATCGTGCTGCTGGCCGGCTTTGTCTACGCGCTGCCGAATTTTTTTGGCGAGGCGCCTGCTGTGCAGGTGTCCGCAGCCAAGTCGACGGTGAGGATCGATGCGGCGTTGAAAGCGCGCGTCGAAGCCGCGTTGAACGAGGCCAATGTCAAGCCGGATCTGGTGACCGTGGACGCCACGTCTCTGCGCGCGCGGCTGGTCAGCACCGATGACCAGCTCAAGGCAAAGGATGTGATCGAACATGCGCTGGTGCCCGATGCCAACGATCCGTCCTATGTGGTCGCGCTCAATTTGCTGTCACGCTCGCCGCGCTGGTTGACGGCGCTCAATGCGTTCCCGATGTACCTGGGGCTGGACCTGCGGGGCGGCGTTGACTTCGTTCTCCAGGTCGACATGAAAGGCGCGGTCGACAAGCGCGCCGAGAGCTTCGCGGGCGACATCCGTACGGCGCTGCGCGACAAGAAGATCCGTGGCAGCGCCGTGACGCGCAACGGCCAGACGATCGAAGTCAACTTTCGTGACGCGGTGGCCCAGCAGGCCGCCAAGACAATGATCGAGAGCGACTTTGTTGACCTGACGCCGGTTGCCAGCCAGCAGGGCGAGGACTACCGGCTGACCATCAGCATCAAGCCCGAGGCGGCGCTGCGCCTGCAGGAAGCAGCACTCAAGCAGAACATCACGACGCTGCACAACCGCATCAACGAACTCGGGGTGTCCGAGCCGGTGATCCAGCAACAGGGGCTCGACCGTATCGTGGTGCAGTTGCCGGGCATTCAGGACACCGCCAAGGCCAAGGAAATCCTCGGCCGCACGGCGACACTGGAGATGCGCCTGGTCGACGAATCGGCTGAAGGCCAGGCGGCCGAGCAGGGCCGCGGTCCGGTGCCGTTTGGGTCGGAGAAATTCCCGGCGCGCGACGGCCGTCCGGTCATCGTCAAGAAGCAGGTGTTGATCACCGGCGAGAACCTGACCGACGCCCAGCCGGGCTTCGACTCGCAGACGCAACTGCCGTCGGTGAACCTGACCACCGATGCCAAGGGCGGGCGCATCATGCGCGACGTCAGCCGCGAAAACTACAAGAAGCGAATGGCCATCATCATTTTCGAGAAGGGCAAGGGCGAGGTGGCGACAGCGCCGTCGATCAACGGCGAGCTGGGCAACCGCTTTCAGATTTCCGGCGCCATGAATGCCGTCGAGGCCAACGATCTGGCCCTGCTGCTGCGCGCCGGCTCGCTGGCCGCGCCAATGGAGATCATCCAGGAGCGCACCATCGGCCCGAGCCTGGGCGCCGACAACATCGACAAGGGCTTCAAGAGCGTGATGTACGGTTTTGCGGCGATCATGGTGTTCATGTGCGTCTACTACGCACTGTTCGGCGTGTTTTCGTCGATTGCGCTGGCCGTGAACCTGCTGCTATTGGTGGCGGTGCTTTCGCTGCTGCAGGCAACGCTGACCCTGCCCGGCATTGCCGCCATGGCGCTGGCTATCGGTGTGGCCATCGATTCCAACGTGCTGATCAACGAACGCGTCCGTGAGGAATTGCGCAATGGCGCCTCGCCGCAGGCGGCGATCAACACCGGCTACGAGCGGGCCTGGGGCACCATCCTTGACTCCAACGTGACAACGCTGATCGCCGGTCTGGCGCTGCTGGCTTTTGGCTCGGGCCCGGTACGTGGCTTCGCGGTGGTGCATTGCATTGGCATCGTCACCTCGATGTTCTCGGCGGTGTTCTTCTCGCGCGGACTGGTCAATTATTGGTACGGGCGCAAAAAGAAGCTCAAGAGCGTGTCGATCGGCACCGTGTGGCGCCCGGGTGGCGGGACGCCGGCCACGATGGGTGGCGGCTCGTTGCTGCCAGCGAACAGGTAACGAACGCCAACCATGGAATTTTTCAGACTGCACCGCACCATTCCGTTCATGCGCCACGCGCGCGTGCTCAACGCCGTGTCCGCGGTGACCTTCGTGCTGGCGGTGTTCTTCCTTTTCTCCCGTGGCCTCAACCTGTCGGTGGAGTTCACTGGGGGCACCGTGATGGAGGTTGCATACACCCAGCCGGTCGATGTGGCGAAGGTCCGGGAAACCGTCAGCCAGCTTGGCTACAGCGAAGTGCAAGCGCAGAACTTCGGCAGTTCGCGTGATGTGCAGATTCGCCTGCCGTTGCAGAAAGGCCAAAGCTCGGCCGAGCAGAGCACGCGTGTGCTGGCGGCCCTGAAAGCAGTCAATCCCGAAGCGCAATTGCGTTCCAACGAATTCGTCGGACCACAGGTGGGCGACGAACTGACCAGCAACGGCCTGAAGGCCTTGGCCATGGTGGTCGTCGGCATCATGGTCTATCTGGCGTTTCGCTTCGAGTGGAAGTTCGCGCTGGCGACGGTGCTGGCCAACCTGCACGACGTGGTCATCATTCTGGGGTTCTTTGCCTTTTTCCAGTGGGAGTTTTCGCTAGCCGTGCTGGCTGCGGTGCTGGCGGTGTTGGGTTATTCGGTCAACGAATCGGTGGTCATCTTCGACCGGGTTCGCGAGAACTTCCGCCGCTACCGCAAGATGACCACGGTCGAGATCATCGACAACGCCATCACGTCGACCATCAGCCGCACCATCATCACGCACGGCTCGACGCAACTGGTGGTGCTCTCGATGTTCTTTTTCGGCGGGCCGACGCTGCATTACTTTTCGTTGGCGCTGACCATCGGCATCCTGTTCGGCATCTATTCGTCGTGCTTCGTGGCCGCTGCGATCGCCATGTGGCTGGGCGTCAAGCGCGAGGATCTGGTCAAGGGCACGCTGCGGCGGGACGGTGACCCCGACGATCCGAATGCTGGTGCGGTCGTTTGAAGCGCCCCACCGCTGCAATGTGTCTTGAGCAACGTGTCTTGAATCCCGGGGCCTCACTGCGCCGCACTGATTTGCCATGAGCACCGCGCGGCCTCGCGACAAATTCGAGCTCATCAGCCATGAAACGCGCGAGCGCTTTGTCGCTGCCACGGGTCGCGCAGTGGCGCCGATCGCGGCGGCCATCCGCGAGCGCCTGCGCATCGCAGCCGACCAGGTCACGACGGCGCGCCTCATGCAGCAGCATCGTGATGACTTGATGGCATTCCAGGCCCGCGAAGTCGATTGGGTGCTGCGCTCACAGGCGAGTTGGAACGAGGCCCGAATCGACCCGGCGGTCGCCGAGGCGGCGCCGACGTCCAGCACTGGAAACGAGCCGGCTTTGAGTTTGCTCGGTGAAGACAGCGTCGAAAGCGGCATCCTCGCGTCACGCGTCGGACTGGCGGTGCAGCACCTTGCAGGCAACGAGTTCACCGACCTGCGCCGGCGCATGCTCGAACTCGATCGGCTCAACGAATTCGCGCCCGAAGATGTCTTACGGCCTGAAGCGCTGGCCAAGGTGCTGGTCGAGACCTGGCTGGCTACCGGGCTCTCGAAGGACTTGTGGGTGAAGGTGCAGGACATGGTGACCGAGAAGGTGCCAGAGGCCATCGTCGCGGGCTACAAGGAAGCCAACGCTCAGCTCATCGCCCAGGGCGTGATGCCGAAAATCGATCTCAAGCAGTTCGTGCGCCGTGCGGCTAGCGCAGGCGCTGGAGGCGTCGCCAGCACCGGGTTCGGTGCGGACAGCGGTATGGACGAGCCGGTTGGTCAGGGTTGGGCCCGCAGCGCGCCGGGCCATCTGGGCGAGTCCGATTCCGAGCTCGATCGGTTGATGCGTGCGCCGGCAGCGCAAGCGATGATGGCGGCGCGGCAGCAGGCCATGGCGCGTGGCGCGGGCGAGGCGCGGGCCTCCGCCGGCTCGGCAGGCGCTGCCTCCACTGATGCAACGCGACATCGGGCCATGATGCCGACGGTCGTGATGGGCGCCGGCGGAGGCGCCTACCAGACGCCGGCGGCACAGCGCGGACAGGGCGTCTTGCTGAGTCTGCGGCGTTTCCTCACGGCGCGGCTCGGCACCGACATTGCTGCGTCGCCAGGGCCTGGCCAGTCCGATGGCGCGGCGAATGGGCCGCCAGGCTCGGCGGCGGCGCACGGCAGGGCCGGCGGCGCGGCATCGCCGGCCTTCATGGCGGCCATCGCCGACGCGTATGTCACCTACAACCAGCATGCGTCGCCGTATGTCGACGGTGCTTCGGCGGTTCGGCAGATCGCCGCAGACATGCGTGAACGCACGGCGCAGCTCAAGCGTCAGGCACCGACCACCGCCGACAAAGCCACGGTCGAGGTGGTGGCGCTGATGTTCCAGGCGATCCTGGCCGAGGAGCGCATTCCGTTCTCCGCAAGAGTGTGGTTTGCGCGCCTGCAGATGCCGGTGTTGCGGGTGGCCATTGCCGAGCCCGAGTTTTTCGCCACAGCGCAGCATCCGGCGCGTATGTTGATCGACCGCATGGGCTCATGCGCCCTCGGCTTCGATGCGTCGGCCATCACCGGCAGTGCTTTCGAGAACGAGGTCCGGCGCGTCGTTCAGGTGATCGAGCAGTACCCCGAAACCGGCCAGCGTGTGTTCAAGTTGGTGTATGACGAATTTGTCGCTTTTCTTTCCAAGTACCTGACGCAAAGCGAATCGGCGCAGCGCGTGATGAGCGTGGCGCAGCAGGTCGAGGAGAAGGAAACGCACACCATTCAGTACACCATCGAATTGCGCAAGATGCTCAACGACATCCCGGTGCGTAACGAGATTCGGGATTTCCTGTTCAAGGTCTGGGCCGAGGTGCTGGCCGTGGCGGCGCTGCGATATGGTGGTCAGGATCAGCGCACCGTCATTCTGAAACGCGCGGCATCGGAACTGGTGTGGGCCGCCAGTGCCAAACCCAATCGTGCCGATCGCACCCGTGTCATTCAGGGATTGCCCCGCCTGTTGCTCCTGCTGCGCGAGGGCATGGCGCTGCTGGGCCTGAAGGGCGAGCAGCAGGAGGAACACATCAAGGTGATCGGCGATACCCTGGCCGACGCCTTCATGTCGAAGACCGAAGCCATCGCACCGGCCCAGATCGAGGCCATGGCCGAGCGTCTGGCTCACATCGAGGACCTCGTCGGCGATGGCGAAAGTGCCGGCGAGTTGACGCTGGATGCGCAGAGCATCGAGTTGCTGCTCGGCGTCGATGCCGCATCGATCGAGGTCATCGCCGATACCGGCGGCAGCGGCAGCGTCAGCGAGGCGATGAAGCAATGGGCCGCCAACATCGAGATCGGCACCTGGTTTCGCCTCGACCACAACAGCCGCGTCACGCAGGTGCAGTTCATGTGGCGTAGCGAGCGCAAGCAACTGCATCTCTTCGCCTCCGCCGACGGACGCAGCTACCTCATCCAGGCGCGACGTCTGGCAGCCTATCTGCAGGCCAACCTGCTGGTGCCGATCGAGGAGGAAGCGCTCACGGCACGAGCGACGCGCGATGCGTTGGCGAAGCTCGATGCTAATCCGGAGCGTTTGCTGAACTGAATAGGCTCTGCGGATTCGGGCGCTTCAAATCGGACTACTGCGCGTAGAGGGCGCAAAGGTTGCTCTGCGCGACCTTTGTATTTTTTCTGCGTTCGGCTGTCTGCACCCGCACCCGCACCCGCACCCGCACCCGCACCCGCACACGCACCCGCACCCGCTTTCGCTGCCATTCAACCGAACGTCAGTCTCGAACCTAAGCGGCGCCGACGCGCTGGAACAGTCCGCCGGGCAAGCGAGCGACGTGGCCTTCAAGTTCGAGTTCGAGCAGTTGGGCCTGGAGCTCGCCTGCTGACCAGCCGCTGCGCGCGCTCAAGGCGTCGAGGCTGACCGGGTCGTAGCCGAGGGCATCGAGCAGCGGGCGTGCCGCCCCGCTGACGTTCGGTAGATCGCCATCGCTCTGGTCGGCGCGGCATTGCGACTGAGCGGTGTCGTCGGCCCAGCGCAGCTCTTCCAGTACGTCGCTTGCCCTTTCCACCAGCTTGGCGCCCTGGCGAATCAGGGCGTGACAGCCGCGCGACTGCGGCGAATGGATCGAGCCCGGAATGGCAAACACGTCCTTGCCCTGCTCGACGGTCAGTTGCGCCGTCACCAGCGAGCCGGACGCCAGCGCTGCCTCGGCCACCAGCGTGCCGCGTGCAAGGCCGGCAATCAGTCGATTGCGCCTCGGGAAATTCTGGCTCAAAGGCGGTGTTCCGAGCGGAAACTCGCTGATGATCAATCCGCTTTGCGCGATGCGGTGGGCCAACGCCCGATGGCGTGCCGGATACACCCGATCGAGCCCGGTGCCGACGACCGCCACCGTTGCCGGGTGCGTCGCCGCCTCGCCGGCCACGGGCCAACCTTCGAGCGCGCCCTCATGCGCCGCACCATCGATGCCAAGCGCGAGTCCCGATACCACGGTGATGCCGCGTTCAGCGAAAGCGCGGGCGAAAGCGCGCGCATTGCCCGCCCCCTGCGGCGTCGGGTTGCGACTGCCGACCAGGGCGATGCTGCGCTGCAATCGGTCCAAGTCGAACCTTGCGGGCCCCAACAGATACAGCATCAGCGGCGGATCGGCGGTGTCGAGCAAGGCCCGCGGATAGTCGGCGTCGCCGAGTGTGACGATGCGCCGGGCAATGTCCCCGCTGGCACCGCTGGCGCTGGCACTGCCCGATTCGTCGGCGTCCTCATGCAGCCAATGCCAGGTGGCCCGCTGCAGCGCCTCCAGCGCCTCTGGCACCTGATGCAGCGCTCGCGCTTGGGTCCGGCCGACCACTTGCTCCAGTGCCGCCATGGAGGCCGCAAAGACATGTGGCGGCGAGCCGAACGCAGCGAGCAGACGCCGGGCCGCTTGATCGCCAACGCCCGGGGTCAATGCCAGGCGCAACCACGGGCCGAGTTCGGTGGCGTCCACAGGAACGGTGTCAGCCCTCAGAGCCTGCGAGCCTGCGCGTCAGGCTCGCAGAGCCCCGCCGAGCCGTCAGGGGTTGGACAGCCGGTCGCCGGCGCGCACGGCGCGGTTGATCTCGAGAATCAGGCCGTAGGAGACCTTTTCGAAAGTACGAAACACCATGAGCACGCCAGCGCGCTCGCTTGGCAACTTGATCGTGTCCTTGCCGCCATTGGTCCGATCGATGACGGTGTCGCCCTCGGTCAGGATCGCCAGGACATCGCCGATCGCGAGGCCATCGCGGTCGCCCTTGTTGATCGCCACCACCTGGTTTTGCGACGCCACCCGGACTGCCGCGCCATAGACGGAGATGATGCGCCCGTCCTCGATCGGCACCAAAGGTGCGCGCGGCGTATAGCTGGTGAGCTGTCGCGCCGGCTCCGGCAACAATCTGTCGCCAGCGCGTATTTCTTCCTTGGCGGCGGTGATGTCGATGGTCGCCGGCACCAGGTTCAAGACCTCCTTGCCGTCCTTCAGTTCGGTGCTCGTGCTCTCGCTGCGTGCCAGCTGGGCCCGGCCGAGGTACTGCGCCTCGTAGCCGAGGATTTCGCCGGTGGCTGGGTCCTTGAGCGGCGTGGCATCGCGAAACACCCGGAACGTACGAATCGGGCCGGAGCTGTCGACCAGAGGCGAATTGACATCGCCGCGCGCATACGCACGGTCGCCGCGCGCCAACAACACCCGGCCCTCGTCGGCGGCGACAATGCGTGGCGCCGTACTGAGCGTTGTCTCGTCGACGACCAGTGGCTCGGTGAGAAAAGGCTCGATGGCACCCGGCTTGAGCGTTGGCAGCGCCATGCCGGCCAATGATTCGGAGCGCACACGCGGCGTCAGCTTGATGATGCCGTTGCGGCCCTGTCCCGGACGATTGAAGCCCAGGCGGGCGCGGCCGTTGCTCTTGTCCAGGTACAGCACCTGGCCCGGATAGATCAAATGCGGATTCTTTATTTGTTGCAGGTTCATGCCCCACAGTTCGGGCCAGCGCCACGGCGCGCGCAGGTAAAGCCGGGAAATGTCCCAGAGCGTGTCGCCGCGCCGAACCGTGTATTCGTCTGGCGCGTTCGGCGCGAGGTCGGCGATCGGAATGCCCGTTTGCGCAGTTTGCTGCGCCACCCCCCGCTGGGTTGGCGTGATCGGATAATTTTGCCCCTGCACGGGGCCGCCGATCGACAGGACCGCGGCGCAGCCGAGGCCGATGACGAGCGGGCGCGGCAGCGGGAAAGAGGGCAATGCAGCAATGTTCATGATCGGATGGTGTGCGCGCACTGCGCGGATCAGGCCGTCGGCTTGGGGATCTGCGCGTCGCCGGGACTGGCGCCGCACCTCACAATTTGCAACCAATTTTGCGCTGAAGCCCTTGAATCGGCAACGATTTTGGGGTGCACATCCCGTCGGTCGTCGCGGAAATGGCGAAAATAGCACGCTAGCCGGTGACATTTTTCCATGGCCAAAAGAACCATTCTCAGTTTTCCCGACCCGCGACTGCATACCGTCGCCAAGCCTGTTGCAGCCGTCGACGAGCGCGTCAAGGTGCTGGTAGCCGACATGCTGGAGACGATGTACGGCGCCCAGGGCATTGGCCTGGCTGCCACGCAGATCGACGTGCACGAGCGACTGGTGGTGCTCGATGTCTCCGAGCAGCGCGACCAGCCATTGGTCTTGATCAATCCGCAAATCGTCTGGTCCAGCGACGATTTTGTGATGAACGAGGAGGGCTGTCTTTCGGTGCCGGGTATATACGACGGCGTCGAGCGGGCGCGGGCGATTCACTGCAGCGCCATGGGCGCCGATGGCCAAGTACGCACCCTGGAGGCCGAGGGCCTTCTGGCGGTCTGCATTCAGCACGAACTCGATCACCTTCTGGGCAAGGTTTTTGTCGAGTACCTGTCGCCGCTCAAGCGCACCCGCATCAAGAGCAGGATGCTGAAGGCCCAGCGGGAAGTCTTGCGCGAAAAAAGCGCTGCCTGAATCCCGGGACGACGATGAGAAAACAACTTGCGCGGCGCGCCTTGACCCTCTTTGCGGCGCTGACGCTGGCTGGGGTGCTGACCGAGACGCTCTCCGGCTGCGCCATTCCCGGCCACCTGCCGGTCGGGATCTCGCGCGCCGAGGCCGTCCAGCGGCTGGGCGCCCCGAGCGCCACCTACGCGTTGCCAGGCGGCGCTGTGCGGCTGCAGTACGCGGCGGGCATGCAGGTGACCAACGTCGACGTCGATGCCAACAACCGCGTCATTTCTGTGCGCGATGAGCTTGAAGAGAGCCTGTTCGCCCGAACCATCCAGATCGATCAATGGCACGAGGCCGATGTGCTGCGCACCTATGGCCGACCCGACGACATTTCTCGCGTGGCATCGTTCAACGGCCCAGTCTGGGCCTGGCGCTACCGTGGCATCAGCATCTCCACCTTGCGCTACCTCTACATCTATCTTGATCCCCAGGGTGTGGTGCGTCGCTACAACACCGGCGACGATCCACACGATCCGCTGCCGCAGATATGAAGCAGGCGTTGTCCGGGCGAGGCGCCCTCGCTCGACCTCGACGCGCGCCGTTTTGCTGAAGGTGGCATTCGCCGGCACGCCGGCTTTCGCGCGAATTGCGCTCGAGCGCATCGCCGCCGCGGGCTTCGAGATCGCACTGGTACTGACGCAGCCGGATCGGCCAGCCGGGCGAGGCCTGCGCTTGCAGGCCTCGCCGGTGAAGGCGTTGGCAGCAGCGCATGGCTGGCTGTTGGCGCAGCCGCGCAGTCTCAAGCTGGACGGCAAATTTGGAGAAGACGCTGGCGCTGCGGCCGAGGCGCTGCAGGCGGCGGCACCGGATGTGCTGGTGGTCGCCGCCTATGGATTGATCCTGCCGCAATGGCTCATCGACCTGCCGCGCCTGGGTTGCCTCAACATCCACGCCAGCCTGCTGCCGCGCTGGCGCGGCGCCGCGCCGATCCAGCGCGCCATCGAAGCCGGTGACTTCGAGACCGGTGTCACCATCATGCAGATGGACGCTGGACTCGATACCGGTCCCATGCTCTTGTCGGCGCGCACCTCGATCGCGTACGGCAGCGCTGACGGCGTTGCGCCCGACACCGCGCTGACCTTGCAGCAACGCCTGGCCGAAATCGGTGCGAGCCTCGTCGTCGATGCGCTGCGGGTGGCCCAGGCCGGCGATCTGGCGCCGCAACCACAGAGCGAGGCAGGTGCCTCATATGCCCGCAAGATAGATAAAAGCGAAACCCGGCTCGACTGGCGCGAAGACGCCGAAATCCTGGTGCGGCGCATCCACGCCTTCGATCCGGCGCCGGGCGCGTTCGGTCTTGTCGAGGGCCACCCGGTGAAGTTCTGGGCTGCAGAGGTGGCACCGCCGCAAAGTAGCGGGGCGCGCGCCCGAGAGCTGCCGGGCGGCACCGTGCTGTTGGCGACGTCAGCCGGTGTCGACGTGGTCGCCGGCAGCTCAGGTTCGATACTGCGCGCGACCGAGCTGCAACGCGCCGGCGGCAAGCGGCTTGCGGCAGGACCGTTCCTGCGCGGCTTTCCGCTCGAAGCGGGCCAACGCTTCGCGCTCTGAAATAACCCGGCTTCAAGAACAACGAGCAAGGCCCAGCAGGTGTTTTTTGTTCCGTCCGTCTATCGGCAGCCGGCATTCCGACAGGGCGCCCGTGACATGGCGCCATTGGCACCGGGCATAGGCGCCTGGGGTCTGATGACCGGCGTCGCCATGGTGCAGTCCGGCATGAGCGTCGTCGAGGCGGTGGCGATGACGCTTTTGGTTTACGCCGGCAGCGCGCAGTTGGCGGTGATCCCGTTGCTGGTTGCCGGCGCACCGCCGTGGGTGATCCTGGCCACGGCTTTTTGCGTCAACCTGCGCTTCGTCGTCTTCAGCCTGCATTTGCGCGCCTATCTGATGCACCTGCCGCGTTGGCGACGGCTGGTCAACGGCTATTTCACCGCGGATTTGAGCTATGTGATGCTGACGCGGGCCTGTCCGGAGCCGGCCATTGACAGCGCCGGGCGGGCGGCGCAGGAGGCCTTCTTGGCCGGCAACTACGGCGTGTGTTGGGGCCTCTGGATGGTGCTGAGCCTGGTGGGGGTGGCCCTGGCCAATCTGATTCCGCTGGCCTGGGGCCTGGGCTTCGCCGGTGTGCTCAGCCTCGTCGGCATTCTGTGCTCGATGGCGACGACTCGGCTGCGCATGCTGGCCATCGGCATCGCCGGCGCGACCGCGGTGGCGGCCTGGACGTTGCCGTTCAAACTCAACATCGTCGCCGCCATCGGCGTCGCCATGCTGCTGTGCTTCGGGCTCGAACAACGATTCCTTCGAGCGCCTGCCAGCCACCCGAGCGCCACAGCGCGACGAGCGCCATGAGCGGCGTCGCTGGCGCTGCCGGTGTCACGGACGCCTGGACGATGGCCGTCATCGTCGGGCTGGCCGGCATTTCCGTCCTGACACGCTGCTTCTTCTTCATCCTGGACCGGCCGTGGCACTTCCCGCCATGGGCGTTGCGGGCCCTCAACTACGCGCCGGTGGCTGCGCTGGCCGGGGTGGTAGTCCCGGAGATCGTCATGATCGATGGCCACTTCGCTGCGACTTGGCTGGATGCGCGCCTCTACGGCGCGGCCGTGGGCGCTGCTTACTTTTTCTGGCGTCGCAGCGTCCTGGGAACCATTGTCGTCGGCATGGCGGTGTATCTGCCGCTGCATCTGGGCCTCGGCTGGTAGCGGCATCTGCACGGCTATCCATAAGCATCCATACGCATCCATAGAATGCAACCTCAACGCTCAGCCTACTACGGGCTTGCTTAGCCCACTTAGCCCACTGACTCATGAACGTGCTGCGCTTTTCAGATCTTTGTGCCGGGCACCAGTTGGCGGGCAAGCGCGTCTTCATTCGCGCTGATCTCAACGTGCCGCTCGATGCCGAAGGCCGCATCAGCGAAGACACGCGCATCACCGCGTCGCTGCCCTGCATCCGCATGGCGCTGGACGCCGGAGCCGCAGTGATGGTCACATCGCACTTGGGTCGGCCGACGGAGGGCCAGGCGCAGGCAGCCGATTCGTTGGCGCCGGTGGCACAGCGCCTTGCGAAATTGCTCGGCAGAGAAGTGCCGCTTGTCACTGACTGGACAGATGGTGTCGATGTGGCGCCGGGCCAGGTGGTGTTGCTGGAGAACTGCCGCTTGAATCGCGGCGAGAAGAAGAACGACGCGACGCTGGCCAAGAAAATGGCCGCCCTGTGTGACGTTTATGTCAACGACGCCTTCGGTACGGCGCACCGGGCCGAAGCTTCGACTTATGGCATGGCCGAATACGCGCCGGTGGCCTGCGCCGGGCCACTACTGGCCGGTGAGATCGACGCCATCACGCGCGTGCTCGCCGATCCGAAGCGGCCGCTGGTGGCGATCGTCGGCGGCAGCAAGGTCAGCACCAAGTTGACGGTGCTGGAAAACCTGGCGCGCCGGGTCGACCGGTTGATCGTCGGCGGCGGCATTGCCAATACCTTCATGCTGGCCGCCGGTCATGGCATCGGCAAATCGCTGGCCGAAGCGGAATCGGTCGATCAGGCCAAGGCGGTGATTGCTGCCATGCGCCAGCGCGGGGCCGAGGTGCCGATTCCCACCGACGTCGTCACCGCCAAGCGCTTTGCGGCCGACGCGCCGGCAACCGTGAAGGCGGCCACAGACGTCGCCGATGACGACCTGATCCTCGACATCGGACCCGAAACGGCGGCGCGGCTCGCCAAGCAGCTCGGCGGGGCGGGCACGATCGTCTGGAACGGCCCGGTCGGCGTCTTCGAGTTCGATGCTTTCGCGAAGGGCACAGAAGTTGTGGCCCGGGCCATTGCGGCGAGCAGCGGCTTTTCGCTCGCTGGAGGCGGCGACACGCTGGCGGCTATCGACAAGTTCGGCCTCCAACGCAACATTGACTACATCTCCACCGGCGGCGGTGCCTTTCTCGAGATGCTCGAGGGCAAGAAGTTGCCCGCCCTGGAAATCCTGGAGCGGCGCGCTGCCGGTCAGATATGAAACCCCCTATCGCCAGTCACGCCACCAAAATCGTCGCCACGCTCGGGCCTGCGTCGAGCGATCCGGCCCTGTTGCTGGAGATGATTCGCAACAAGGTAAGCGTAGTGCGGCTCAATTTCAGCCACGGCAAGGCGCAGGACCACATCGATCGTGCCGCCGCGGTACGCGCCGCGGCGCGCGAGTGCGGCCGCGAAGTGGCGATCATGGCCGACCTTCAGGGGCCGAAGATTCGTGTCGGCAAGTTTGCCGATGGCAAGGTGCTGCTGCAGGCAGGCGCGCGTTTCGTGCTCGATGCCAGACGCACCGAACCGGGCGATTTGGGCGGCGTCGGGCTCGACTACAAGGACCTGCCGCGCGATGTCAAACGCGGGGATCGACTGCTGCTCAACGACGGCTTGATCGTCCTGACGGTGGAAGCGGTACGCGGCGATAGTGTCGAGACCAGCGTCAGCGTTGGCGGCGAGTTGTCCAACAACAAGGGCATCAACAAGGAAGGCGGCGGCCTGACCGCACCGGCGCTCACCGCCAAGGACATGGAAGACATTCGCACCGCGATGAGCTTCCAGGCCGATTACGTCGCCGTGAGCTTCCCGAAAAACGCCACCGACATGGAGATGGCGCGCCAACTGTGCAACGTCGCCGCTGCCGAATGGGGCCACAAGCCCGGAATGATCGCCAAGATCGAACGGGCCGAAGCCATCCCCAGACTGCAGGAAATTCTGGCCGCCAGCGACGGCATCATGGTGGCGCGGGGCGACCTGGCCGTCGAGGTTGGAAATGCCGCGGTGCCGGCACTGCAGAAGAAAATGATTCGCATGGCCCGCGAGATGGACAAGGTGGTCATCACCGCCACGCAGATGATGGAGTCGATGATCAATAACCCGGTGCCGACCCGGGCCGAGGTCAGCGACGTCGCCAATGCCGTGCTCGACGGCACCGACGCCGTGATGCTCTCGGCCGAAACCGCGTCTGGGCGCTACCCGCTGGAGACGGTGCGTGAAGTCGGGCGTATCTGCGAAGCCGCCGAGCAGGCCGAAGACAAGACCCGCGACAGCGATTTCAGCGGCCACAGCTACGGCCGTATCGACCAGGCGATCGCCATGGGCGCGCTGTTTGCCGCCAGCCATGTCGGTGCCAAAGCCATCGTCGCGCTGACCGAGTCGGGCTCGACCGCGCTGTGGATGAGCCGGCACGCCGCGCACATCCCGATGTACGCTTTGACGTCGCGGCTGGCCACGCAAAGGCGCATGGCGCTCTATCGCAACGTCAGGCCGCTGTTGATGGATGCCCACAGCGACCGCGACACGGCCCTGGAAAAAGCCGAGGCGCATTTGAAAGAGCGCGGCATCGTGCAAAGCGGCGATGTTTATGCCATCACCTGCGGTGAACCGATGGGTGCCCCGGGCGGGACCAACATGTTGAAGATCTGTCGCGCCGCCTGATTTTTCCTGGACGTCTTTGGCTTGTCCGGGAGGGCGCAAGTAGCGTTTCAAGTCCTCGTCCTGTGGCTGCGGCGTCCTGCCAGCGAGGCCCGCAAGTGGCGCATGATCACTGTCTTCTGCAGACGTGTCCTTGAAGATAGATTGAGTCAAAACTGCTCAGCCTGCAGGCGCGTACCCGATCAATGAAATCCCACCCCTTGTTTTCCCGATCACTCCGCCTGGCCTTATTGATGATTGCGAGCGTTGTCGGCGCCCTCTCGCTGGCGGCTTGTTCGCCAATCCTGTTACTGAATAAGGCGGTGCCGAACGACACCTACGCTTTCGAGGATGGCATCGCCTATGGTCAACTGGCACGTCAGAAGCTGGACGTGTACCGCCCCTTGCCCACGCTGCGTCCGGCCGCGGCTGGACGGCCGCTGGTGGTCTTTTTCTATGGCGGCACCTGGACCAGCGGTGAGCGCGGCCACTACAAGTTCGTCGGTGAAGCATTGGCCTCGCAAGGCGCCGTGGTGGTGGTGCCGGACTACCGGCTTTCGCCGCGCATCAGCTATCCGGTTTTCTTGCGCGATAGCGCCTTGGCGGTGAAGTGGGCTCTCGACAATGCGAGCCGACTGGGCGCGGATGCGAAGCAGATTTACGTGATGGGTCACAGTTCGGGTGCGTATGACGCGGCCATGGTGGCGCTCGACGGGCGCTGGCTCGGCGAACTGGGCGCCAGTCCCGCGCTGCTGGCGGGCTGGATCGGATTGGCCGGTCCGTACGATTTCCTGCCGATCGAAAATCCTGAGGCGAAGGTGGCGTTCAACTGGCCCGATACGCCGGCCGATTCGCAACCGATGGCCCATGTCTCGGCGGTGCCGCCGCGGGTGCTGTTGATGGCGGCCCGCAAGGACGAATTGGTCAATCCGATTCGCAACACCGAGCAGATGGCGGTGCGCCTGCGCATCGCCGGCGCAGAGGTGCAGACTTTCGAATTCGACGACCTCGGGCACATGACCTTGATCGGCGCGGTCGCCAAGCCGCTGGAGTGGCTCGGCGGCCCAGTGATGCCGCCGCTGCTGAAGTTCCTGGGCTTGGGCCCGACGAATACGCAGGCGCTGTCTGCCGAGGCAGCGTCAGCCACGCCCCCTCGATAGAATCGACGACTTCGGCGCTGGTGCCGAGTCGCTGCGCGCATCGTTCAGATTCATCGCGGCGAAGCGCACCGCATCCGGTGCATCGAACCCTCCCATCTTTCCGGAGACTCCCTATGGCACTCGTTTCCATGCGCGAACTGTTGGATCATGCCGCGGCCCATGGCTATGGCATTCCGGCGTTCAACGTCAACAACCTCGAACAGGTGCAGGCCGTCATGGAGGCGGCCAAGGAAACTGGCGCCCCGGTGATCCTGCAAGCCAGCGCCGGCGCCCGCAAGTACGCCGGCGAGGCGTTCATCAAGCACCTGATTCAAGCTGCCCTGGAAAGCTACCCCAACGTGCCGTTGGTGATGCACCAGGACCATGGCCAGAACCCCGACATCTGCAAGGGCGCCATCGATCTCGGCTTCTCCTCGGTGATGATGGACGGCTCGCTCGAGGCTGACGGCAAGACCATCGCCAGCTATGACTACAACGTCGAAGTCACCAAAAAGGTCGCCGACATGGCGCACCGCGTCGGTGTCACGGTGGAAGGCGAGTTGGGGTGCCTCGGCTCCCTGGAAACCATGCGCGGCGACAAGGAAGA
>JBDSYU010000114.1:0-23871 GCA_039925525.1 Variovorax sp.
TGGAATCGATGATGACGGCGTCGATCATCGACGAGTTCACCGACACTTCCAGCAACAAAAGCCGCGAGTGTGTTGGTCAGGGCACGGCCAACATCGTCACCGGCTTCATCGGCGGCATGGCCGGCTGCGCCATGATCGGCCAGTCGGTCATCAACGTGAAGTCTGGCGGCCGCGGTCGGCTGTCGACGCTGGTAGCCGGCGTCGTGTTGCTGATCCTGGTGGTGTTCCTCGGGCCGTGGGTCAGCAAGATCCCGATGGCTGCGCTGGTGGCCGTGATGATCATGGTCAGCATCGGCACTTTCAACTGGAACTCGATCCGCAAGCTCGCCGAGGACCCGCCGAGCTCGTCGATCGTGATGATCGCCACGGGGCAGCACCACGGCGACCTTGCTCCGATCGAGCGAAGTGCCGGTGCTGATCCTGCGCTGACCCGCATCTCGACGTCGGGCAAATGGCTGCCGATGCCTGCGCAGATATCGGCCGTGGTGGGCAAAATGCGCGCATCGGGTCACTCATGACTAAGGAGAATCATTGTGTATATCGGCGAACAACTTTTGAATCCCGACGAGCGCCGCCTGCGCTTGTCGACGCAATTGGGCGTGGAGCATGTGGTCCTCGACAACCGCGGCACCGAATTGGTATCCGCTGCCGGCGGTGTCAGCGAATGGGACGCGGCCAAACTGACGGACTATCGCCGCTGGATCGAGGGCTTTGGACTGAAATTGGATGTCTTCGCCCTCGACGTCGGCTCCATCCTGCTCGACTCCATGGTGGACCTCGATGGCGCTCGGCGCCAACTTGCAACGCTGGCGCGCAATGTTCAGCGGGCGGCCGATGCTGGCATCACCTGCCTGAAGTACAACGTGCAGATGGTGGGCATCACCCGCACTGGACTCAAGCCGGGACGCGGTGGCGCCCAGAACTCCGGGTTCGTGCATTCGGATTACTCGCCGGAAGACGACCAGAAGCATTCGTACTGGGGCGTGGGCTATCCCAATCAGACACAGCAGGACGCTTCTGCGGCGGCCACGTTGTGCGGACAAAAGATGGCGCGCGACGTTCCGCCGGTGAGTGAGCAGGCGGGATGGGATGCGATCGAGTTTTTGGTCGAGGGGCTTGTGCCGGCTGCCGATGCGGCCGGCGTGAGGCTGGCTTGTCATCCGCATGACCCGGCGTATCCCCCGGGCGGCCTCAACGGCGTCGAACATGTGATGGGGTCGGCAGATGGCGTCCGCCGGTTCCTCGCTTTGTCGAGCAGCCGCAAGCACGGCCTCAACTTCTGCCAGGGCACCATGTCCGAGATGTTCCACAAGCCCGGCGAAGCGATGATTCCCGTCATCGAGGAGTTCGCATCGACAGGGCGTATGTTCATGGTGCATTTCAGGAACATCCGAGGCGGATACCTGGACTTTCAGGAGGTATTTCCAGACGAAGGCGACGTCGACATGTTCGAGGCCATCAAGGCCTATCAGCGCGGCGGCTATACCGGGCCGCTGTGTCCAGACCACGTGCCGGTCTCGGAACTCGATGAGGGCCGGGAGCGCTTCATGTCATTCGCGCTAGGCTATACGCGTGGCTTGTTGCAGGCTGCCGGCGTTGGGTCGCTGCCGGCAGGCGGGAAGCCTGCACGCGGCTAGTTCTGCCGTGAAGCTGCGGCCGGACCGCAACTATGGTCTGCCTCGACATCGAGCATCCGGCGCGGATCGACAATCCGAGGCGTATCGGCATTGCCGTCATGCCATCAGGACCCCGGTTTCGCTGCCGCCCCTTCCATCGGGCGCAGCGACATCAACGACTGTTCAAGGGCGCCTGCGGCCGATGTGTAGGTGATGAAGTCGACAGCGCCGTTGAGACGCACGAAGCTTTGCCGGTCGTCTTTCCGAAAGAACTCGATGTGATCTTGCGTTCCGTCGCGTTTGCGGATGATCACGCGCGCAACAGGTGGATAGGCGAGCGCCGTCTGAACCTGCGAAAGTGCCTGCGGCGTGTGCCCCACCTCGGCAACGATGCCGATCGCAAAGAGCGGCGCCAGCGCCTGATCGACCTGCCCGCCGGAGACTGATCGGCCCTGGAAGGTGCCCGATAACTGCGCGCCCCATCCGCCAAGCCTCAGTTCCATCGGCGGGCTTCCGGCATCACGCATGAACTCGACACTCTCCAACGCCGCAACACCGGTGTTGTAGACATGGTCGCCCAGCAGATCCCGGTACGTGGTCGACAGGAACCCGGCGTTCTCCCGCGCCAGCGCGAACACCGCGGCATCGGCATCGCGGCGCACCAGATAGCCGCCCCGCCCGTCCGGCGTGAACGTGATTTGGTGCCGTTGTCCGTCAAGCTGGAGTTCCAGTCGATGCGCTGGCGGTGCCGACCATGATTGGGCCGATGCGTCTGCCAGCGAGACGAAGTGGTCTGCGCGCAACCCGGACAAGCCCTGCAACAACTGCGAAAACACGTAGTCGGTACGCACGGGCGCCGACACCGGTTGGGTGAGCCGAAACGAACCGTTGCTGTCATGCGCGATCCGCCAATCTGTGGCAGGCTCATCTCGGGATTGCAGCCGGATGCTCTGCAGGCGATCGATGGTTTGCGCATCGATGTGCGGCACCAATTGCCGGTTCAGGTAGTCGGTTCGCGCGCGAAGCATCAGCTCGGCGTTGAGTTTGCCGATGAGGAATACCTGCTTGTCTCCTTCTTTGCGCAAGTAATACTGATCCCCGGTCGGACTGGCGTGCCCCAACTGGAGGCGCAGCTTGCGTCCGTCCCTTAGGAAAAGGCTGACCTGCGCCTGTGGTTCGGCGAGGCCGTAGGGGCTCAGATCGCCCGGCGAAGGGAGCGCTCGGGAGGCCGACAACTTCGACATCTGAAAGATGAACGCCTGCATTTCGTCGCGTGCGTCGTCGGCACCGGCGATTTGCGGTTGCGCCAGCAACTGGATGGCCCCGTCGGGTGCCACGATGAATCCATAGGCCCCGCGACCGTTGGTGACAGCGACCGCGGCGATATCGCTCACCGGCAGTCGATTGATCGCGATGACCGACGGCGGGGCCAGCGTGGCGTCGTCGTCACGTGCGAGCAGCAGCAGCAGGGCCGCCAGCGACAGTGCCAGCGCGACGCCGACATATGTGATTGCCCGAACGTAGTTCATCTCAACTGACGACGCCGAAATGCGACGAGGACACCGGCGACCAGTACCAGCAATGGCATGACCGCCGTCAGCATGATCGACCACGCGGTGGCCTCGCCGGCGCGGATGGCGAGCGGATCGGGTGCGATTCGTTTTGCGGGGATGTAGATCGCCGCCTGAATCGGGTTGAGCCAGCGCATCACTTGCGTCAAGAACTCACCGTTGGCGAAATTAGCCATACCCAGGATGTCGGTGGCAACCATCTTCTCGCTGCCGGACAAAAAGATTCGACCTGCGTTGGCGCGTCGCTCTGCCGGCGCTGCACCGGGAAGCTGCTGTGCGGCCGAAGGCGTGCGCGATGCCGTGGCCGCCAGCACGAACGGCGCATGCCCATCGGCTTCCGCCTTCGCGGGAAGGCCCCTGTTGGCACCGCGTTCGGCAAATGCGTCCGGGGTGGATGACAGCACGGTCATGGTCTCCAGATCGAAGCTCGGTTGGTCGCTCAGACGCAGGACGCGCGCCTGTGGCATCAGCACGAACGAACGCTTGTCGCCGAAGGACTTGTTGATTTCGTGCGGCGCATACATCGGCACGACATCGAGATCGCTGTCGGACACATGGGCCCGCGGCTCGTGTACCAAGGCGCCGCCGACGCCCAGGCCCCAACCCGCCAGCAGCCTTTCGAGCCGAGGCAGTGGCCGCAGCGACGGCGACAGGAAAATCATGAGGCTGCCGCCGCGATCAAGATGACCGTCGATCGACGCGATCTCCTGCGCGCTGAAATCTTCGGCCGGCGCGACGATGGCGATGATGTCGACGCTGTTGGCCAGGCGCTGAGTTGCCGGACCGAGGCGTTCGATGCGATAGTTGTTCCGCTCGAACAAGGCCAGGAGGGCTTTGGAGGGATGTTCGTCGTGCCCATCGGTGAAGGCCACCGCCGGCGTGAGCGAGCTCAGCAACTGAACCAGCGCGCCGGTCACCTGTTGCTCGGCCCGCACTGCAGACACTTGCGTGCCCGCGGCATTGAGGGTGTACAGATCCTTGATGCCATAGTGTCTGAAGCGGTTGCCGTATTCAACGATCACGTCGTTCGGCTGGATGCGGGCACCACGCTCCACATAGCTGTCGACCAGCGCCGGATGGCTGACCGGGTCGCTGTAACGCAGGCTCAGCAGCGGCGTCGACGACGCATATCGACCGAGGATCTCGCGCAGGAGCAGCGGGAATTCCGGCTCTCTGGCGAACACGGTGATTCGCACCGGCCCAACGAGGCTTTTCAGAGTTTCGTGGCTTGCCTGCGAAAGCTCATAGATCCGGTTGTCGGTCATGTCCAGCTTGAGCGCGAACCGGTCGACCGTCAGCGTGGCGGTCGCAATGACGACCAGCAGCAAGGCGACCAACAGGCAGGCCAGGATAGGCCGCAAGACCTCGTCTGCCAGGGTACGCCGTGTCGTGCGAGACCGTGGCGGGCCGCCCTGGCGCGGTCCACCGCGGCTCATTCAAAAACCTTCGTGCTGCACACTTCGAAATTCGCCCTTGGGGCGGCCCGGCGGACTCATGCCGATCTCCGTGCGTCGACGGCCAATGCGCTGAAGGCCAGGAATGTCAACGTCACGGCCAAAAAGAAGACGATGTCCGCCGGGTTGAAAATGCCATTCGCGAAGTCGCTGAAATGGCTGTTGAGCGACGCGTAGCGCAGGATGCGCCAGAGCCCTTCGGCGCGGATGCCGGTCGTGCTGGAATCGAGCAGCGAAAGACCCAACAGCACCACATAGGTCAGTATGGCGGCGACGATCTGGTTCTCCGTGAGTGCGGATATGAAAAGGCCAATGGCGATGCAGGTGGCCACCAGAAGGATCATGCCGATGTAGTTGCCGGCCGCCACCCAAGCTTCGACGCCGCCATACTTCGCGAGGATCAGCGGGTAAACCAGGGTCGCCGCGAGGCCGAGCGCGAAGACGGTCAAGGCGGCCAGGAACTTGCCGAGCACGATATCGCCGATCGATATCGGCATGGTCAGCAGCAGTTGTAGCGTGCGCAACTTGCGCTCCTCCGACAGCAGTCGCATGGTGAGGATCGGCACCAGAAAAATCAGCACTGTCGATATCGAAGCGAAAAAGGATTTGATATCGGCGTTCTGCGACAGCAGGTTGCCAGTAGAAAAGATGAAACCACTGATGGCGAGGAACGCAGCCAGGTAGATGTAGCCGGTCATCGAGGTGAAGTAGCTCCTCAGCTCTTTGCGGTAGACGGCTCCCATGGCTTGGCTCTCGTGCTCGCCGAGATCAGGCCGTCAAGCGGATGAAGACCTCTTCCAGCGTCGCGCCGGCGGGCTTGATCAGCACAGCCGGACAACCGGCCTGGGCCAATGTCATGACGATGGCCTCACGCAGATCGACGCCGGCCTCGCATGTCACCCGCATATCGCTGAAGCCCGGCTCCGCGGCTGGCAGCGGCTGCAGCTCCGTGATGCCGATGAGCGGGGACAAAAGGCTGCGCACCTGCGCTTCGCTCCCCTTGATCCGCAAGTCCAAAGCGCTGCCACCGCCACCGTGGGATTGCCCCAACTGCGCTGGCGTGCCGTCTGCCACCAACCGGCCCTGCTTCAGGATCAACAGCCGCCCGCACACCGAGGCAATCTCCGACAGGATGTGCGAACTGATCAGGATCGTATGCTGCTGGCGCAGCGACAGGATCAGGTTACGGATGTCCAGTATCTGCTGGGGATCGAGGCCCGCAGTGGGCTCGTCGAGTATGAGCAATGCCGGATTGGCGATCATGCTTTGCGCAATGCCGACCCGCTGGCGGTAGCCTTTGGACAACTGGCGGATCAGGCGGTGGCGCATGTCGCCGACATGCGTCAGCGCACACACCCGATCGACCTCTCTACGCCGGTCGCGTGGAGCCACCGAGCGCAGGGCAGCCGCGAACGTGAGCTGTTCGGCCACGGTCATCTCGACGTACAAAGGAGGTATCTCCGGCAGATACCCGATTTGCAACTTCGCAGATCTCGGGTGACGATGCAGGTCGACGCCAGCCACGGTGACGCTGCCCGCGCTGGGGGCGATGCAACCAGTCAACAGGTTCATCAATGTCGACTTGCCTGCCCCATTGGCGCCCAGCAGTCCGACGACTTCTCCTTGATTGATGGAGAAACTGATGGCATCGGCACTGCGCACACGTCCATAGTCCTTGGTCAACGCGGCTGCCGTCAACATCACCTTTTCATCCATGATTGCGCAGGTGCGCGCCCGCCCTTGATTTGCGCTGCGCGACCGGGTTCAGAACTTTCCCTTGAAGGAGGTGATCGCCATGTCCTCGAACGCATCGACCTCCCTGTGTTTCTTGTGATAGCGGGGAAAGTGAAGAGTGCCGCCCTCCGCAGCGTAAAACGGATCATCACGCGCCAGCGGCAGCTGCACGGTTTTTCCGGTGGCTGCCGACTTGTACACCGCGCTGATCAGTTCCAGCGCCGCGCGCCCGCTGACACCGTCCACCAATGTCGGCGTCCCATGCGCGATGGCCTGCAGGAAGTTGCCGATCTGGCCGGCATGGTGCTCATGCTGCAGCGACGGGAGGGCTGCGTATTCGGCCAAGAAGCGTTGCTCGGTCGCTTCGTCCTGCAACGGGAAGCCGTTGCTGCGTTGTCGACTCGCCGCCACCGCGAACGGCAAGCTCACACCGATCTGCTCGAGCTGGAAGTTGAGCAGTTGCGGCTCGCCATGGTGAAACAGGCCGCAATTGAGCTGGCCAAAGCTGCCATCGGGATAGCGCAACAGGGCCAGCGAAATGTCCTCTTCTTCCGAGTTGTCGTGGGCGAGATTTCCCATCACCGCCGTGACTTCGGCCGGAAGTCCCTTGAACCAGAGCAGCAGGTCGACGTGGTGGATCGCTTGGTTCATGGTGCAGCCGCCCCCTTCGGTTGCCCAACGTCCGCGCCAAGACAGATCGTGATAATTGGCGCCCCGCCACCAGAACGAATTGACCTGCGCGTACCGGATATTTCCATAGTGCCCGGATCGGATCAGTGTCGCAGCCCGATGGATGCTGTCGATGAAACGGCTTTGCGCAACGATCGCCAGCGTCTTGTTCGCGGCGCGCGCCGCTTGGAGCATGGCGTCGCAGTCCGCCAGCGTCGGCGCCATCGGTTTCTCGACCAGAACATGCGCCCCCTCGCGCAGAGCCGCCGTGGCGATTTCGAGATGGCTTGCCGGTGGCGTGCAAATGACCACGATGGCTGCCCCGACGATGGCTTCGCGATAGTCGGGGAATGCTTGTGCATCGAGCTGGTAGCGCTCGATCAATTGCTGCGCTCGGCCAATTGACCGATTCGCCACCGCCGAAATCTGTGCCTGGCCCTGAAACTGCAGAAATCCTTCGACATGTGCCGGCGCGATGCCACCGGCGCCAATCAACGCCACCTTCAACATGGGCAGGTTTCCGATGACGATGCGCAGTCAGTGTCCATAGACAATGTTGGGCAGGAAGGTGACGAGGTTCGGCACAAAGATCAGCAGGACGACCAGGGCGATGACGGCAGCGAAGAACGGCAGACTCTCACGCAGGTATTCGTCGAGCGGGGTTTCAAGGATGCCGCAGACGATGTACACGGCTGTTCCGATCGGCGGCGTCATCACTCCCATGGTCACGATGGTCATCATGACGATGCCGAAATGCACCGGATCGACTCCCAACTTCGTGACGATGGGCAGCAAGATCGGCGTCAGCAGCAAGACGATGACATTGCTGTCGACCAGCATGCCGGCAATGAACAGGAAGCTGACGATGATCAGCAGCATCAACTGCGGGTTGGTCGTCAATGAGACCAGCGCAGTGCCCAGCGCGCTGGTCACGTTCTCGAGCGACAGTGCATAACCGAAGATGCCGCTGAGGGCGATGATGATGATGATCGCGCCGTTGTCGATCACCGATTCCCAAAGAGCCTCCTTGAACTTGATCCAGGTCAGTTCCTTGTAGACGAAGGTGCCTATCAGCAGCGCATAGACCACCGCGAAGGCGCCCGCCTCTGAGGGCGTGAATATGCCAAAGCGGATTCCGACGATCAGGATGACCGGAAAGATCAATGCCCAGATCGAATCCTTGAACTCGGTATAGAACTCGCGCCAAGTGACGCCTTTGACTTCGGGATCGATCGGGTCGAACCCACGACGCTTCGCTGTCCAACGAACCGTCAACATCAAGGCAACCATCATCAGGATGCCCGGGATCAGACCGGCGACGAACAGGCGCCCGATGGAGACTTCACCGACGAAGCCATAAAGGATGAGGCCCAGGCTGGGCGGAATCGTGGCAGTGATCAACGACGACAGGCAGGTGATGCCAGCCGTATAGCCACGCGAGTAGCCGCGCTCGATCATTGCCGGCCCGAGAACCCGAGCCTCCATCGAAGAATCGGCAACCGCCGAGCCAGAGATGCCACCCATCATCGTGCTGAGCACGACGTTCAATTGCGCCAGACCGCCATGCATTTTTCGCGTGAGCAGTGACGCAAATCGCAACAACCGGTCGGTGATGCCGGTGCGGTTCATCAAGTGCCCGGCAAAGATGAAGAACGGCACGGCCAGGAAAGCAATGGATTGCGTCTGCGCCACGACGCGCTGCACCGTCACGGGAAACGGGATGTAGCCCGTGGTCATGAAATACACGGCGCCAGCGATGCCGATGGCAAAGCCTATCGGCATGTTGATCGCGACCAGGACGATCAACACCAGTACGAGGTACAGCATTCTTGCTTTCGCAGTTCAGGGGATGGCGGCGGCTCAGCGGCGGCGCCTGGATCGATCGGCCGGTGAACGCGACCGGGTTTAAACCGACGAGGCCGATGAACGCTCGATCATCTGCGGCGGAGCATCGTCCTTCATGCGGTGGCCGGGGTCACCGAAGTTCTGCACTGCCGTAACCAGCTTGGTGGCGCAGGTGACGGCCATGAGCACCGAAGCCACCGGCAGCGACAAGGTCACCGCGGAATAGCTGATGAAAGAAAGGGTCTGGAATGCGCGATCCCAGTTGTTGATGCTGAGCCGCATGCCGTAATAGACAAAGGCCAGGAGCAAGGCCATCATGATGATCAGCACCAGGATCTCGAAGCTCTTGCGCACTTTCGGGGCTGCGCGGGTGACGAGCAGATCGACACCGACCAGGCGGTTATGGCGCAAGGCGATGTCGGCGCCAATAAAGGCGGCCCACGAGAAGAGGAATTTGGCGCCGTCATCCGCCCAGATCAACGGGTGATTGAAGGTCCGCAGAAACGCCGCTAAAAACACCAGTCCGACGATCGAGGCGAACATGATCATGGCAACGGTTTCCTCGACCGCGCAAAGTCGCCGATAAAACACGCGCATGGTGACGATCCGTCCAATTCAGACTAAAAATTTGTCGTGCCCGCTGCCGCTACGGGCAGGCACTCGTTGCACTGCGAGGGGCGGCCCTGCGGGGGGCCATCCTGCTCAAACGCCTGCGTTGCTTACGGCTTGATGCCGAGCTCGTTATAGAGCTCTTCACGCAGCTTGGTGTAGCCCAACTCGGCGTAGACCGGCTGAACTGCGTTGATGAACGGCGTCTTGTCGATGGCGATGAAGGTCTCGCCCTTGGTCTTCATTTCGGCGATGTACTCCTCCGATTTCTGCTTCAAGACCTCCTGGTTGTCCCGATACGTCTCGAACGCCTGCGTCATCAGGATGCCCTGCTGCTTCTCAGGCAGCGCATCGAAGAACTTGGTGCCCGTGACCATGCTGGTGATGAGGAAGAAGTGCTCCGACAAGCTCACGGTCTTGGCGACTTCGTAGAACTTCATCGCGTAGATGCCGGGGATTTGGGCCTCGGTACCGTCGACGACTTTCTGCTCCATTGCCTGGTAGGTCTCGCCCCAGGGTATTGCGGTGGCAATGCCGCCCATGGCATTGATCGATTTCACAAACAGCGGGCTGCCGATCGTCCGGATCTTCATGCCCTTCAGGTCGGCTGGCACGCGGATCGGTTTGTTGGCAATCCAGCTGCGGGCGCCGGAGTAGCCATTCGAAGCGACCAGCTTCAGACCTTTGGCCTCGAAATCTTTTTCCCACTTCTTGTACAGCTTGGTGGACACGACCTTGTTCAGGTAGGTGTAGTCAGGAAAGATATACGGCATCTGAATGACGCCATAGTCGGGAACGAAGGACGCGATTCGGCCGGGATCGCTGGCATTGATTACGGGAACGCCTACACGAGCCTGCTCCGTGACGTCATCCGTTTCCCCCATGACGCCACCGACCTTGACCTCGACGTCAAAGGCACTGCCGGGTGCCGCCTCGAGCCGTTTCTTCAACTCGAAGTGCGCCAGTGACTGCGTGTCGGTCGGACCGCTGGTACCGGCGATGAACACCTTCACACTTTTGGGTTTGTCCTGCGCCAGGGTAGTCGAGGTGGCCAGCAGGCAGGTCAGGCTGCCGAGCAGCAGTTGCGTTGAAATTCTCATGAAGTCTCCGAGGGACGTTGAAGGAAAGCACCCAGCAGATCTGCGCCAGAGCACCAGCGAAGCGTACGATGGTAGCTGTCCGCGGCGCGACGACTCTTAGTACATTCCGCAGGGTGCCATGGCTGAGTCGCTTGAATTCGACATCTTGGGAGTTCGCGGTCGCCGAGCGTATCGCGTTGCCCGATCGGGTCGCGGCGCGACCCCGCAGTCTGCGCAGTCTCAACGATCGGCGCCTTACAGCGTCTTGCGTAAATTCGCCGGCGCAATGCGCAGCGCGTCGCGGTACTTGGCCACGGTTCGGCGTGCACATCCAATTCCCTGCTCCTTGAGCATGGCCGACAGCTGACTGTCCGACAAAGGAAGGGCCGGACTCTCGGCAGCGACGAACTGCTTGATCAAGCCGCGCACCGCGGTACTCGAGGCATTCCCGCCCGCTTCAGTGCTGAGGCCCGAGCCGAAGAAATACTTCAGCTCGACCGTGCCGTACGGCGTTGCCATGTACTTGGCAGTCGTGACGCGGCTGATCGTCGATTCGTGCAGGCCGAGCTCGTCGGCGATCTCGCGCAGCACAAGCGGGCGCATCGCCAGCTCGCCGTGCATGAAAAAGTTCTTTTGCCGTTCGACGATGGCACCGGAGACACGCAGGATGGTGTCGAAGCGTTGCTGGATGTTCTTGATGAACCAGCGCGCCTCCTGCAGTCGCGCCGAGAGCGCCGGGGCGCCTTCCCCGCGCGCGCCTTTCAAGGCACCCGCATACAAATCGTGCACGCGCAGGCGTGGCATGACGTCAGGGTTAAGTTGCACGCGGAACTTCGGCTGCTCGGCGTGGCCGCCAGCCGATGGCGGCACCCGCGTCACGATGACGTCGGGCACCACCACGTTGCGCTCGACATCGACAAAGCGACGCCCGGGTTTGGGCTCCAGCCGCGCAATCAGTTGCAGGGCCGCGCGCACGCGCTCTTCGCTCGCCCGCGTCAGCGCCGCCAGCCGGCGCAGGTCGCGCCGCGCCAGCAATTCCAACGGCTGGCGACAGACCGCCAGTGCCGCCTGCCTGATGGCTTCTGCCTCGGTATCGCCGCCCATGGACCCGGCCATGCCGCGCAACTGGATCGACAGGCATTCGCCCAGGTCGCGGGCGCCGACTCCCGCCGGTTCCATGCTTTGCAGCAGCGACAGGGCCATGGTGAAACGATGCACCAGTTCGTCGAACTGATCGTTGTCGCTGCCGGCGAGACCACTGGCCAGCGCGGCCAGCGAATCCTCCAGATAACCGTCGTCGTTGAGCGACTCGATCAGGAAGCTGAGGGCCGCCCGGTCGATTTCGCCCAGCCGCAAACCGAGCGTTTGGCGTTGTAGGAACGTAGACAGCGACTCCTGGCCGCGCGCCAGTTCCGTTGCATCGACGCGCTCGCCCTCTGCCAGGTTGTTGGCACGCGCCGGCGCCTCGCCGCCCCATTCGCCGTCGTCGGGCGTCATCTCGACGCTGCCATCACCCTCCCAGTCGGACGCAACGACGTCCGCCGCTTCGCCAACGCCTTCCACGCCGGCGCTCGGGCCATCCATGCTGTCTGGCCCTTCCCCGCTGCCGGCCGGTCGTTCGCCGTCTCCCGGGAGCAGGGTCGGCGCTGTCGAATCGCCGCTCGAACCACCCGCCGAGACTGCGCTCTCGGCGCCGACCTCGTCGGTCTGCGCGGGCATGTCGGCCGCTTCTAGCCCGAAAGCTTCCCGCGGCGCTTCTACGTCCTCGCGTTCCAGAAACGGGTTGTCGTCGAGCATCTGCTCAACCTCCTGGCTCAACTCCAGCGTCGACAGTTGCAAAAGCCGGATCGACTGCTGCAGTTGCGGCGTCAGCGCCAGATGCTGCGAAACGCGCAGCGACAGGCCTTGCTTCACGTGCGGCCAGCCGTCACATACGAAAGTGCTCGCCCAGATAGACGCGACGCACTTCGGCGTTGTCGACGATCTCCGATGGCGTGCCTTGTGCCAGCACTTGCCCGTCGCTGATGATGAAAGCGTGGTCGCAGATGCCCAACGTTTCACGCACGTTGTGGTCGGTGATCAGAACGCCGATGCCGCGGTCTTTCAGAAAGCTGATGATTCGCTGGATCTCGATGACGGCGATCGGATCGATGCCGGCGAACGGTTCGTCAAGCAGGATGAAACGCGGCTGCGTCGCGAGTGCGCGGGCAATCTCGACACGGCGGCGCTCGCCGCCGGACAGAGCCAGTGCCGGCGAGTTGCGCAGGTGATCGACCCGCAATTCGCCGAGCAACTCCGCAAGCCGCTGCTCGATGCGTGACTTGCGCAGCGGCGCCAACCGGCCGCGATCGTCGGGCTCCATCTGCAGTTCCAGCACTGCCCGGACGTTTTCCTCCACCGTCAGACGGCGGAAGATCGATGCCTCCTGCGGCAGGTAGCTCAGGCCCATGCGCGCGCGCCGGTGGATCGGCATATGCGCGATCGGCTCGTCGTCGATGGTGATCTCGCCGGCATCGGCGCGCACCAGCCCGACGATCATGTAGAACGACGTGGTCTTGCCCGCACCGTTCGGGCCCAGCAACCCGACCACTTCGCCCTTCTGCACCTCGAGCGAAACGCTCTTGACGATGGTCCGGCTGCCATAGCTCTTGCGCAGCCCACGCGCGACGAGGCGGCTGTCGCCTGCCGGAACGCCCGACTCGAGCCCCGCCGGCCGCGTGCCGTTGACGTGATCGACATACGACGGCGGCGACGCTGCTGCGTGGCGCCCGCCGGCGCCGCTCTCGCCGCCGAAGCTCACCGCGCAGCGCCTTGGCCCAGCGTAATGCTCTGGCGCAGGCGCGGCGCCGGCGCCGCCTTCGGCGCTGCTGGCGAGGCGCCACCTGCAGGCGCCGCCACGCGCGGCGTCAAGACCGCTCGAACCCGCCCTGTGCTGCCGCCGGCAGCAACGCTGGCGCCCGGCGGCAGGCGCGATCCGTTCACGGTGAAAGTGTCCTTGCCCTGGTCGTAGACGATCAGCGCACCGCTAGTCTCGTCATTGACCTTGCTGCCGATCAGCCGCCGCATCACGGCGCGGCCGATGAACCGCACGTCGTCAGCCCGGCTGTCGTACTCGATGCGCTCGCCCTCACCTTCGATCCACTCGTCACCCAGCGCGTCGCGCTTTTGCTTGTAGTAGGCGAGCTTGCCCGGTGCTGCCGTGACCACGCCATATTGAAAACCTTCCGGGTCCTGCCGCACGTCGATGCGTGCGCCGCGCACCAGGATCGTGCCCTTGGTCACGACGACGTTGCCGGTGAACTCGCTGACCTGCTTCAGGTCGTCGTAGCGCATGGCATCGGCTTCGATGTTCATCGGCTTGGCGCGATCGGCTTTTTCAGCCAGCGCTGGGCCCGCGGGCCAGCCGGCGATGAGCAGGGCGAAGACAGCGCCAACAATGGCTTGCGAGAACGCGCGCTGACGGCTGCCGCGCTCGGCCATATGGATCAAAAGCTTGGGGACATTCATGAAGGCACGAAACTTGCTGGCGCATTGTAGGCGGCACAGCGTCGCTGCGCCTCAAGATACCGAACGGACGGCTCCGCGCTGCGCCATCCTTTACACCGGCAAACTCTGCGCTGCTATTTTCGACGGCCGTCAACCGCCGAAGTACCGGCCTCGAGAAGGTGTAAAGAACTCGTAGTGAGCGGCTCGAGATTGCGTCAAGGACCACGGTCTTACTCACTGACGAAGCGGACAGCCGATGATGGGACACAACCCATTGCGGCGCCCGCATCCTCAGGCGACGGTCTGCGGCGTTGCGCTTCTTGCCAATAGCTACGGTGATGGGTCGTGAATCGCGCCTTGCATCCCATGCCCACCGGCGGCGCATGCGCTCGCTCAGTCGTGCAGCGCATCCCCAGATCGGGGCGCGCAGCAGATCTATTCGCGCCCTCTTTACCCTTTGTGCTGTTGCTTGACCAGCGTACTGCCCACGTCGAGCATTCGACCGATCGTGCCGGCCGAGGTCCCGTCGACGTAATAGCGCCCGTCGATGATGAGAGCGGGCACGCCCTCGGGCCGATACGCGTCGGTCAACTGGGTCGCGCGTTTGGCCTTGCCGACCACGCTGAACGATTTGTACATGTCTGCGAACTTCTTGCCGTCCAGGTCGGGTTGCTTGGCGGCCCAGGCCAGGGTGCGTTCGTCGCCGGTCAGGTTCTCACCCTTGTTGTGAATCGCCGTGAACACTTGCGAATGGTGGGTATCGAGCTTGCCCAATGCTTCGAGGGTGTAGTAGAGCCGCTGCTTGGCTTCAAAGTCGCTGCCGACAAAATTGACCGGTATGCGCCGGAACTCCACATAGTCGGGAAGCTTCTTCAGCCATTGCTCCAGTTCCGGTTCGAAGGCGGCGCAATGCGGACAGTTGTAGGAAAAAAGTTCGACAACTTCCACCTTGCCCGTCGGCACCTCGGTACGTACCGGATTGGCGAGCGTGCGAAAACCCTGCCCGGCAGGCTTTACCGGCTGCTGCGCGAGCACCCCGCCCGTCAAAGAGACCAGGCCGAGAGCACCGGCCGAGAGAGAGAAGTTGCGACGGTTCATCTGGATCGATCCTTGTGATGGAATTGAGAGGCTGCGAAGGCAGGATAAGGAGCCCGCGTGACGGCCGGAGTTCCCGGCGCCTTAGGTGCGTGCTTCAGAAGGCGTGAAGAAATCTCAACGCAGGCCGGAGATTGCGCCCCGGACCCCAGCCGTACCAACGGACGGCAAGGACCGCCGATGCAAGTCGGGCCCTGCCGTGGATTTATTCATGCCTTCTCAGCGCTGCACCCGCACCAGCGCCGATTCGATGCCGCCGCGGTCGAGCCGACCCTTCAATCGGTCGGCGTCGTCCTTGCTGTTGAACGGACCGGCGCGAACGCGAAACACCGCGCGACCTGCTTGCTCGCGCTCGGAAACGGCTGCGTCAATACCCATCAGCGCCAGCTTGGCGCGCTGACTGTCGGCGTCGCCGGAAGAGCGAAATGCGCCCGCCTGAATGAAATAGACGAAGGGGTCGGCCGCGGCCGCCGGAACAGAAGCCGTCGTCGTGCTCGGCGCCTGCGCCACGACGGCCGGCTGCACAGAGCGCGGGTTGGGCGTGCGACCGCGAAGCAGGTCGCCGATCGGGTCGGCAACGCCAGATGCGGGAACCGCCGCTGCGGTTGACGCGCCAGCGACGCGAGCGTCCGCCGGCACCGCCGCAAAGCCAGGCACCCCCGACACGGGCGCCGTCGACGCCGCATTAGACACCCCACCGATCGGCGCTGTGATCGAGCCATTGCCGCCGCCGTTGGCCGACACCGGCGCGGGTGCCGCACGGGTGCTGCTGCGACTGGCCAGCGCCGCGTTGGGGTCCCAATCGCGGTTCTTGCGCATCTCGGCTTCGTCCTGCTGGGCACCGCCGGGCTGGGTCTTGTTGAGAAACGGGATCGGCACCTTGGTGACGTAGACCGCCACCCCCAACGCCGCGCCGATGCCGAGCACCACGCCGATCACAAGGCCGAGGATGGTGTTGCCGTACTGTCTGTGTTTCATATATAGCTGAGCGCAATTATCGCTGCGCCCGCGCCGAAAGCGGGCGACTCTACATTTTCTGAGGCGCGCTCACCCCAAGCAAGGCGAGGCCGTTGGCCAGCACTTGCGCACAGGCCGCCACCAGCGCCAGGCGGGCACGTTTAAGGTGTTCGTCGTCGACCAGCACGCGCTCGGCATCGTAGTAGCTGTGCAACAGCGCCGCCAGCTCGCGCAGATAGAAAGTCAGCTCATGGGGGGCCAGTTGCACCGCCGCCGTTGCCAACAACTCCGGGAATTTGGCGAGTTGCAGCATCAGCGCCTGGGCCTGCGGCAACACCAATGGCGACAGATCGGCGTCGACGAGAGACGACAGATCTCCGCCCCAGTCGCGCAGCATCTTGTGAATTCGGGCGTGCGCATACTGCACGTAATACACCGGGTTCTCGTTGTTCTGGGCGCGCGCCAAGTCAACGTCGAAGACGTATTCGGTGTCGGGTTTGCGGCTGAGCAAAAAGAACCGAACGGCATCGCTGCTGGTCCATTCGATCAGGTCGCGCAGGGTGATGTAACTGCCAGCGCGCTTGGAAATTTTCACCTCCTCGCCGCCGCGCACGACGCGCACCATGGTGTGCAGCACATAGTCGGGATAGTCCGCCGGGATGTGCTCGCCCGCCGCCTGCAGCCCGGCGCGCACGCGAGCGATGGTGCCATGGTGGTCGCCACCCTGGATGTTCACCACGTGATGAAAACCGCGCTCCCACTTGGCCAGGTGATAGGCGACATCGGGCACAAAGTAGGTGTAGCTGCCGTCGGACTTTCGCATGACGCGGTCCTTGTCGTCGCCATAGTCGGTCGAGCGCAACCAGAGCGCGCCGTCCTTGTCGTAGGTCTTGCCGGCATCGATCAGCTTCTGCACGGCCGCCTCGACGCGGCCATTGGCATAGAGGCTCGACTCCAGGTAGTAGTGGTCGAAGCGCACACCGAAGGCGCGCAGATCGAGGTCTTGCTCATGGCGCAGGTAAGCCACGGCGAACAGGCGGATGGCTTCGAGATCGTCGATGTCGCCAGTTGCCGTGACTTCGCGATCGTCGGCCTTGACCGTCGCGCCGGCCTTGAAATCGCGCGCGATGTCGGCGATGTAGTCGCCGTTGTAGGCCGGCTCCGGCCAGAGCGCGTCACCCGGCGCCAGTCCGCGCGCGCGCGCCTGTGTGCTCAACGCCAGTGTGGCGATCTGCACGCCGGCATCGTTGTAGTAAAACTCGCGCCAGACGGCATGCCCCTGGCTTGACAACAGGTTACAGATGGCGTCGCCCAGCGCTGCCTGCCGGCCATGGCCGACATGCAGTGGGCCGGTCGGATTGGCCGAGACGAACTCGACAAGCACTTTTTCGCCGACGCCTTGGGCGCCCGCATCGCCGCCCTTGTTAGGCTCGCCTGAAGCGCCACCAACGGCGATCCAGCCGAAGTGCGCGCCGGCCTCAAGCACCTCGCGCACCACTTGCTGTCGGGCCGCCGGCTTGAGCTTGAAATTGAGGAATCCGGGGCCGGCGATTTCTATCGACTCGACCCAGCGTTCGACAGTCGGCTGCGCCAGCAAGGCGTCCTTCAACTGCTCGCCGAGCTGGCGCGGGTTCTGCTTTTGCGACTTGGCCAGCTGCATGGCGGCTGTGCTGGCCAAGTCGCCGAGGGCCGCGGCTTTGGGCCACTCGAAGGCCGCCTTGGCCCCGGCACCCGCGGAGATCCGGTCCAGTACCTTGGCCAAGGCCGCCTGCAACTCCTGCTTGATGGCAATCATCGAATCGATTTTAGGTGCGCGGCCCGAGGTGATTGCGCGCCTGAGCCTTGTCAGCCCATGCGCCGGGTCGTGCGTTAATTCGAAAGGTCCCCTTTTTTTCGGAGACCCGCCCGCATGCCGCGTCGAGTGGCCACGCGGGGGATTTTTCATCCTCACCTCTCAAACAGGATCCACCATGAAGAAGATGCTCTCCCTGATCGCGCTCGGCGCCATTGTTTCCTTTGGCGCCAGTGCCCAGACCGCGGCGCCCGCGACTGCCAAGGCGCCGACGGCGCAACAAAGCAAGATGGCCACCTGCAACAAGGATGCCACCGACAAGAAGGGCGACGCGCGCAAAGCCTTCATGAAAGACTGCCTGAGTGCCAAGCCCATGGCGGCAACCCCGACCGGCATGACGACGCAACAGGAAAAGATGAAGACCTGTAACGCCGACGCCAAGACCCAAGACCTCAAGGGCGACACGCGCAAGGCCTTCATGAAAACCTGTCTGTCCAAGAAGGCGTAGACAAACCTGCTGCGCGGCCCGAACTTGCATCTGCGGTCCTCGCCGTACGGGCGTACGGCTGCGGTCCCTCAATGCAACTCGGGCCTCCTTTGAGTTTTCTGCACGCCTGTTTTGGGCGCCGTAAGCGCGAAGCCCGGAGTGCAGCACGAATCTGCTCGATGGATCGGCGCAGTCCGTAGGGGAAAGCCCCATCGGGCGCCACAGCCAATTCGAAGCACACTGGCGCACCTGACGCATCCCGGCGACGACCGTGTTGCCGACTCAACGCTTCGCCGCCGCCGTTCGGTAGCGGCATTTTCCCCTGGAGATATCTATGCAATTCAAGCGCCCCCTGCTCTCGCTCGCCCTTGCGTGCTCGGCCTTCGCCGTTGCCGCCGGCCCGCTCGACAAGACAGAGTGCATCGCGCCGGCCAAGCCCGGCGGTGGTTTCGATCTCACCTGCAAGCTGGCGCAAACCGCGCTGCTCGATGGCAAGTTCATCAAGGATCCGATGCGGGTCACGTACATGCCCGGCGGCATCGGCGCCGTGGCCTACAACGCCATCATTGCCCAGCGCCCAGCCGAGAACAACACCATCGTCGCCTTCTCCGGCGGCTCGCTGTTGAACGTCGCGCAGGGGAAGTTCGGCCGCTACAACGAAAGCGACGTACGCTGGCTGGCGGCTGTCGGCGCCGACTTCGGCGCCATCATCGTCGCCGACAGCTCCCCATTCAAATCGCTCAAGGATGTGATCGCCGCTGTCAAGGCCGACCCGACCAAGGTCGTGTTCGGCGCCGGCGGCACTGTCGGCAGCCAGGACTGGATGAAGGCCGCGCTCACCGCCAAGGCCGCCGGCCTCGATCCGAAGAAGATGCGCTTCGTTGCCTTCGAGGGCGGCGGTGAGGCCATCACGGCGCTCCAGGGCGGCCATGTGCAGGTCTATTCGGGCGACGCGTCCGAAGCGGTGGCCCAGATGGACGCCGGCAGCAAGATTCGCGTGCTGGCGGTCATGTCTGACAAACGCCTCACTGGCAAGCTGGCCAATGTGCCGACGGCCAAGGAGCAAGGCGCCGACATCGAGTGGCCAATCATCCGCGGCTTCTATCTCGGCCCGAAGGTCAGCGACGCCGACTACAAGACCTGGTCCGACACCTTCAAGAAAATGATGGCGACGCCCGAGTACGACAAGCTGCGCGCCGAGCGCGGATTGTTTCCTTTCGACCTGACCGGCGCTGAAGCCGACAAGTACATCAAGGATCGGGTCGCGGTGTACCGCAAGCTCGCCTCCGATTTCGGCTTGGCTGTCACCAAATAACGCCTTGACGGTGTGACGCGGCCGCGCTTGCTGCGGCCGCATTCGTTTCTGTAAGGTGGTTTGTCCATGAGTGATCGCGTCCTGGGAGTGGCCTGTGTGGTGGTGGCCGCCGGTATGGCGTGGGCAGCGCAAGACTATGCGCCGCCTTTCTCGTATGAACCGGTCGGACCGCGCGCCTTTCCGCGCCTGTTGGCCGGGCTGCTGGCACTGGCCGGCTTGTGGCTCGCCTTCAAGCCGACGCTGGACGGCAGCGCCTTTCGCGTCGCCGGAATCCGGTCGGTGGCGTTGTGCGCGCTGGCGGTGGTGGTCTACGCCTCCTTGTTCCAGACGCTCGGCTTTCCGGTCGCCACGGCGGCGATGTCGGTGCCCATCGGCATGGCCTTCGGCGGCACCTGGAAGCAGTCGCTCATCGCCGGTATCGGGCTCGGGCTGGGTCTGTATTTTCTTTTCGACAAGTTGCTCGACGTGGTGCTGCCCACAGGCCTGCTGCGCTTCCTGCTCGGGGGGCGCTGATGGAAACCTTTCAAGCCCTCATCAACGGCTTCGGCGTTGCGCTCAGCCCGACCAATCTGGGCGTGGCAGCCATCGGCGCATTCATCGGCACCATCGTCGGCATGTTGCCTGGGCTCGGCCCGATCAACGGCGTGGCGATCCTCATGCCGCTGGCCTTTGCACTCAAGCTGCCGCCAGAGACCGCGCTGATCCTGCTGGCCTCGGTGTACGTGGGCTGCGAATACGGCGGGCGCATCTCCTCGATCCTGCTCAACGTGCCGGGCGATGCCGGCGCGATCATGACTGCGCTCGACGGCTACCCGATGGCGCGCAAGGGCCTGGGCGGCGTGGCGTTATCGATCTCCGCCTGGAGTTCGTTCGTCGGCTCGATGATCGCCACCACCGGCATCGTGCTGTTCGCGCCGATCCTCGCGCGCTGGGCATTGGCGTTCGGGCCGGCCGAATACTTCGCGCTGATGTGCTTCGCCTTCGCCTGTATTGCCGGGTTGATGGGCGATGCGCCGGTGAAGGCAGCGTTGGCGGCGATCATTGGTCTGTCGCTTTCCACCGTGGGGCTGGATTCCAACTCCGGCGTGTATCGCTTCACCGGCGACGACGTGCATCTGTCCGACGGCTTGCAGTTCATCGTGATCGTCATCGGCGTGTTCTCGGTCAGCGAAATTTTGCTCATGCTCGAGCAACGCCATTCCAACGAAGGGATGATCAAGGAAACTGGTCGCAACCTCTTCAACTGGGCGGAGATGAAGTTCACCTGGTGGCCGACGGTGCGCTCGAGCGTGGTCGGCTTCGTGGTGGGGGTGCTCCCGGGTGCCGGTGCGACCATCGCCAGCGCCATGACCTATTCGATGGAAAAGCGCCTGGCCGGCACCGAGGGCGGCAAGCTGTTCGGCACCGGCGACGTGCGCGGTGTGGCAGCGCCGGAGGCGGCCAATAACGCATCGGCGTCGGGCTCGTTTGTGCCGATGCTCACGCTCGGCGTGCCGGGCTCGGGCACCACGGCAGTGATGGTCGGTGCGCTCTCGCTCTACAACATCACGCCCGGACCGGCCCTCTTCACCAATAACCCGAACCTCGTCTGGGGATTGATCGCCTCGCTCTTTGTCGCCAACGTCATCCTGCTGGTCATCAACATTCCGCTGGTCGGCGTGTTCACCAAGGTGCTGGCGTTGCCGAACTGGATCCTGGTGCCGGGCATATTGGCGGTGAGTGCGGTGGGGGTGTATTCGGTGCACGCCACCACCTTCGATCTGGTGGTGATGTCGCTTTTCGGCCTCGTCGGCTACTTGCTACGCAAACAGGGCGTGCCGATGGCGCCGCTGATCCTCGGCTTCGTGCTGGGCGATCTGATGGAGCAGAACCTGCGCCGGGCTTTGTCGATCACCAATGGCGAAATCGGCATCCTGTTCGAAAGCCCGATCTCCATTGGCCTGTGGGTTCTGGCTTTCCTCATGGTCGTTGTGCCGCCGCTGCTGCGCTACCGGATGAAGCGCAAGGAAGCGGCGCAGATGCGGCTCTGAATGCAGACGCCGGCTGGTCGAGGCTCGCCGGACATGCTCTGAGAGGGTGTGTCAACGAGCCCTTGGATTTGGCCGCTATGGGTTTTCCCCGCACAGCTTGGCCTCTAGACTGCCCTGCCCGGGTAATCACGCATAGGTCGTTATACTTCCATTTTAATTTTATGAAGTATAACCGTGGCGCCTGAAGAACCGGTTCATTTCGAAGACCTGTCGATGTCCGCACAGACCAATTTTGCCGAGCTGGTTGAACAGGCGCAGGCGAGCATGATCGACCGGTCGATCGTCGACCTGCCGGGGTCATTCAACAAGAAAGAGATCAAAGGCGCCCAGTATTGGTATTGGCAGTTCCGCGATCTCGAAGGAAAGATCAAGCAGGTCTACCTCGGCCCCGACGAGGAGCGGCTTGCCGGGCTGATCCATTTGCGCTCAGAAGGAAAATCCCGCGGCCACGACGGGCTGGCAAAGTTGGCGAGTGCCTGCACAGCCCTCGGCTGCCTGAACGTCACGCCACAACACTTCAAGGTCATTAGTCGACTGGCAGAGCATGGCTTCTTCAATGCCGGCGGCGTCCTGGTCGGCACCCATGCCTTCATCGCAATGGGCAACATGCTCGGCGTGCGATGGGTCGGCGGATGGAGAACAAACGACATTGACTTCGCCCACGCCGGCAAGAACGTGTCGCTCGCGCTCCCGACCAACGCCAAGACGAACGTGCACGATGCGATCACTTCGCTCGAGATGGGTCTGCTGCCCGCACGCTCGATCACGACCGGGCAAGGCGCGACCTACCTCAACGCCAAACGCGGTGATCTGCGCATTGACCTTCTGACGGTTGCCGGACGAAGCGATGAGGTCTACCGGCACGAGCCTTTGGGCGTAAACCTCCAGCCGCTCAAATTCATGGAGTTCTCGCTGGAGAAGACCGCGCAGACCGCCGTGATCTCCGGCGAGAACGCACTCGTCGTCAACATTCCATCGCCGCTGCGCTATGCGCTGCACAAGCTGGTCGTGATGGCCGAACGCGAGGAGCAGTTTCGCACCAAGATTGCAAAGGACGCCAGCCAGGTCGCGGCTCTCGTGGCTTACGCGCTCGAGCGATCACCGAACACGCTGCAGCAAGCGGCCCACGACATCATGGGGCGGGGCAGCGGCTGGCGAAGCAGGATCGCCAAAGGCACGAAGATGCTGGCCGGGTACCACCCGGCGATCGCAGCGAACCTGAGTCGTGTCCTCAAGGCATCGTCGGCGAAGATTGTCCTGCGGCCTGCGGCGAGCGAATAGGAATCAGTAAGCAGCCGAGCGGCGGATGAGCCTCGGCTGATACCCGTCCGCGCTTAAGCGTGCCGGGGTCACTCGAAGCACAGGCTCGCGGACTTCCCGGCATGCCAACTCTCCAGCACCCAACGCTCGCCTCGCGCAACCGGCAACGGCAGGTCGGTGCCGAGGACCACGTCATCGGGTGGAGCATCCGGTCGGCCTGAGCGCGTGGCCCAGACCCGCCCGTTCGTCACACGCAGGCGCCCAGCGCGCGGCGCGACGAATGACAGCACGGCTTCTCCGGCCAAGTCGAAACTCAAGGCCACGTGGGTCGCCGCGGGTGCGGATGACAAAGTGCGCAGCAGCGGGTTCAATGCAAGTAATTGCACGACGCTCTCCATTCAAAGTCCCATGCCAAAAGATGGCGGATGGAGCATGAATGATCTATTGCAAATGTTGCGGCGTCCAATGAAGTCCGTCATCATCTGTGATGCGCTTTTGGAATGAATGCAAGGCCATTCAGCCGCTGGCGCCGATCGTCCTCCCCGACTTCTACTCTCCATGCGCCACTCGCAAACCCACCTGCGCACGCGACCGATCGTCGCCGGTCATCTGCGCGCCTTCGAGGCCGTCGCACGGCACCTCAACTTTCGCGCCGCCGCCGAGGAAATGGCGCTGACGCAATCGGCCGTCAGCCGGCAAATCCAGGCGCTCGAAGACGACGTCGGCGCCAGCCTGTTTTTGCGTCACACGCGCGCGGTCGAACTCACCGGTGCTGGCGCGCTGCTGCTGTTGGCGGTGCAGCAGGCGTTGCCGCGCATCGACGCGACGGTGCGCCAGATTCGGCAAAGCGCCGGGCGCAAGAGCGTCGCCGT
>JBDSYU010000115.1:0-8492 GCA_039925525.1 Variovorax sp.
GCGCCACGGCGCGTCCCGCTTCTACGGCTGAACCCATTTTGGCCCCGGTGCAGGGCCGCCCTATTTGCGGACAGGTTTTTTGGTGCAGCCGTTTTCATCGAGCAGCGACCGCCGCGGCCCGTGCTCGAGTCGCATGGTCGGCGCTGCGGCGCGGTCGGCGGCCCCAGTTGTTGTGGCGCAAGGCCAGCCACGCAGAGACAGCCAGGAACGCGCCGCCGTGCAATCCCAGCATGAACTCGCCGGCCCCGTAGCGGCCACTGCCGACCCAGCTCTCGCCGAGATTGAGCAGGTTGTAATAGATGACGAAGGCGAACAGCGCGAACAGTAGATTGCCGCTGCGCCCGACCCGCGGATTGACGTTGGAGATCGACAGCGCGAGCAGCACCAGGTTGATGGCTGCAAAAACCATCCCCAGACGCCAACTCAACTCGGCCTGGGCCGGACCGGTGCCGTCGCCAAGCAGCCGCAGGGTATTGCGGGCGCGCTGTGGCGTGCTGTCTTGCGGCAACTCGACATTGCTGCCGACTCGGGCGCCGTAGCTGTCGAACTCACTGATGCGCAATTCGGAGCCCGGTGTCGCGATCAGCGGGCTTTCCAGGCGCTGTCCGTCGCGCAAGATCAGGTAGCGGGTGTCGCCCGTCGTCTCTATGCGTCCGCTACGCGCCGACGTGATGATCTGCAGATTGCGTTCGACCGAGGAAATGAACACGTTGGAGGCCGTGGTGCCATCGGCCGTGTCCTTGTCGATGAAGTACACGCGGTTGCGACCGGGCGACTCCTGGAACTGGCCCGGCGTCACGCGGTCGATGTCGCTGCGCCGCTCGTACTGCTGGCGCATGCCGATCGTCTGTGAATTGGCCCAGGGCCAGCCGACCAGGGCCAGCACGGTGATCGCCAGCAAGACCGGCCAGGAGAAGTCGAACAGCGGCCGGATGAATTGTGCAAGCCCGCGTCCGGCGCTGAACCAGATCACCATCTCGCTGTCGCGGTACATGCGAGACAAGGTGCCGACAATCGCCACGAACAAGCTCAGGCTGAGGATGGTCGGCAGGTAGCCCAGCACGGTATAGCTCATCACCAGCATGACTTCGGACGGGTTCACGGCCCCCTTGCTGGCCAACCCGAGCGTACGGATCAGCATCATGGTCATGACTATCGTCACCAGCACGACCAGCGTCGCGCTGAATGCGCGCGAAAGCTCCTTGCGCAATGACGAATGGAATAACATCGATCGATAGCAAAAACCCGCAATTATGGACTTTCAACTTGAATCAAGCGGCCTCGCCGAGGCGGCGCAAGCAAGGGTCGACGCGCTCGTCGTGTTGGTGCCTGAAGCGTTGTCGGACGCACCCGACCCCCTGACGCAGCTGATCGTTGCTGCACGCGCCGACGGCGCTCTTCAAGACAAACCGGGCAAGTTGTTGCAGTTGTATCGCGCACCGGGGATTTCGGCGCCGCGGCTGCTACTGGCAGCACTCGGCACCGGCAGTGCGGCCGATGTGCGCAAGGCGGTCGCGGCCGCCACTGGAGCGCTGAAGGACGCCAAGGCAAAAAGCCTGCTGCTGGTGTTTGCGGCCGTGTGCGACTCTGCTGCCGTCGGCGCAGCGGTACGCGCCACAGGCGACGCCAGCTATGTCTACACCACGACCAAGGCCAAGGCCGACAAGCGCAGCTTGCGCCGGGTGACCATCGGCGTGCCACAGGCGACACCGCTGCTTCGCGAAGCATTGACGCGCGCGGCGGCGGCGGTCGGCGGCATCGAGCTGGCCAAGGAGTGGGCCAACCGTCCGGCCAACCACTGCACGCCGACGCGCCTGGCAGAGGCGGCGAAGGAACTCGCGGGACCGCACCTCAAGGTCGATGTGCATGGACCCAGGGAGGTCGCGGCGCTCGGCATGGGCGCCTTCATGGCTGTCGCTCAGGGATCGGCCGAGCCGCTGCGCTTCATCGAATTGCGCTACCGCGGCAGCGATGACAAGAAGGATGCGCCGGTGGTACTGGTGGGCAAGGGCATCACATTCGACACCGGCGGCGTTTCGCTCAAGCCGGCCGCCGAGATGGACGAGATGAAATTCGATATGTGCGGGGCGGCCAGCGTTCTCGGCGTGTTTCGTGCCCTGGCTGAACTGAAGCCCGCCATCAACGTCATCGGCCTGATCCCGTCGTGCGAGAACATGAACGACGGCAAGGCCGTCAAGCCCGGCGACGTGGTGACGGCGATGGACGGGCAGACCATCGAAGTGCTCAACACCGATGCCGAAGGTCGCCTCATCCTCGCCGATGCGCTGACCTACGCGAAGCGCTTCGAACCGGCGGCGGTGATCGACATCGCCACGCTGACGGGCGCCTGCGTGGTGGCGCTCGGGGCCGTGCGCAGCGGCCTGTTCGCCAGCGACGATGCCTTGGCCGACGCGCTGCAGCAAGCGGGCGACGAGGCACAGGATCTGTGCTGGCGCATGCCCCTGGATGCCGAGTACGCTGAAGGCCTGAAGAGCAACTTCGCCGATGTGCCCAACATTGCCGGTCGCGCCGGCGGCGCCATCACGGCAGCCAAATTCCTGCAGCGCTTCGTTGGCGAGATGCCATGGGCGCACCTGGACATCGCCGGCACCGCCTGGAAGGGCGGCACTGCCAAGGGCGCCACAGGGCGGCCCGTGGCGCTTTTGCTGAGCTATCTGCTGGCGCGTGCAGCCGGCACGTCTGGTCCGAAGTCTCGGCCGACCTCTCGGGCGATATCTCAGCTGATATCCCAGCCGATCTCCCGGACGTTGGCCTCGAAAGGCGACGCCGTCGCGCCCGCGCGGCGGCGCGCAAGCGGCAAGAAAAAGGCGGCGTGAGTCTGCCCGGCGACAGTCTCCAGCGCATGACCGAGATCGATTTCCACTTCAACACGCCCGACAAGCTGGCCTGCGCCTGCACGCTGATGCGCAAGGCCACCGAACATGGTGTGCGCATGCTGGTGATTGCGCCGGTCGAACGCCTGGCTGCGATCGACGCAGCGTTGTGGCAAGGTCCGGCGACGGATTTCGTGACCCACTGCACGGATGACGCGCCTCCATCCATGCGATCACGTTCGGCTGTGCTGATTCTGGCTGCAGGCCGACCGCTCGGCGGCCACGGTAGCGACCGGCGCTTGCTGGTGAACCTGGCCGAGCCTGTGCCGATCGGCTTCGAGGGCTTTGAGCAGTTGATCGACATCGTCTCCACCGATGACGCCGATCGTCGTGCCGGCCGTCCGCGCTGGCAGCACTACAGCCAACGTGGCTACGCTTTACGACGCCACGATCACCGCCAGGCGACAGTCTGATGGCCACCGAGCCGCGTCAGCCACCGCGCTACGTGCCGACGCTGACAGCCGTCGTCGAGCTGCCAGGCGAGCATGCGAAAGGGGATGCCGCAGAACACGAGCGGCGACCCCTCTATGACGCAGGCGACGTGGCTGCAGGACCGCCCGGTCCGCCAATGGATTCGATACCGGTGCTCTACGACGCGCTCGAACCGGAAGTCGAAAACAGAAGCGGCCCTGCCGCAACGTCATGGGCCGAGCCAGTGTCAGCCGAGCACGTATCGAATGCTGTGGAACCTCCGCAGAGGCAGCAGGAGGAGGTTGCCGCGCATGAGCCAGACCCTGAGCCTGGACGCGAACTTGAGCGAGAACCAGAACCAGAACCAGTGCTCGAACCTGAGCCAGGGCCAGGGCCAGGGCCAGCGCCTGCGCCAGAGCCAGAGCCAGAGCCAGAGCCAGAGCCAGAGACAGAGACAGAAATTGGGCTAGAACCTGAGCCTGGGCCCGCACTAGAGCCAGAAGAACCTGAGCCAGGACCGGAGCCAGAGCTTGAGCCAGAACGGGAGCCTGATCTTGAGGTCGAACCGGAGCTGGAACCCGAGCCTGCGCTAGAAGCAGGTGAGGTACACGCAGCGCCACCGACACAGGCCGAGTCCCTGTCGCATATCGCCCTCGGGCCGGAGGAACGCGAGCAACTGCGGCTGCACGTGTCGCTGCTGGAGCAAGACCTGTTGCATCGCGTGCTGCAGCGCGTCGATTTCGGGCTGGAGCAACGCCTGACCGATGCCGTGTCTCTGGCGGTCGAGCGTGAACTCGACGCGATGGTTCACAATCTGCGACGGGCCGTCGAACAGACGCTGCGCGGCCTTGTCAGCGAGGCCCTTGCCAAGGAGCTGTCCGATTCAGAGGACGGCAGCAAAACCCTCATATAGCGAAGGCATCGGCTAAACTTCTCGCGTGCCGCGAGGTAGCGTAACCTGCGCTGCTTCCACGAGCGGAACGACCGATCTGCATTTCACATACTTTTTCACATTTTCTGGAGACTTTCATGCAAATCAAATGGACTGCGGTCGCACTGGCGGCGTTTGCCGTCGTTGCCTGTTCCAAAAAAGAAGCAGCGAAACCGGTGGCAGTGACGCCGCCGCCTGCAGCGGTCGCTGTGGCGCCGGCACCCGCGCCGACACCCGCGCCTGTTGCTGCAGCGCCCGCGCCTGCTGCGGCTGCACCCGCCACTGCTGCGGCAAAGCCGGCGGATGCCGTGGTGGTCAAGATCGGCCACGTCGGTCCGACCAGCGGCTCCATCGCGCATTTGGGCAAGGACAATGAACTCGGCGCCAAGATGGCCATTGAGGATCTGAACTCCAAGCACCTGAAGATCGGCAGCAAGGAAGCCGTGTTCGAATTACTGGCGGAAGACGACGCAGCCGATCCCAAGCAGGGCACGGCGGTGGCGCAGAAGCTGGTCGACAGCAAGGTCAACGGCATCGTCGGTCACCTGAACTCCGGCACCACCATTCCGGCCTCCAAGATCTATTCGGACGCCGGCATTCCTCAGATTTCGCCTTCGGCAACCAACCCCAAGTACACGCGGCAGGGTTTCAAGACAACCTTCCGCGTGGTCGCTGACGATACGCAACTCGGCGGCACGCTGGGCAAGTACGCGGTGAACACGCTCAAGGGCAAGAACATCGCCGTCATCGACGATCGCACCGCTTATGGGCAAGGCGTTGCAGAGGAGTTCGAGAAGGCAGCCAAGGCCGCCGGGGCGACGATCGTCGGCCATGAGTTCACCACCGACAAGTCGACTGACTTCAACGCCATCCTGACCAAGCTCAAGGGCGAGAAGCCCGACGTCGTCTTCTTCGGCGGCATGGACGCCGTGGCCGGCCCGATGCTCAAACAGGTCAAGAACCTCGGCATGAACGTCAAGTTCATGGGTGGCGACGGCATGTGCACCGGTGAGCTGGCCAAGCTGGCCGGCGATGCCGTCGGCGAAGATATGGTGGTCTGCGCGGAAGCCGGCGGTGTCGAGGGAGACTACAAGGCGCCGCTCGAGAAGTTCAAGGCCGACTTCAAGGCCAAGAACGGCGTCGATGTGCAGATCTATGCGCCGTATGTCTACGACGCCGTGCACATCTTGGCGCAGGCGATGGTCAACGCCGGCTCCGCCGAGCCTGCCAAGTACCTGCCGGAGATCGGCAAGATCAAGTACAAGGGTGTGACCGGTCCGATCGAATTTGACGAAAAGGGCGACATCAAGAACGGCGCCCTGACGCTGTACACCTACCGCAACGGCAAGCGCGAGCAGATCGCGGTGGTGCGCTGATCGGACAGAAGGACGTCCGAGCTTTTCAAAAGGGGCCTGCGGGCTCCTTTTTGTTTTCAGATCGCGCAGCTCGTCGATCGCTCACTGGCCTTCTTCGTCGACCACCTTGATGAACTCCATGTTCACCGCGTGGCATTGTCCCTTGGGCAGCGTGACGTTGACCTTCTGAACCGTCTTGTCCGGGAAGAAGCGGAACACGCCGGCCTCCGACACGATGAAGTGCTGCGGTCCGCAATGCTTGGCGCGCTCGGCGTCGGCGTCGTCGATGCCGGGCACTTCCTCCGGCTCCGGATGCGTGTGGAAATCGCCCAACGCCGCGCCCTCCGAAGGTTCCGGACAGGGCATGCGCAGTTCGTGCACGCCGCCCTGTTCCTCGGTCCCGACGGCCAGGCGGTCCGACGGGAAAGCATGCAGGCCCTTGTCGCGGTCCATCGTGTAGGCACGCCCGAACTCGCGCACGCCGACCTCGATGAACTTGGGCGTGGCCGTCAGTTGCGTGCAGGCCAGAGCCTCGGCCATGTTGTTCCGCACGTCGGCGCGCTTGGTCAGGTCGGGCTGGTTCTCGGCTGGCAGGTTGGCCGGCTGCCCCAGCGCCGGCAGCTTCACGATGACGTTGCCAAATTCTCCGCTGCCCGGGATGATTGAAGGCCGCACCACCACGTCGTTCGGCTGGAAGCTGCGATCGCGGATGCGGAAGTCCAGTGCCCGCGCCAGTTCGTGGGCTGCCACGTTGCCCAGGCCGGGCCCGTCGATGTGCACCGCGATCGTCCCCCCGAGGTTTTGCAGGCGGCCGGTGCGGCGCACTATGGGCAACCGAATCGTGAGCGGGATGTAGTCGAAGCCCAGCCGCGGCGTTCGCGTGCCGTCGACCTCCAGCCCATCGAGGATTTCGGCCGCCGCACGGCTCACTTCAGGCAAGCCCATGCCGGCCGGCGTGGCCGCAGCGGCGTCGACGACTTGCCGGACCTGGTTGAACCATCCGATATCGCTGGCCACTGGCTGGTCGAAGCGTGCCTCCGACGGATCGGCCGGCAGCAGCGAAGGCTTGCCGGCGCGAAAGCCGCCGTTGAAGCCGACGACCTCCTTGTCGGTGCTGACGGACTTGCTGTCGCCTTCAAACAGTGGGTCGCGTTTGCGCCGGTGCTCCAGGTGCGTCAGTTGCACCAAGCTGTAGGTGACGCCATCGATGAAGTGGACCGAGAAGCGATCCAGCGGTGCGCCCAGGCGTCGCGCCACCAGCCAGACGGCGATGTGCGAGTCGTGCTCGAAGCCGGCGATGGCGGCCAACGGCAGCGCGTTGTCGACCTGCTGCAGCCCGATGGCGGCCTCGGTCGCCAGGCGCGCCCCGATCCCGGCCAGCGACACCTTGCCTTCTGCATCCGGTCGCTGCATGGCGCTCAGGCTGGTCCACGGCGGCGTCGCCGCCGCGTCACCTTTCAGGTGGGCCAGCCGCACCGGCGTCGGCAAGCCCTGGATGACGTGGTGTCCACTGTCGTAGTCGACCTGCGTCTCGTCGTCGGTCACGGCCTGCATGAAGCCCACTTCGTAGTCGGCAAAGGTCTCGGGCTGGCCTTTCAGCTGGACCTGCGCACTGGCCGTGAGGATGTCCTGATTCGGCGTGAGGATGAGGCGCGTCCTTGCATTGCCTTTGGCGTCCGGATCGAAGTTGCTGGTGAAGCGCCCTGTGCCCGGGAGGTAGTGCGAGTCGACGACCTCGAAGGTCGGTGCCTCGCGGTTCTTGGCACCCGCCGTGGGCGACAGCAGCCGCGTCGGCTGCGGTGGCGGCATGCAGGCCAGGCGCTTGCCCGCGCGCGGATCGTCGGCCAAGGGCACGTCGATGCCTTGAAACTTGCCGGGCTCGTCGCTCGCACTGGCGTGGCGGCCGCTGCAGGCGGCCAGGCCAGCCAGGTGGATCAGGTGCAGCCCGGCCGGGTGCGGCGCGAAGCCACGCAGATCGGCATCGCCAAACACGGCCTGATGAAAAGCCATGTCGACCAGCCGCCCCATTGTGCATTCGATGGCGTTGTCGGCGCGCAGGGCGACGTTCGACAGGCGTACCGTGTTCACGCCGATGCCCTGCTCGGTGCCGTTGGCGCGCGCCCGGATCGACTCGTCCTTGTCCCTGTCATTGAGCTCGACCTTGTCCTCCGGCAGCTTGATGGTCAAGCGCTCGACCGCCTGGCTCACCGTCGCGGTGCGCCCGCATGTCCATTGAGACATGTAGGCATCGGCCGCCAGTGCGTACTGGCCACCCGCCAGCCGCGCGCGCGCGGCGTCTCGGATGGCGCCCTTCTCAGCGTCGTTGCGTGCGTGCGTCGCGCCCTGCGGCAGCGGATCGATGGCACCCTCTTCGGCCAGTACCAACGCCACGCGATTGGCCGCCTCGTCGCCAAAGCGCGCCGTCTCGCCAAGGCTCGCCACCTCACGCACGCGCTCTGGACGCACGCCGACGGCCATCAACTCGCGCGCGACCCGCAATGCGCGGTGGCAGGCGAGGCGCCGGTTGTAATCGGCCGCACCTTCCTCGCTGGCAAAGCCATGCACCACGAAGCTGGACTTGGCGGCCTGCCCGCCGGCGAAAGCCCGGATGCCCGAGACGCTGGAATCGGACAGCACATCGGAATCGAGGCAGAAGTGGAAGCGCCCCAACTGCTCGCTGTCCTCCATGCTCGCCAAGTCCACGGTCGCAAGGTCGCAGGGCACCTCGGGCTGCACGTCGCCCAGGTGCTTGGGCGCGTCTTCGCACGCGGGCTCCTCCTGGTCACCAATGCCGGGGCGCTGCGCATAGATGACGACGACGCGGTTCTCCTCCGGCGGGCCGAACTCGTTGGTCGGCCCTTGCGTGGCGGTCTCGAGGCGGCTTTGCGTCTGCGACGCCAC
>JBDSYU010000116.1:0-27179 GCA_039925525.1 Variovorax sp.
TTCGCCGTTGACGTCATGGCCACCGTATCCGTTGACTTGCAAATCGATCAAGCCCGGTGCGAGCCACCCGGGATCGGCATCGTGCCGAGGGCCACTGCATTCGAGGTACACGGCCTGCACCTTGCCATCTTGAACATCCACTCGCATCGGACGTCCATCGGCGGGGTTGATGCCCGCAACCGACGATGAGGCGGATTCGGCGGCCACGGTGTCAGTCCACCTGCCCCGGTGGTCGGGTGAGTTTGCTGGCGGCATCGCGGTCCAGGAACACCACGCAATTCGGGTGGCGCTGCACGATGGAAGCCGGGCAACTGGGCTCGACCGGCCCTTCGATGACGCATTTGGCGGCGGCGGCTTTGCGCGAATCAGGCACCGTCAGGATCAGGCACTGGCTGCGCATGATTTGCTGCACCGACATCGAGATCGCCCGTTGCGGAACATCCTCCATGGTCTTGAACCAGCCTTCGCCGAACTGCTGGCGCCTGCAGGCCTCGTCCAGGTTCACGGCGATGTAGGGGTCAGCGATGTCGAAGTCGGCCGGCGGATCGTTGAATGCCAGATGCGCGTTTTCCCCGATGCCGGCGAAACACAGATCGACCGACCGGCCCGACAGCAGGCCGTTGAGCCGCGCGAGTTCGCGATCGAGATCCGCTGCGTCACCATTGACAGGTATGAACTCAGGCGCTGCCGGCAGATGGGCCAGAAAGCGTTCACGCAGATAGCGCCGGAAGCTCGCGGAGTGCGATTCGGGCAAGCCGATGTATTCGTCCAGATGGAACACCGTGACGCGCGACCAGTCGATGTCGGGCGCCTTCACAAGCACCTGGAGCATGGCGAACTGGCTTGCGCCCGTGGCGACGATCACCGTGGCGTGCGCGCGCTTGCCCAAGGCCTCGCGTATCACTGATGCCCCGAACTCTGCGGCCACCCGGCCCAATTTGCCGGCGTCTTCGATCAGTCTCAATTGCATGACTTTGCTCTCGATGTTGTCTCAGGTGGCCTGGCTGTGTTGCTTGACCCGGCCGACCAGTTGCGTGGGGTTCACGAAACGCAGTGCGATCAGCAACCACACCATCGTGATGCTCATGTAGATCACGGCCATCGCGTCGATGGACTGCACAGCGCGTACGCCGGAGGCAAACACCGAGTAGTACAAGGCCACCACCAACGTTTGACTGGTCGGGCCGGCGGTGAGGAAGGTGAGTTCGAACATGGCGATGGTGCGCACCAGAACCAGCAGCAAGGCCGCCAGCACGCCTGGGGCCAGGATGGGCAACAGCACATGGATGAACAGCTGGGGCGTGTTGGCGCCGAAGATGCGCGCGGCTGCTTCGATGCGAGGGTCGACCTGTTCGATGAAGGGAATCATCACCAGGATCACGAACGGTACCGTCGGCACCAGGTTGGCGAGAATGACGCCCCACAGCGTGCCGCCCGGGCCCGTTTGGTACAACACCGTGGCCAGTGGTATGCCGTAGGTGATCGGCGGCACCATCAGCGGCAGCAGGAACAACAGCGTGATCCAGCGCTTGCCCGGAAAGTCGCGCCGCGCCAGTGCATATGCGGCAGGCACGCCCAGCAGACCGGCCAACACGACCACGGCTGCGACCACCATGAAGGTGGTGGTCAATACGTCGCCAAGCTGGAACTCGCGCCAGGCCGAGGCATACCAACGCCCAGTCCAACCGGCTGGAAACCAGCTGCGCAACCAGCGCGTGCCGAACGAGCTCACCACCACACTGGCAATCAGCGCCAGCAAGTTGACGACAAACAACGCCGTCACCCCCCACACGGCGTAGACCCACAGGCGTCCGGCCAGGTTGCGCATGCCGCTCATCCCTTGCCACCGGCCAGCGGGCCCCGATACACCAGCGCGCGCAAAGACAAGACGGCGACCACCACCGCGAGTTGCGCGGCCCCCATCAACATGGCGATGGCCGAGGCCAGCGAATAGTCGAACTCTTCGAAGGCTGCGTGGTAAGCGGCCACCGAGATGACTCGTGTGGCATTCGCGGGCTCACCCACCAGGATGGCCGACGGAAACACAGAGAAAGCCTGCACGAAAGACAGGCAGAAAGTCATGGCCAGTCCAGGCAGCAACAAGGGCAGAAAGATGTGGCGAAATCGCGCTGCTGGCCGAGCGCCAAGCGTGGCCGCTGCGTTGTCCAGCGCCGGGTCGATGCCCGTGACATGGGAAAGCGTCAGCAGGAAGGTGAACGGGAATAGGGTGATCAGGAGCGACAACAACACGCCGGTGTAGTTGTGTATGAGCTTGGCGGGCGTGGACAGCAAGCCCAGCTCCATCAGAGTGCGGTTGAACCAGCCTTGGGGCCCGAAGTAGCCCAACATGCCCTGCGCCACCAGCACTGTTCCCAGCGTGATGGGCAATACGAGCAATGTAGTGAGCAGCCGCTGCCGGTGCATCAGTCGCACGCGCATGGCCACCGGAACCGCCAACAAGAGGCTGATGATCGTGACCGGAAAGGCCAGCGCGAACGTCTTGCCCAGCGTGCTGTAGAGAAACGGATCGCTGAAGAACGCCTGGTAGTTGGCGAGCCAGCCACCCACCTTTGGCCGGAAAGACAGCAGCAATCCGTAGATGAAGGGGTAGACGAACAACGCCAGCATCAACAGCAGGGCAGGCAACACCAACAGGGTGCTGCCATCGATGCCTTGCAACGCCAGCCGTTTCTTCCAGCCCATGCGCGAGGCGGGCCGGGCAGAGGTCGGTGCGAGCGTGCTGCTCATGCCGCAAAGACCAGGGCACGTTCGGCGTCGGCAGCCAGCACCAACTGCTCGCCCTGCGACAGTGCACTGTCACAGACAAAATGAACGACATGTCCGTCGGCGGTCTTGCCCAGCGCCTGGAAGCTGCGACCGAGGTATTCGGTGAACTCGACGGTCACCCCCAGGCCCGGCGACCCTGGCGCCTGAACGTGCAGATCATCGGGCCGCACGGCGATCACCACCTGTTCGGTCGAGGTGCCATGCCGCTCTCGGCCCGTGAGCTGCGCCATGCCAGGCGCTTGCCCGGGCTGCAGCTCCACCGTCACGCGCCCGCCGGCGCGATCGAGCACGCGGCCCGGCAGGCGGTTGCGAAAGCCCATGAAGTCGGCCACGCTCAGGTCCACCGGCGCATTGAACAATTCAGCCGGCGTACCGATCTGCTGCACCCGGCCGTCGCGCATAACGACCACACGATCGGCCAACGACAAGGCCTCTTCCTGGTCATGCGTGACATAGACCGTGGTCGCACCCGACTGCATGTGGATGCGCCGAATTTCCTGGCGCATTTCCTGGCGCAGCTTGGCATCCAGGTTGGAAAGCGGCTCGTCCATCAGCACCAACGAGGGCTCCGTCACGATGGCGCGGGCGATGGCCACCCGCTGCTGCTGGCCGCCAGACAACTGGGCGGGCAACTTGTCTTGCTGCTCAGTCAGTCGCACCAGCGCCAAGGCTGTGTCGACACGCGGACGCGCCTCAGCGCCCGCAACGCCATTCATGCGCAGGCCGAAGCCCACGTTGTTGCGCACAGTCATGTGCGGAAACAACGCGTAGTTCTGAAACACCATGGCAAAGCCGCGGTCTTCGGGCTTGAGTTCGTCGATGCGCCGCTCGTCCAGGCGCATGCTGCCTGCCGTCATGGCCAACAAGCCGGCAATGCAGTTGAGGGCGGTGGACTTGCCGCAGCCCGAGGGCCCTAAAAGGGCGACGAATTCGCCGCGACGGATCTCGAGTGAAACGCCGTCAAGCGCTTTGAAACCGCCAAAGGCGCGCTCCATGCCTTCGATATGGAGCGCCCTGAAATCTTTGCTGGCGGATGTCACTTGGCGGGTTTGGTGCCCACCATCTGGTCCCACATCCGGAAGGCAACCACCATCCTGGTGGTGTCCAAAGGAAGCTCGATCGGGTTGTTGGCGATCAGCGCCGCATATTCGGGCCGACCGAACTCGCTGATCACTTCCTGGCTGCGTTTTGGAGCCAGGCTCAAGGGCACGTTCTTGACGGCCGGGCCTGGGTACAGATACCCCTCGTCATACGAGATGGCCTGCATTTCGGGCTTCAAGATGTGGGCCATCATGTCGAGCGTCACGGCCAGTCGATCGTTCGGCACGCCCTTGGGAATACACATGAAGAACGCGTCCGACACCCAGTGGAACCCCTGGAGCGTGCCGATGGCCGCGTTTTTCGGAACGATGCCCAGAGCGCGCGGGTTGATGTCCCATCCCGTGGTGGTGATGATGATGTCGCGCGAACCTTCGCCGAACTCTTTCATCGTGGCGCCGGTGCCCGTGGGGTAGTACTCGACGTACTTGCCCAACTCCTGCAGATAGGCCCAGGTCTTTTCCCAGCCTTGCGACGGATCTTTGGGATCCTTGTCCTTGAGCAGATAGGGCAGGCCCATCATGAAGGTGCGTCCGGGGCCGGAATTAGCCGGGCGGGCATACATGAAACGGTTGGGATGGGCCTTGGCCCAGGCCAGCAATTCCTCCGCCGATTTGGGCACGTCCTTGACGCGTTCGGGCGCGTACTCGATCAGCGGACCCGACGGGTAATAGTTGCAGACGACACCGAAACCCTGGCCCTGAACCATGTGCAGGTTGAGCGCCGCCGGCTCGTAGTTGGCCTCGAGGTTGGGAAAGGCAGACTCGTACTCCGGCAGTATCTTCATCCACAGGCCCTGATCCAGGCCGGAGGCCAGACCATCGCTGCCGGTGAGCACCAGGTCGATATCCATGCGGCCCGCGGCCTGTTGTGCCTTGAGTTTGCTGGCGAGTTCGGGCGCCGGCGCCTTGATGAAGCCGATCCGCGATACCAACTTGGCATGCGTGGCCTTGTAGTCTTCAAAGGCCGGCTGAATCAGCGCCAGCGCGCCACCGACGTCCATCACATTGACCTCGACCGGGCTCTTGGGCAGATCCGGCGTCGCCGCCTGCGCCGTCAGCGACCAGCCGGAAATGCCAGCGAGCGCCGTACCGGACAAGCCACGCAGAAAGGCGCGCCGGTCTGCTTCATATGCAGGGTTGTGCATGGTTTTCATCTCCTTGAATAATCGGTTGACTGAGGGTAATCGGGACTGGAAGTGTGCCGCTGGCGACACTAAAATTAATTTTTAAACACTGCCGTTCGAAAGTCAACGGGAGTTTTGCTGAGTTGAACAAGCTCGATATGGCCGATGCCGCAGAGCCCGAGGGCCCACTCTGGAACGCGTGGTTGGACGACGCCGGCATCGATGGGCCCGTGCGCGCGTTTGCCGCTGTTCTTACTGCACAAGCGAATTCGCGCAGCGCGCTTTCCGCATTGCTGAAGGTGCGCTCCACCACAGTCTCGGCATGGGTGGCGGCCATGGTCGACGCCGGGTTGGTCACTGAGACATTGCTGCAGCCCAGCGGGCGCGGCCGACCGGAAGGTCGCCTGGTGGCGCACCCCGATCGACTTGCGGTTCAGGTGTTGATGGTGCATAGCCAGTCGCTGCATGCTGTCATCGTCAATCTGCTCGGACAGGTGTTGTGGCAAGGCAGTACCGCAGTGGCATCCGATGCCGGGAACACGGCGATGGCCGCAAGCCTGCGCGCATTGCAGAAGCGAGCCGTGCGCAGCCTCCCGGCCGAAAGTGTGTTGGCAGGTGTCGCCTTTTCAATTTCCGGACTCATCGATCTGGAGCGATCGCAATGGGTGTTTGCTTCGCGCTGGCCGCGCATCAAGAACCTGTACCTGCCTGGCTGTGCCGTGCCCGCGAACGTGCCTGTCCATCTGGTGCGCAGTATGGACGCGCAACTGCAGGCGCGTTACCTACGGCGTGAGCAGGCAGGGCCCGGGAGAAGAACCTTGCTGCTGCATTGGGGCTACGGCATCGGCGTGGCCTTCGGACCTTCGCCGCGCGGCGACGGCTACGGCGGCAACGGCGGCGGCGGCGGCCATGGTTTCGGCGAAGTTGGGCACTGGAAATTGCGAGGTGGCCGCAAACGCTGTCGTTGCGGGCAACGCGGCTGTCTGGAAACGGAAGCAGCTTTGTGGTCCATTGGCCCGCGACTGCTGGGAGCACGTTTCGACGCAGCGATGGATGAGACCCAGGCGGCAGCCTTGCTGCAGCATGCTGCGCTCGTGCGACATCCGGTGTTCAAACGCGCGCTGCGGGAGGTGGTGTTGGCGCTTGTCAATTTGTGCCGCCTGTTCTTCCCAGCAGAAGTCGTGGTGTCCGGACCCCTCATCGAGAACACCGCTGTCTGGCGCGCGCTGAAGGATGCACTCGGCGCCCAGGATCTTCTGGTGGGCTTGCCCATGCCGCCGATGGAACGACAAGGTGCCGGGCATCGACTGGAGCAGGAGGGCGCTGCCATGCCGTTGCTGGCACAAGGGCTGAAACGGCTGATGGATGGATCGATGTGAATTGGCGTTTGAATATGACGTCTTCTCGCGTTCGCCTACCGTCGACCGCGCAGCCTCGGCGCGTTCGCCGCGTCGGCCAGCTTGTGAGACCTCGAGCAATACGAGATCACAGACGCGGGCCGGCGTAATGACATTTGCGTTACAGTGCGACCGAAGCGATACCCATCATGAAATCAAACGCTGCTGAATCGATCGGCCTCAGGCCCCGGGAAACCTTGAACCTGCGCGTGCCAGCGGCCGACCGCGGTTTGATTGATCGCGCCGCGCGCGTGAGCGGAAAAACGCGCACTCAATTCGTTTTGGATGCGGCGCGGCGCGCAGCTGAGGAAACGTTGCTCGACCGTGCGATCTATCGCGTCAGCCCGGAGCGCTACGCCGCATTCATTGCTGCGTTGGACGCGCCCGCGGCCCCGAACGAGCGATTGCGCAAAACAATGCGCGCGACGCCGCCTTGGTCGTCGACCTGAGTTCCACACTCGGTCGCAAAAGCTTGGTCAATCCGCCGGTCGCCATCACGGCCGAACATCGTCTCGATGGCTTCGACTGCGGCGTTCCATCGCTCGACGATTGGTTGTTGCGACGGGCGCTGCGAAATCAGGCGAACGGCGCGTCGAGAACCTTTGTCAGTTGTGAAGTCGGCCGTGAATACTCGCGCGTCGTTGGCTATTACGCGCTGGCGGCCAGCGCCGTCGCCGTCGATGCCGCGCCGGGCCGGTTCAAGCGCAACATGCCCGATCCGATCCCCGTTGTCGTGCTCGGTCGCCTGGCGGTCGCCCGCCCGAACCACGGCAAAGGTTTGGGCCGTGCACTATTTCAGGACGCCGCGCGTCGCATCATCCGCACTGCCGAGACGGTCGGCATCCGCGGCATGCTGGTGCATGCAATTTCAGATGAAGCCAAAGCCTTCTACGAGCAACTCGGCTTGACCGCGTCACCGCTCGACCCGATGGTGCTCATGGCCACGGTCGCCGATCTGACCGAGGCCGCTCGCATCTGATGATGCGTTGCGCTAAAGCGCCGTAGCAAAATAGGCCCAACTCGCCGCAATGGCGATCTGTTCAGGAGTGCAATTTCATGACCATCAACTACCCCAACACCCAACTCTTCATCGACGGCGCCTGGTGCGACCCGGCAGCCGGCCGCACCATGCCGGTTGTCAATCCCGCCACCGGCAAGACCATCGGCAAACTGGCGCATGCTGAACGAGCCGATCTTGATCGCGCGCTGGAGGCGGCTGACAAGGGCTTCAAGGCGTGGCGCAAGATTTCGGCGTTCGAGCGCTCCAAGATCATGCGCAAGGCGGCCAACCTGCTGCGCGAGCGCAGCGAGATGATTGCCACCTATATGACGATGGAGCAGGGCAAGGCACTGGCCGAGGCCAAGGCCGAAATTGCCAACGGCGCCGACACCATCGACTGGTTCGCCGAAGAAGCACGCCGCGCCTACGGCCGCATCATTCCGGCGCGCGCTGAAGGCATCTATCAACTCGTGATCAAGGAGCCGGTCGGCCCGGTGGCGGCGTTCACGCCATGGAATTTTCCGATCAACCAGATCGTGCGCAAGCTCTCGGCGGCGCTCGCGGCGGGTTGCTCGATCATCGTCAAAGCCCCCGAAGAGACACCGGCGTCGCCGGCCGAGTTGATCCGCGCTTTTGCCGATGCCGGCGTGCCGGCCGGTACAGTGAACCTGGTGTATGGCGATCCGGCCGACATCTCGTCGTATCTGATCCCGCATCCGGTGATCCGCAAGATCTCGTTCACCGGCTCGACCGTGGTCGGCAAACAATTGGCAGCGCTTGCCGGTCAGCACATGAAGCGCATGACGATGGAGTTGGGCGGCCATGCCCCGGTCATCATCTTCGACGACGCCGACGCGGCGATGGCGGCCAAGGCCATGGTTGCGAGCAAGTTTCGCAATGCCGGCCAGGTCTGCATCTCGCCGACGCGCTTCCTGGTCCAGGAAGGCATCTACAAAAGCTTTGTCGACCAGTTCGTCGAGCAGACCAAGCAACTCAAGGTGGGCGATGGGCTCGAGGCGGGGGTGACAATGGGCTCGCTCGCCAACCCGCGGCGCGGCAAGGCGATGGAGGCCAACGTCGCGGATGCCGAGAAACACGGCGCCAAGCTGCGCACCGGCGGCCACGCCATCGGCAAGGACGGCAACTTCTGGGAACCAACGGTGGTGACTGAGTTGCCCAACGATGCCAAGGCCATGAACGAGGAGCCGTTCGGCCCGCTGGCCATCATCAATCCTTTCGGCAGCTTCGATGACGCGGTCAAGGAGGCCAATCGCTTGCCGTTCGGCCTCGCCGCCTATGCCTGGACCAAGTCGGCCAAGACCGCCAACGCCATTGCCAACGCGGTCGAGACCGGCATGATCTCCATCAACCATGTCGGCCTCGGCATCCCTGAAACGCCATTTGGCGGCGTCAAGGATTCGGGCTATGGATCGGAAGGCGGCAGCGAGGCCATCGAGTCGTACCTGAATCCGAAGTTCGTCTCGCAAGCCGGTATCTGATGGCGACGTGATTTCTTAAATGGGCGCGCATGGCAGGCACTGAAAAGGTCGCCGATCCGGCGAGGTCGGGGAGCTTGGCGAGCACATCGAAAGTGGCTGAAAGCGTCAACGTCGCCGAGCGGCGAAAAGCGTTTCATCGGCTGCACGAGTCCGGCTGCTTCGTCATTCCGAATCCGTGGGACGTCGGCAGCGCTCTCTACCTTCAAGGCCTCGGCTTCAAGGCGCTGGCGACGACCAGCTCCGGCTTCGCCTGGTCGCGCGGTCGTGCAGACAACGCCATCTCACGCGACATGGCGCTGGCGCATCTGCACGAGATGGTCGATGCACTGGACGTACCGCTGAACGCCGATTTCGAAAGCGGCTTTGGTGCCGATGCCGCCGGCGTCGAGGAGAGTGTGCGGCTGGCGCTTGAAACCGGCATCGCCGGTCTGTCAATCGAAGACACGACGGGCAATCCTGCAGCACCGTTGTTCTCGATCGATGACGCAACCGAGCGCCTGCGGGCGGCGCGGCGGGCCATCGACAAGGCTGGTGGTGGCGTGCTGCTGGTGGGCCGCGCCGACGGCATCTTCGCCGGTCAACCCGACCTGGACGCGGCGATCGCCCGCCTGAAGGCCTATGCCAACGTCGGCGCAGACTGCCTGTATGCGCCCGGCCTTCGCACCCGCGAAGAGATCGGGCGGGTCGTCGATGCGGTCTCGCCCAGGCCGGTGAACGTGCTGGTCGGTGGACCGAGCGATCTGCGCGTCGCTGACCTCGCCGCGCTCGGCGTGCGCCGCATCAGCGTCGGCGGCGGCATGGCGCGCGCCGCCTGGGGCGGCTTCATGCGCGCTGCAACGGCTCTGCTTGAGCAGGGCAGCTTCGAAGGCTTTGCCGGCGCAGCGCCAGGTGCGCAGCTCAACAAGTTTTTTGAAGGAGATGCCGCGTAACTTCATCCATAAAAAAACGTCACTCCGGCTACAGCTGCAGCTATTTAGAGAGCGACGTGCTCTCGCGCGTTGGGTATCGCAACCCGTCGGGGCTGGTGGATAGAATGATTTCGAGACCAGGAATGGGCGGGCCACCTCTTCCCGTCCCGCCAGTATCTAGCTAAGACTGCGAGCGTCAGATTCGCATCGGAGAAACGGTGGATTTACGTAACATCCCGCCGGGGCGCCTGATCAAGGCCCCGGAGAGTTATCTTGACGTGGCCGGCATCGACGAGGTGGCCCGGCAGGCCAAAAACGGCCGGCGCGACTTTTTGCGCGATGCGTTCGTTGCTGCGGCTGCCGGCGCAGTCGCACCCGTGGCACTGGCTGCGACGGATTTGGCGACTGCAGACGGGGATCCCAACATCCTTCAACTGCCCGCGCACAGCAAGGGGCTGGGCAAACCGGTTGCGACCGACGGCTACGGGATGCCTTCCAAGTACGAATCCAATGTACAGCGCCGCACCAGCCCGGGCCTGACGCAAACGACCCAGGCATCGGTGTCGTTTGCGCCGTTGCAATCGCTGTTCGGCATCGTCACACCCAACGGCCTGCATTTCGAGCGACACCATCAAGGCTGGTGGGACATTGACCCGACCAAGCATCGTCTGATGATCAACGGATCGGATGAGCAGATCGTCAAAACCCCGCGCGTCTTCACGCTGGATGAGTTGATGCGCCTGCCCTCGGTATCGCGCTTTCACTTTATCGAATGCGGTGCCAACACCGGCATGGAGTGGGGCAATGTCGCCGTGCCGACCGTGCAGTACACGCACGGCATGCTCAGTTGCGGCGAATTCACCGGCGTGCCGTTGAAGACCCTGTTCGAGATGTGCGGCGTGGATTACAAGCGCGGGCGTTATGTGCTGGGCGAGGGGGCAGACGGCTCGTCGATGACGCGCACGCTACCGATGGAGCTTGTTGAAAGCGGCGAAGTGTTGGTCGCCTGGGGGCAGAACGGCGAAATGCTGAGGCCGGAGAACGGCTACCCATTGCGACTTGTGGTGCCGGGCGTTCAGGGTGTGAGCTGGGTCAAATACCTGCGTCGGATCGAAGTCGGAGACGAGCCCTACGGCGCCAAGGACGAAACACTGCATTACGTGGATCTGATGCCGGGCGGCTTGCATCGCCAGTACACCAGCACGCAGGAGTGCAAGAGCGTGGTGACCACGCCGTCGGGCGGACAAGTGCTGCTGGACAAGGGCTTCTACAACATCACGGGCCTGGCCTGGTCGGGCCGTGGACAGATCAAGCAGGTCGACCTGTCGGTCGATGGCGGGCGCAGCTGGCGCCCGGCGCGCCTCGAAACGCCGGTGTTGTCCAAGTGCCTGACGCGGTTCAATTTCGACTGGGTCTGGGATGGCAAGCCGGCGCTGGTGCAAAGCCGCGCGACCGACGACACTGGCTATGTGCAACCCACGACAAAGCAGCTGCGCGAGGTGCGTGGCACACGTTCGATCTATCACAACAATTCGATCCAGACTTGGCAGGTGCAGGAGAACGGGGAGGTCAGAAATGTTCAGCTTTCCTAGGGATGCTCTGCATAACCTGCGCGAGCTCCTCGTCGCTCTGGTCGCCGTCGCATCGGCCGGCACCGCTGCCGCCCAAGCCCAGGCGCAACCCTCAACGACCGGACCATCGGCGACGACATACCCTGGCATCGGCCGCGCGGCGACGTCAAAGGAAGTCGCTGCTTGGGACATCGACGTTCGCCCTGACTTCAAAGGGCTGCCGAAGGGCGCCGGAACGGTCGACCAGGGCCTTGAAGTCTGGGAATCCAAGTGCGCGTCGTGCCACGGTGTATTCGGTGAGAGCAACGAATTTTTCAGCCCGCTTGTTGGCGGCACGACCAAGGAAGACATCGCCAGCGGCCGGGCCTCGCGCCTGAACGATACGAGCTATCCGGGCCGCACCACCTTCATGAAGTTGTCATCGGTCTCCACGCTCTGGGACTACATCCACCGGGCGATGCCGTGGAACGCGCCGAAGTCGCTCAAGGTCGATGAGGTTTACGCCGCGACCGCCTATCTGCTGAACATGGGCGGCATCGTGCCCAACGATTTCAAGCTGTCGGACCAGAACATCGCCGACGTGCAAAAGCTCTTGCCCAACCGCAACGGCATGACGACGGAGCACGGCCTGTGGCCCGGTGCTGCGTTCGGAAACCAGAAGCCCGACGTGCAGGCCGTGGCTTGCATGAACGACTGCGCCTCGGATGCGCCCAAGATCGCTTCGTTTCTGCCTGACTTCGCACGCGACGCGCATGGCAATCTTGCCGAGCAGAACCGCCTGGTCGGTGCTCAACTGGGCGCCGACACGACTCGCCCGCCGCCGGCATCGCTCGAAGCGGGCGCGGCTCAGCGCGGCATGACGGTCGCGGCGTCCGCAGCATCCGCCGCAGCTACAGCGATCGTTGCCGCCAAGCCGGCATCAGGAGGCGACGTGTCCGGCGCCGCGCTGTCCGCTGCGGCCATGTCGCTGGCCCAGAAGAACAGTTGTGTTGCCTGTCACGGCATGGACAAGAAGATCATCGGGCCGGGCTTTCTCGACATTGCCAAGAAGTACGCGGCTCGCGCCGACGCCGTCGACTATCTGGCGGGCAAGATCAAGGTGGGCGGTGCCGGAGTCTGGGGGCCGGTGCCCATGCCGGCGCAGAACCTGGCCGAGGCGGATGCACGCACGATTGCCCAATGGCTGGCTCAGGGCGCCAAAAAGTGATGTTTCCCGCCAAAACAATACCGGAACAGAATCAGTTAATTTTCATCAACCCTCGAAAAGGACATCCTTATGCAAAACCGTCGAGACGTGATCTCTCATTCAGCCAAGGTCGCGGCCATGCTCGCCACCTTGGGCCTGCTTCCGGCGCTTGCAGAGGCGCAAGCCGTCGGGTGGAACAAGACGGCATTCGAAGTCACGAAGATGGATGAGTTGATGAAGGCGCTGGGAGTCTCCGGTGCGCCCGAGGAGAGCAAGGACATCACAGTCACCGGCCCGGACATTGCCGAGAACGGCGCCGTGGTGCCAGTCGGCGCCAGCACCGAGAAGTCGGGCGTCAAGCGCCTCTTGATCCTGGTCGAGAAAAATCCTGCGCTGATGGCAGCGATGTTCGACTTGACCGACATGGTCGAACCCAACGTGTCTACGCGCGTCAAGATGGGTCAGTCGTCGAATGTCTACGCAGTGGCGCTGATGACCGACGGCAAGGTGCTGTTTGCTAAAAAAGAAATCAAGGTCACGCTGGGTGGATGCGGCGGCTGATGCCGGCTTTCCCTTTTCAAAATTTCGACTCATCAGGAGAATGACATGGCAGATCCGATGCGCATCCGCGCTCAAGCCGCTGGCGACAAAACGACCGTGCGCGTTTTGATGGCGCACGAAATGGAGACCGGTCAACGCAAGGACGCGAGCGGCAAACCGATTCCCGCCTGGTTCATCCAGACGGTCAAGGCGGACCTCAATGGCAAACCCGTCATGACCGCCGAATGGGGCCCCGCGGTGGCCAAAAATCCATACATGCAGTTCGTCATCAAGGGCGGCAAAGCGGGTGACAAGGTCAGCATCACCTGGGTCGACAACCGGGGCGACACGCGCACTGACGAAGCAACCGTCAGCTGAGGGTGACAGCAAGCACGACTGCGCGGGTTGCTCCCGCGCAGTCGCCTCCGACATTCGCACACGACCACAAGAGGAAACCCATGAAACCACTATTGGTAGGCGCCCTGCTGCTGAGCCTGGCGCTGTGCGCTTCGGCGCAGCAAAAAAGCACCAGCGACGCCATCGCCGAATACCGCAAGATGCTCGAGGAGGGCAATCCGGCCGAGCTTTACGAAGCCAAGGGGCAGGATCTGTGGACAAAAAAGCGGGGCCCCAAAAACATGTCCCTCGAACAATGCGATCTGGGAAAGGGTGCCGGCGTAGTCAAGGGTGCCTTCGTCGAACTGCCGCGCCATTTTGCCGATACCGACAAGGTTCAGGATCTCGAATCGCGTCTCCTGACCTGCATGTCCAAACTTCAGGGATTCGACGCGGGAGAGATTGCCAAGACTTCGTTCGACCAGGGTGAGCAAAAGACCATGGATGCGTTGGTCGCGTGGATCTCCTCTGAATCGCGAGGTCAGCGGTTCAACTTGCCGCAATCGCATGCGCAAGAGAAAAAGATGTTCGAGCTTGGCAAGCACGCCTTTTTCTACAGGGCGGGCCCGTATGACTTCTCGTGCGCCACCTGCCACGGCGAGGCAGGCAAGCGGATTCGCCTGCAGGACCTGCCTGACCTGACCGGCAACCCCGGCGATGGCGTCGGCTTTGCCGCCTGGCCGGCCTACCGCGTCAGCAACGGTGAGTTGTGGAGCATGCAGCACCGCCTGAACGATTGCTTCCGCCAGCAGCGCTTTCCGTATCCAGGCTATGCGTCGGACGTCACGATCGCCATCAGCGTGTTCATGGGCGTGAATGCCAAGGGCGCGGAGTCGATCGCGCCGGCCATCAAGCGATAACCAGGAGCTTCAGCCATGACCAACAGAAATAATTTTGTGGCGGCCACCTTGCTCGCGTCGGCCGGGTTGCTTTTCGCCGCATCTGCAGCGGCCCAGTCGACCTCGACCGACTACGACAAGCAGGTCGAGGAACTGATGAAGTCCTCATTCACCGACAAAGGCATAGCCACTGTCGATCGACTCAACCAGGACAAAACCAACGACGTGTGTTCCAAGGCCCTGGGCAAGCCATTGCCGCAGGCGGTTGCACAAGCAATCGAGGCGGAGAACCTCAAAACGGTGAAGATGCCCTCGGACGGCAACTTCATCGGTGACTGGAAAGTCGGCGAAAAACTGGCGCAAAACGGCCGCGGCATGACTTGGAACGACAAATCGGCCGAGCCCAGCTCCAACGGCGGCAATTGCTACAACTGCCATCAGATCAGCAAGTCGGAGATCTCGTTCGGCACCATCGGTCCGAGCTTGTATCAGTATGGAAAGCTGCGCGGGGTGGCCGATCCGGCAAGTGAGGCGGCCAAGCCGATCGTCGAATACACCTGGCGCAAGCTCTACAACGCCAAGGCCTACAACGCATGTTCGGGCATGCCGCGGTTCGGGCACATGGGGATGCTCGACGAGGCGCAATTGCGTGATCTGATGGCGCTCCTGCTCGATCCAAAATCGCCGGCCAATCAGTAGGCCGGCGCGTTCGCAACTGACGACGATGCCGGCACCGAGGCGGCATTGTTTCGCCGACTCTTGCAATGGTGATTGCCGCGTGAAATGAATCTGACCAAGCGAGAGTTTTTCCAGGTGTTGGCTGCGGCGTCCGCCGCCGGCATGGGACTTGGACGTTTCGCCAATGCCGACGCGCAGACGGCGCAGGCCGGCTTGTACGACCTGCCGCGTTTCGGCAACGTGTCGTTCCTGCACATGACGGACTGTCACGCGCAACTCAAGCCCGTGCACTTTCGCGAGCCGAGCGTCAACATCGGACTCGGCGTCATGCGCGGAGAGCTGCCGCATCTGGTCGGCGCGCATTTTCTCGAGGCGACGGGCATCAAGCCGCAAACCGATCTCGCACACGCTTTCACCTTTCTGGACTTCGAAGGCGCTGCGCGTCGCTACGGCAAGCTCGGTGGATTTGCGCATTTGGCGACTCTCGTCAAGCAGCTCAAGGCCAGTCGGCCTGGGGCGCTGCTGCTCGACGGAGGGGATACCTGGCAGGGTTCGGCCACCGCGCTCTGGACCCACGGGCAAGACATGATCGACGCTTGCAAGCTGCTCGGCGTCGATGTCATGACCGGTCATTGGGAGTTCACCTACGGCATGGAGCGCGTCAAGGAAGTCATCGACAAGGATTTCAAGGGCAAGGTCGATTTCGTTGCACAGAATGTCAAGACCAACGACTTTGGCGACCCGGTATTCAAGCCGTATGTGATGCGCGAGATCAACGGCGTACCGTGCGCGATCATCGGCCAGGCGTTTCCGTACACGCCCATCGCCAATCCTCGTTACTTTGTGGCCGATTGGACCTTCGGCATACAAGACGACAACCTGCAAAAAATGGTCGACGAGGCGCGTGGCAAAGGCGCGCAGGTGGTGGTGGTGCTCTCGCACAACGGCATGGATGTCGACCTCAAGATGGCCACCCGTGTGCGCGGCATCGATGCAATTTTTGGCGGTCACACGCACGACGGCGTTCCGATAGCGATTCCGGTGTCCAACGCAGGTGGCAAGACCTTGGTCACCAATGCCGGCAGCAACACCAAGTTCCTCGGCGTGATGGATCTGGACGTCAAGGATGGCAAGGTTGCCGATTTCCGCTATCGGCTGCTCCCGGTTTTTTCCAACCAGCTCAAGCCCGATGCGGACATGGACGCGTTGATCACGAAGGTGAGGGCGCCTTACGAGGCCAAGCTGTCGGAGAAGCTGGCCGTCACCGATGGCCTTCTTTACCGGCGTGGCAACTTCAATGGTTCGTGGGATCAGTTGATCTGCGATGCGCTCATGGATGTACAGGGGGCGCAGATCGCGTTCTCGCCAGGCTTTCGCTGGGGCACTTCGCTGTTGTCCGGCGACGCCATCACGCGTGAGGGCCTGATGGATCAGGTGGCGATCACCTATCCCTATGCGACCTTGAGCGAAATGAGCGGTGAAACCATCAAAACCGTGCTCGAGGACGTGGCCGACAACCTGTTCAATCCCGATCCCTACTATCAGCAGGGCGGCGACATGGTGCGCGTCGGCGGCTTGACCTACAGTTGCGATCCGAAGGCCGACATCGGGCATCGGATCTCGGAGATGCAACTGGCTGGCAAGCCGATCCAGGCAAGCAAGAAATACAAGGTCGCGGGATGGGCGCCGGTCGCCGAAGAGGCCAAGTCGGCGCCAGGCGTCAAGCCGGTCTGGGAGCATCTGGAAACTTGGCTGAAGTCGCAGAATGGAACCGTTAAACCACGCATGCTGAATGTGCCGAAATTGTCCGAGGTGCAAGGCAATCCGGGCATCGCCGCGAGTTGAGCCGAACCGACCATCGACTGCGGCGGGTTCAACACACTTTTTCAATTGACTGAAGGGAAATAGCGATGAAGCTCTGGAAAATTCTGGCTGGCCTGATGCTGGTTGCTGCCGTCACGGGCGTCAACGCCCAGGACAAAGTGCAGGACATGGTCGTCTATCACATTGATGACGCGGAGATTCAGGCTCTGAAGGGTCTGCGCAACATCAAGAACCACCTCGACACCGACCCCAAGGCCAAGATCACCGTGGTCACGCATGCGCAAGGCATTGATTTCCTCATGCAGGGCGCCAAGGACAAGAACGGCAGCGAATATGCCGGCCCGGTTTCTGCACTGGCCAGTCGCGGTGTCACGTTTGAAGTTTGCGAGATCACGCTGAAGACGCGCAATATCGACAAGAACAAATTCATTTTCGAGGCAGGTTTTACGCCGTCGGGCGTGGTGCGTTTGGCGAAGCTGCAGCAGCAAGGCGCGGCCTACATCAAGCCCTAGCGGCTGCGCTACAGCACCGGCGGCCTGGCAGAAAGAAAACCGTTGCAACCGATGACCCGTTCTACTCTCGCCCGCGTTGGAAGACGCGTCATCGCACTGCTTGTCATCGCTTGTGCGTCGTCATGGGCGACGGGCGCCGAGTCCAGCCAGCATCTACACGCGCAGCGTGTGGCGGACGACATTTACTTCGTCCAGGGCGAAGCGGCACTTGGCTCTTCTGCAAACCGCAATTTCATTTCGAACGCCGGCTTCGTCATCACCGGCGATGGCGTCGTCGTGATTGACGCGCTCGGTTCGCTCATCTTGGCGAACGAGTTGATCGACGAGATTCGCCGCCTGACCCCGCAGCCGATCCGTTACGTGATCGCCACGCACTATCACGCCGATCACATCTATGGCTTGCAGGCGTTCAAGGCCGTTGGCGCGACGATCATTGCGCACGAAGAAGGCCGTGAGTACCTCAATTCCGAGACGGCTCGATTGCGTCTCGCAGCCAGCCGAAAAGATCTGTTTCCCTGGATCGACGAAAACACAAAACTGGTTCCAGCCGATCGCTGGCTCGATCAAGAGGAGACGACGTTGCATGTCGGCGCCATGGATTTCGTGATCCGGCACGTCGGACCGGCCCATACGCCCGAGGATCTGGTGGTCTATGTGCCGCAGCGCGGTGTGCTGTTTGGCGGCGACCTGGTTTTTCGTGGCCGTATTCCCTTCGTCGGAGAGGCCGATAGCGAACGCTGGATCGCATCGCTCAAAAACCTGATTGATATCAAGCCTCGCATCCTCATTCCGGGCCACGGCCCGATGTCGACCGATCCGCTTGCCGATCTGGAGCTCACGCGCGACTATCTGCAGTACCTGCGCAAATCGATGGCCGACGCCGCAGAAAATCTGGAGCCGTTCGAGCAGGCGTATGAAAAGACGGACTGGTCGCGATTCGAGCACATGCCGCTGTTCAAGGCGGCAAACCGCATGAATGCCTACAACACGTATTTGCTGATGGAGCAAAAAGGACTGAAATGAACCGCCGTGATTGCATGGCTCTCGGGCTTGGAGTTGCTGCTTTCAGCGGCGAGGGGGCCGCGCAGACGCAGCCGGAATTGCCGAAGGTTATTGACTGGCCGACGCTCACCACGCTCGAGGGTAAGACGATCGAACCGGCGCAATGGCAAGGTCAGTTCTCGGTGCTGGTTTTCTGGGCGACCTGGTGCCCGTTCTGCAAACGCCACAACGCGCACCTCGACAAGCTGTATCGAGAAACGCAGGGCAAGCCGCTGCGCGTCCTGGGTGTCGCGGTCGACGGAGACGAGCCGCTCGTGCACAGGTACATGCAATCGAACGGGTATGCGTTTCCCGTGGCGATCGATACCGTCGGTCTACGCAGCCGGCTAACCTCGCGCAAGTCGATCCCGATGACTTGCATCATCGACCCGCGAGGTCGTCTGACGCAGGCAATCTCCGGGGAAATGTTTGAGGAAGATGTGCTGGGATTTGCCAAATTGGCAACCCGTCCTGTGAGTTGATCGCTCGACGCCCGTTTGCACAAAAGGAGAACGCGACATGAGAGTGCTGCCCTCTATCGTATTGACGGTTTTTGCGCTGGTTGCGACTGCGGCGCTCAGCCAGACAACGCCGCAAATTTTCGTTGGCGCCGATCTGGCTCTCGGAGGGCGCCTCATCAAGGAACATCGCTGCACCGAGTGCCACGTCGGCAAAGTAGGCGGTCACGGTTCGCAGATTTATCGGCCGCTCGAACGCATCAGCACCCCCGGTTTTCTTCGCGGCCAGGTCGAACAGTGCAACACCGAGCTCGGCCTGAGTTTGTTCCCGGAAGAAGTCACGGCCGTTGCGGCCGTACTGAACCGCGATCACTACCATTTCGACTGATCGATCTCCGGTCAAAGCACCGCGACCACTCCCGGCGCCGGTGTGATCCAGGCGGTGTCGCCGGGGGCCAGCATATGCCCGGCTATCGGATTGGCGTGATCGATGATGAGCGCGCCGACGCCCGGCACCTCAACCAGATATTCGGCGACGCTGCCCAGGAACATGGCGCGTCGCACGGTACCTTCGAACAGGCCCTCGACCGCATCGATGCGTAGCGCTTCGGGCCGAAGCACCAGCGTCACTGCCTCGTCTGCACGCCGCTCGTGCGCTCGCACACCGAGTACCTTGCCGCACAACAGCACGTGCGTCGCATCGACCACCTCGGCTGTGGCGAAGTTGGCCTTGCCGATGAAGTCGGCGACGAACCGGGTGCGCGGGCGCGCATAGATGTCGGCCGGAGGCCCGACCTGCTCGACCACACCGGCGTTCATCACCATGATCAGATCGGAGATGCTCATGGCCTCGACCTGGTCGTGCGTGACGTAGACGGTGGTGATGCCGATGCGTTGCTGAAGTTCGCGGATCTCGATGCGCATCTGCTCGCGCAGCTTTGCATCCAGGTTCGACAACGGCTCGTCGAACAGCAGTAGCCGCGGCTCGGTGACGATGCAGCGCGCCAGCGCCACGCGCTGCTGCTGCCCGCCGGAGAGCTGGCTCGGGCTGCGGCGTGCCAGCGACGCGAGTCCGGCCAGTTCGAGGACGCGATCGACGCGCTCGCGCAGCGCCGCCGGGGCGACGTTTTTCAGCCGCAGGCCGAAGGCGACGTTCTCGTAGACGTCGAGGTGCGGAAAAATGGCGTACGACTGGAACACCATGGCGGCGTCGCGCTTGTTCGGCGGGTCATCAGTGACGCGCCGCTCGCCAAACCAGATGTCGCCGCCGGTCGGCTGCTCGAAGCCGGCAATCATGCGCAGCAGCGTCGTCTTGCCGCAGCCCGACGGTCCGAGCAAGGTGACAAGCTGGCCCTTCTCGACTTCGATGCTCACATGGTCGACGGCCACGGTCGGCGTCGCCGTACGGTCTGCACCGACAAAGGTCTTGTGCAGGTCGATGAGTCGCAGGTCCTTCATGATTGGAAGCGGATCTCGCCGCCGATGGGTGTCATGCGCCGGACCGTGAGGCCGATGATGCCGATGGCGACGATGACGATGGCGATCAGCACGATGCTGAAGGCCGCGGCCACGCCCAGACGCCCGGAGCCGACCTGGCTCAGGATCTGCACCGTCATCAGGTTCCAATGTGCCGAGACCAGGAAGATGGCGGCGCTGATCGCCGTCATGGCGCGCACGAATGCATACACGAGACCCGAAAAGAACGCCGGCGCGATGAGAGGCAGCGTGACCTTGCGGAAGGTCGTGAGGCTGCTGGCGCCAAGGTTCTGCGCGGCCTCTTCGATCGAAGGGTCGATTTGACGCAGCACGGCGATCGCCGATTGCGTGCCCACCGGCATGTAGCGAAAGACGAAGGCCAGCACCAGGATCGCCATGGAGCCGGTGAGGATCAGCGGCGGGCCGTTGAACGCCAGGATGTAGCCGATACCCACCACCGTGCCCGGCACGGCGAAATTGAGAATGGAGCCGAACTCCATCAGCCCCTTGCCCGGGAAGCGGCGGCGTACCACGACGAAGGCGATCAACATGCCGAGCAGCCCGCTGATCGGGGTCGATACGAGGGCGATCACCAGAGTGTCTTTCACCGAGTCGAAACCGACCTGGAACACATACTGGAAATGCTCCAGCGTCAGCGTGTTGTCGCTGCCCCAGACGCGCGTCGTGGCACCGATCAGGATCACCGCGTAGAACACCGCCACGACAAGGAAGAACAGCACGGCGACGGCATACAGCAGCCACTTGGTGCGCTTGCTGACGAGCCGCGAAGTAGAGCCGGTGGGCTTGCCGGTGACAGTGATGTACTGGCGCTTGGCCAGGTAGTAGCGCTGGACTGCGAACGCGGTGATGCTGGGAATGAGCAGCACCACCGCCAGCGCCGCGCCGCGCGGCAGGTCGAACGATCCGGTGATCTCCAGATAAGCCTGCGTCGCGAGCATCGGGAACGCGGCGCCACCCAGCACCAGCGGGTTGCCGAAATCCGCCAGTGACTCGATGAAGACCACCAGGAACGCACCGGCGACACCAGGCAGCGACAGCGGCAGCGTGACGCGCCTGAAGGTCTGCCAGCGGCTGCCGCCAAGATTGAAGCTGGCGTCTTCCAGCGTTGGGCTCAGCCCCTGCAACACCCCGCGCAAGGTCAGGTAGGCAACCGGCGCAAACGTCAGAATCTGCGACAGCACCACGCCGCGAAAACCATAGATGTTGAAGTCATCGAGGCCCAACAGGTGGCGGGTGACAAGACCGTTGAAGCCGAACAGAAACAGGATCGACACTGCGGTGACGAAGGGCGGCGAGATGATCGGCAGCAGCGCCGTGAGGTGCAGCGTGCGCTTGAACGGCACGTCGGTGCGCGCGATGACGAAAGCCAACAGATAGCCGAGCGCCACGCTGGCGACGCCGGTGACTGTCGCCACCGCCACGCTGTTGACCAGCGCAGTTCGATAGAGCTTGCGCTCGGCGATCAGCTGGTATTGCTCAAGCGACCATTGCCCGGCATCGTTCTGCACGCTGGCCAGGAGCACACGCGCCAGCGGAAACACGACGAAGACGGCGAGGCAGGCAAAGACCAGGGCGATCAGCGCCAAGAGGACCGGATCGCGGGCGAGCCGCCTGATCTGCTCGATCGCCGCTGGCGTGCGGCGCATGTTCAGCGCCTGCTCGGAGCGGGTTACTGCCCGAGCACGTCCTTGAGCCAGCGATCGACCAGGCGCTTGCGGTTCTTCGATGCAAAGCCTGGCTCGGCTTCGACCAGTTTGATGTCGCCGAGCAAGGGCACGCCGGCGCCGGCGGTCACGTCGTTGCGAATCGGCAAGAAGTAGGTCTTGGCGTCGACCATGGCCTGCTGCCCTTTCTTCGAAACGATCCAGTCGATCAGCACGTGCGCTTCCTTGGCGTGCTGCGCACCCTTCAGAACCGACACGGCTGCCACTTCGTGACCGACGCCTTCGCTCGGAAACACCAAGTCGACGGGGAAGCCCTTGTCCTTGAGCTGCAGAAAGCCCGGCGTGAACTGAATGGCGATGGCGCATTGGCCCAAGCCCAGCGCGGCGCTCGGCGCGGTGCCGCTTTGCGTGTAGGTCTGCACGTTGGGTGCCAGAGCCTTCATGTACTTGAAGGCCTCGTCTTCGCCCATGAGCTTGATCAGCGTGACGATCACTTCGTATGAAGTGCCCGAGGTTTGCGGTGAGGGCATCTGGATGAGCCCGCGATAGTCAGGCTTGATGAGGTCGGCCCACGAACGCGGCACCGGCACGCCGCGGCTTTGCAACTGGTCGGTGCGCACACCGAGCGCCAACGGGTTGGTGTAGATCGCGTACCAGGCGCCTTTGGCATCCTTGTATTTCGGGTCCAAGCCACTGGCCTCGGCGCTGGCATAGGGCTCGGTCAGATTGCGATCGCGGGCCAACTCATGATTTTCAACGGGCGCTCCGAACCAGACGTCGGCCTGCGGCCGGTTGGCCTCGGCCTGGATGCGGGAAAGCGCCGGCCCGGTCGAAAGGAACACCATGTCGACCTTGACGCCGGTGTCGGCCGTGAAAGCCGAAAGGATCTTCTTGGCATTCGCCTCGTCGACGCTGCTGTAGACGGTGAGAGACTGGGCCAGTGTGGCGGCGCTGAGCGCGATGAACGACAGAAATACCAGCCAACGTTTCATGATGATGTCTCCCGCACCGACGGTGCTTTGTGTTTTGAGTGGACAACGCTCGAAGAGTGCAGCGAACGTCGCGCGGTGCGCATTGAACGGCTCTTGAATTTTAGGTCAGTCAGATCGGATCCAAGGCGCCTGGCAATGAGGCGAATCACGCGGGCCAAGGCGAGGCGCACGGACATCTCAACGGTCTGGCTGCCTTTCCGGTCGCGGCGGTCAAAATGGGGTATGAACCGCAAAAAGTCACTGCCATGAAACGCCTCTGGATCCGCCGCGTCGCGCTGGCCATCGGTGGCTTGCTGTTGCTGTTGCTGCTGGCCGTCGGCGTGCTGGTCGCCACCTTCGACGCCAATCGCTACAAGCCGCTGGCCATCGATTATGTGAAGTCGCACTACGACCGTGAGCTGGCCATCGACGGGCCGATCGAGCTCACGCTGTTCCCGCGGCTGGCCGCCAAGGTGACGAAAGTTCGACTGTCGGAGCACGGCCGCGCGGATGAATTCGTCGCTGTCGACGACGCGTCGCTGTCGCTGCAACTTTGGCCGCTGCTGCAGAAGCGACTGGTGGTCGACCGCGTCAGCGCCCGCGGTGTTCGCGCCGTCTACGAGCGCAAAGCCGATGGCTCACGCAATATTGACGACCTGGTGGCCAGCGGCGCGGCATCCGGTCCGGCACCCGCGGTCCCCGGCCCGACGCCTGCCAGCCCGGCGTTGCAGTTCGACGTCAGCGCGGTCGATCTGGCCGATATCCAGTTGCGCCTGCGTGACGAGATGGCCAAGCTCGACGGCACGGTGGCGCTGCCATCGTTCAAGTCCGGACGGCTGGCCGACAGCGTGGCGACGCCGATCACGCTGCGCGCCGACGTGCAACTGACCGCACCGCGCGCCATCCACTTGCAATTTGCCGGAAGCCTGACGTTGAAGCCCGACTTCGCCAGCAACGCCGTGGCGTTGACCGACATCAAGCTTGATGCCGACGGCGATGCGGCACCGGTCAGTGCACTCAAGCTGGCGCTCACCGGCGCCGTCGCCTGGGACGGGCAAGCGCTCAAGGCCGGTCCGTTGCAACTGACCGTGAACAGCGCCACCGTTGGCGCCAACACGCTGGCCGCGTCGACGCTCGAGGCCGACCGGGTGGTGTTCAGCCCGAGCGGCGAAAAGCTCGAACTCGCCGCACTCACTCTGAAGCTTGCTGGCAAACTCGGTAAAGGCGACAAAGGCGGCAACGATGTCTTCGCGCTGTCACTGGCCTGGCCCAAATTGGCGGTCGATGCCCGGTCGCTCAGCGGTGACGCACTGTCGGGGGATTTCAAGCTGTCCGGTGCCAACGCCATTGCCGGAACCTTTCGCTCGCGGGCGCCGAGCGGCAACTTCGATGCGCTGGCCTTGCCCGGGGTGGCCATCGATTTCAAGGGCAGCGCCGGGCCGCGCAAGGTCGACGGCAGCTTCGGCGCCGATGTGGTGCTGCGCATCGCAAAGAAGACCGCTGCGTTCGAGAAACTCGTCGTACGCGCCAACCTGGCCGATCCGGCCTTGCAACCTTTGCGCATTTCCGTGGACGGCAAGGCCAACGCGGGTGTCGAGTCGGCCGACTGGAACTTGAAGGGCGCGTTCAACGACAACCGTTTCGAAAGCAGCGGCAGCGCGGCCTTCGGCAAGGGCGTGCCGAACTTGAAGGTCGATGCGCGCTTCGACGATCTCGATCTCGGCAACCTGCTCGCCGCGGACAAAGGCAAAGCCACCGGCGCCGCCGGCGCGGTTGGTTCCGCAGCACCGGTGGCACCGGCCGCGCCGCCTGCCCTGGGGCCGACACCGGCCGAGATGCCGATCGCGCTGGATGGTCTGCGCGCGCTCGATGGCCAGTTCAAGCTCACCGCCGGGGCTCTGGCGTTTCGCCAATACCGCATCGACAGCGCACAGGTCGACGCCGCGCTGTCGGGCGGCACTTTGCGTGTCTCGCGCGTGGCCGGCCGCGCCTGGGGCGGCAGCATTCAGGGCAGCGGCAGCGCTGAAGCGGGCAGCCGGCGCGTCGCGGTCAAACTCGTTGCCGACGGTATCGACGTCAACGCCATGCTCAAGGCCATGTCGGGCAAGGACCTGCTCGAAGGCACCGGCCGCGTCACTGCCGATGTGCGATCCAACGGTGCCACGGTCGGCGCCGTTCGATCCAATGTCGACGGCCGCGTGTCGCTCGACCTGCGCGATGGTGCCATCAAGGGTATCGATCTGGCGAAGGCCTTTCGCCAAGCCAAGTCGGCACTGACCGGCAAGCTGGATGCGGCCGTTCGATCCGATGGCGGCGAGAAGACCGATTTCACCGCGCTCAGCGCCACCGCCAACATCGTCAATGGCGTGGGCACCAGCGACGACCTGCAGTTGAAGAGCCCGTTCCTGCGCATCGGCGGCGCCGGCCGATTCGACATCGGTCGCGGGCTCATCGATTACACGGCACGTGCCACAGTCATCGCCGCGCCGACAGGCCAGGGTGGTGCCGACTTGAACGCGCTGCGTGGCATCACGGTGCCGGTGGCGCTGTCGGGTCCGTTCGAGGCCATCGCCTGGAAGATCGGCTGGTCGGAAGTGGCGCTGCAATTGGCCGAGAACCAGTTGAAGGGCAAGCTCGGCGAACGGTTGGGCAAGCAACTTGGCATCGACCTGCCGGGGTTGCTCGGCGGCCGAATGCAAAACGCGCCGGCCAATGCGCCTCCCAACGCGCCACCAGGAGCGCCAGGGAACGCCGAAGCGCCATCTGCCAATCCACCGCCGGCCAAGCCGCGCGATCTGCTGCGCAACGAACTCAACCGGCTGTTCCGCTAGGCGTACACGGCGCCGCGGCCGCTGCCGGCAGCGCTCACCGGTGCCGTCGCCGACAATCTTCCTCGCGCTGTCTCCGGCGCTGGAGCTTTTTCATGCACGCATTCGGCAGTCCGGGTAGCAATCCCACCTGGACCAGCAGCGCCAAGGACCTGGTCGGCTGCGCGCTCGGCCCCGCGCGCCTGTGGTTCACCAGTGGCTTCGGCATCCTGAACGAGGTTTATCACCCGCGCGTGGACAGTCCGCAGATTCGCGACCTCGGGTTCATTGTTGCCGATGACGAGGGCTTCTGGGTCGAGATCAAACGGCAGAAGAGCTATCGCACCGAGACGCCGGAGCCCGGCATTCCGGCGTTGACGATCATCCACACCCACCCACGCTTCGAGCTGCGCTTGCGCATTGCGCCTGACCCGCTGCGGGATGCATTGTTGGTTGATGTGCAACTCGAGGGTGATGCCGGGTTGCGGCCGTATGCCTTGCTGGCGCCGCATCTGGGCTGCAGCGGCAATGACAACCGGGCCAGCATCGGCTCGCACCATGGCAAGCGCATGCTCTGGGCCGAGCAGCAGGAAAGTGGTGCGGCGCTGGCGTTGGCCGCGGCAGACGCGCATCAGTGCGATGCCTGGGGCGCGGCGAGCGTCGGCTATGTCGGCGCCAGCGATGGCTGGAAGGACTTTGACAAGAATGGGCGCCTGGCCTGGCGCTTCGACCAGGCCGGCCCCGGCAACGTGGCCCTCATCGGCGAGTTGCCGCGTGCGAGCACCTTGGCACTGGGTTTCGGCGCCGGTCGAGAATCTGCGGCAACCCTGGCGCTGTGCGCGCTGGCACAACCCTTCGATTCGGTCTGGCAACGCCACGTCGATGCCTGGCGCGATTGGCACCAGCAACTCGAATCGGCGGGCGATCTGCCGCAGAATCTGCAAAACCTGTGCGCCATCTCGGCCATGGTGCTGCGCGTGCATCAGGACAAGACCTTTCCCGGCGCCATGGTCGCCAGCCTCAGCGTGCCCTGGGGCAACGCGCATGACGACACTGGCGGCTATCACTTGGTCTGGCCACGCGACTTGGTCGAAAGCGCTGGCGGCTTGCTCGCGTTGAACGCACTCGAAGAGCCGCAAAACATCCTGCGTTACCTGATCGCCACGCAACTCGACGCCGGTAACTGGTCGCAGAACCAATGGCTCGACGGTGCGGCCTTCTGGCGTGGCAGCCAGCTCGACGAAGCGGCGTTACCGGTGCTGCTGGCGGCCGAACTGGTCGAGCGCAAGGCGCTCGACGGGATCGACGTGACCGACATGGTGCAGCGCGCCCTGGCCTATGTGGCCACGCATGGACCGGCCACCGACCAGGATCGCTGGG
>JBDSYU010000117.1:0-10171 GCA_039925525.1 Variovorax sp.
GGCGCTCGATCAACAGTACGTGTCAGCGATCAGTTGGCTGGAGCTCGAGGTCGGCATTCTTGGCATTGAGCGGCGCGACCCACAGCAGGGAGGCGCGTTGCGTCGTTGGGCGGACGCCTTGCATAGATCGTTTGCCGATCGAGTGCGTGACGTAGATAAAGCCGTGGCCTTGCGTGCAGGGAAGCTGCATGTTCCGGATCGCATGCCCGAGCTCGATGGCCTGATTGCGGCGACAGCGCTAGTCCATGGCATGACACTGGTGACGCGCAACACACGTGACTTCCAACGCTCGGGTGTGCAGCTCGTGGATCCGTGGACGGGCGAGGCATCGGCCTACCAGTAAGAACGCGCCTTCTTTCAAACTCAAATCCGCCAAGCGTTCCTTGTCGATTATCGAAGGACGTTCTCACTGCTCTGCGTCGTGTGACAACTCACCACCATCGCTGCGCCCCGCCGGCTGCGCACCGATGGTGCGTCGAATCAGGTTTGACACGGTCAACCCCTGCCCGAGGATCGACAGCACGACGACGCAGTAGGTCAGCGCCAGCACCAGGTCGCGCTCCGGGCCGGCAGGAATCGACAGCGCAAGCGCCACCGAAATACCGCCACGCAGACCACCCCAGGTCAGCACCTTCCACGAACCGGCAGGCAGCCGGAACACCGACTGCAAGCCGGCCACCGGCGCGCCGACCGTGAGCGCGCGCGCCACCAGCGTGATCACCGCCGCCAGGACGCCCGCCAGCAAGATGTTGATCGAGAAGGCGACGATCAGCACCTCCATGCCAATCAGCACGAACAACACGGCGTTCAGGATTTCGTCGACCAGCTCCCAGAACATGTCGATATACCTGCGCGTGGTGTCGGACATGGCGTCGGCGCGGCCGCGGCTGCCGATCATCAGGCCGGCCACCACCATCGCCAGCGGCCCCGAGATGTGCAGGTGATTGGCCAGAGCGTAACCGCCGACCACTGCGGCCAGGGTGAGCAGTACCTCAACCTGGTATTGATCGATGCTCTTGAGCAGGCGAAAGGTGACGTACCCCAATAAGGCGCCAAAGACGATGCCGCCACCGGCCTCATGCAGCAAAGCCACAAACGCCGTTCCGGCAGTCGGCGTTTCGCCGCTCAGTGCCATCTCCAGCAACAAGACGAAGACCACCACGCCGACGCCGTCGTTGAAGAGCGACTCGCCGGTGATCACAGTCTCCAGGTTCTTCGGCGCTCCGGCCGATTTCAGAATTCCCATCACCGCCACCGGGTCGGTCGGTGAAATCAGCGCGCCGAACAACAGGCAGTAAGGCAGTGCCAGCGACAGGCCGAGCCACGGTAACAACAGCCAGAGACCGAAGCCAACCAGCGCTGTCGAAGCCAGCGTGCCAATCAGCGCCAGGCCGCCGATCTGCCAGCGATAGGAGTGGAGCTCGTCGAGATGCACATGCAGCGCGCCGGCGAACAGCAGCAGCGAAAGCATGCCCTTTAGCAATACGTCGCTGAAATCGACGGCGCGCAATAACTTTTCTTCGGCCAACAGCAGGTCGTGCGCCACGCCGAACGCATTGAGTGTGACGATCGCCAGCGACAGCACCAGCGCGATGACCATGACGCCGATGGTCGTCGGCAGTCCGATGAAACGATGGTTGGCGTAGGCCAGCAGCGCGGTGATGACCAGGAAGATGGCGATGATGTCGAGCATGGCGCCGATTTTGTACCGCCGACCCGCGCGCCACGGCCTGCCCTTCTCCTCATCAGCCTTGGGGGCGCGACACGTCCAGACTGCCCCGCGCTACGGCGTCCAGCCGGGCAGCTTAGAGGCCTGCCTGATCCATCGCGCGACGAGTTCCTCGTCGAACGACTCCTCTTCGTGGATATCGACGTGGCGCACGTCCTTGTTCTTCGACGCGCCAGGAGGAATCGGCCGCAACGAAGCGCCCTGAAAAAATGTCAGCTTCACATAGCTGGTGAAGCAGTGGATGCCGAGAAACCAGCCACGGCCGTCGATGCCGTACAGCGGCGAGTTCCATTTGACTGCCTTCTTCACACCAGGAACGGTGCGCACGGCGAGCGCGTCGAGACGGCGCCCGACATCGCTTTTCCAACCCGGCATGGCGACGATATACGCCTGCACCGGCGCGTCGCCGTCAGCCTTGGCGATCTGCGGATTGCCTCCCGCAAGCAGGGGCGCCTTCAATTCAATAACCCGAGCGATTCGTCGGCGTCGCCGAGGCTGGTGGCGGCACCGTTACGTCGCTCTTGAAGCTCGCCGCCAGTGCCGTCGCCCCACGCACCAACAGAGTGGTGTCGACGCCGACGGCCACGAACAACGCACCGGCTGCGAGGTATTGCCGAGCCAGCTTCACATCCGGCGTCAGCACGCCAGCCGCCTTGCCCGCGGTCATGACGGCCTTGATGCCATCCTCGATCACGCGTGCCACGTCGGCGTGGCCCGGCTGCCCGAGCAGGCCGAGCGCCGCCGACAAATCCGACGGGCCGAAGAACACGCCATCGACACCGTCGACGGCGGCGATCTCCGCCAGGTTGTCCAGGCCCCGTTGCGTTTCCACCTGGACCAGCACGCACATCTCCTCGTTGGCGCGATGCAGATAGTTCTCGACCTGATTCCAGCGCGACGACCGCGCCATGCCACTGCCGACACCACGGATGCCGTGCGGCGGATAGCGAGTGGCGGCGACCATCTGCGTCGCCTGCTCGACCGTCTCGACCATCGGGACGAGCAGCGTCTGTGCCCCGACCTCGAGCAACTGCTTGATGAGCGGCACGTCGCCGATCACCGGCCTGACGATCGGGTGCACCGGATACGCCGCCACCGCCTGCAGTTGCGACAGGATGTGGCGCACATCGTTGGGCGCGTGTTCGCCGTCGATCAGCAGCCAGTCGAAGCCCGTCCCGGCCAGCGCTTCGGCCGCATAAGGATCGGCCAGGCCGACCCACAGGCCGATCTGCGCCTGGCCGCTCTTGAGCGCCTGCTTGAATGGGTTGCGAGGCATGTCCATGAGAATGACTTTCTCGGTTCTGTTTCAAACGAAGCGGAAGGCGACCGCGCCCAGGGGGCCATAGTCGACATGAAAGGTGTCACCGGCCACCGCCGTGGTCGGTCGCGTGAACGAACCGCTCAGCACCACCTCGCCGGCTTCAAGGCATTCGTCGTACGGCGCGAGCTTGTTGGCCAGCCAGGCGACACCGGTGGCCGGGTGATTGAGCACGGCAGCGGCGACACCCGACTCCTCGATGACACCGTTCTTGTAGAGCAACGCGCTGACCCAGCGCAGATCGACCGCATCGGGTTTGACCGGGCGTCCGCCCATGACGATACCGGCGTTGGCAGCGTTGTCGGAAATGGTGTCGAACACCCGCCGCATGGCTTTGGTGTGGCGGTCGAACTGCTCGATGCGTGCGTCGATGATCTCGATCGCCGGCACCACGTAGTCGGTAGCGGCCAGCACGTCGAACAGTGTCACGTTCGGGCCCTTGAGCGTCTTGCCAAGCACGAATGCCAACTCGACCTCGATGCGCGGCGCGATGAAGCGCGACGCCGGAATGTCGCCCCCCTGCTGGAAGAACATGTCGTCCAGCAAGGTGCCGTAATCCGGTTCAGTGATCTGGCTGGCCATCTGCATGGCACGCGAGGTGAGCCCGATCTTGTGGCCCTTGACGACGCGCCCTTCGGCCAGCTTCAGCTTCATCCAGGCGCGCGAGATGGCATAGCCGTCTTCGATCGTCATCCCTGGATGGCGTTTGGAAAAGTGCTCGACCTGCACGCGCGTCTTTTCGCTTTGGTGCAGGTCGGCGGCAAGTTGTTCGATGATGTTTTTGGCAAGCATGGCCAATTATCAGAGGGTGCGCGCGGATTGCCCGATTTCGGCGACGCCGTCGTCAAGCGCTGCGCCCGCAGTTTGCTGCAATTCGACCCCAAGTACGGTGGCGGACAGGATGGCTGCGATGCCCCGGTGCGCCAAATCGATCGCATCGATCCGTCTGATCGTGATTGAGCGATCCGAACGTGCAAGCCGGCAAGCATCGCCGTCCAAAGCGCTGCGCCGGCCGATGCCGCCCCGCCGACTCACTTGTTCGGTGGCGGCCCGCTGTAGTGGTCGACGCGAACGGCATGCATCCGGTAGCCGCTCATGCCCATGTCCGAGTTCTGGCGCAGGGTTTCGAGCTTGCCGCTGATCCACACCGCATCCATCGAGCGAAAGCCCTTCACGGGCTGCGCCAGCGTCACATGGATGATCTGATTGGCCGGCGGTGGCGGTGTGTGGATGCAAGCGCCGAAGTACGGCACTAGCAGGAACTCCTTGAGCTCGCCCTTCACTTCCTCGAGCGGTACCAGATAGCCCGGCAGCTTGACCGCGGCGCCGTCCATGGCGGCGACGGTGGGCGCGTTGTCCCAGGCGGCGCGCATGTCGGCGAGCAGGTCGGTGGCCTTGTCCGACCCGTCTTCCAGCGCATTGAGGTCCATGCCGCGGTAGCGTTTCAGCGGGTCCCATTCTTTGGGCACCAGCGCCTCCCAGGGCACTTCCTTGAACACCGGCGCCGCGCCATCTGAAGCCGTTTTGGACAGGGGTTGCGCCGCCTGCGCGGGCGGCGCTTGCCAGGCATAGAAGCCCAGGCCCAATGCCGCAGTGATCGCAGTAAGCGCGGCAACACCCGCGATGCGACCCATCCGGGAAGAGATGCCTTTGTCTGAAGCGCCAAGCGTCGTCGCGACGGTCTGCGCTGGCATTGGGCGATGAAGGTGTGAACGCATGATGAGTAGATTCCTATCAAACCTTTGGCGACAGTCCATCGGCCAGCGACAACCGGTATGCACGCCAGCCCGGCACCAAGCTGGCTAGCCAGCCGCTGAACAGAATGCCGCAGAGCAAAAACCATTCGTTACTCGACGGCGCCTGGAGCTTGAGCAATACGCCGAAACGGTGGCTGAACCAATCGCCGAACAGCAGCACGGCGCCAGCGTACACCAGCGCGCCAAATGACGCACCGACCAGGGTCACCAAGGCGCCTTCAAGGGCCAGCAAGCCCCAAAGCTGGCGCGGCCCGGCACCGACCGCGCGCAAGATCGCCAACTCGCGCCGCCGCTCGTTCAGCCCGGCCATGATCACCGCCACCAGGCCAGCCAGGCTGACCAGCGCCACCAGCGCGCTCATCGCCAGCAAACCGCGTTCACCGACGCCGACCACCTCCCACAGTTCGTCGAGCGCGACGCCGGGCAACACCGCCATCAACGGTTCCTCGCGGTAGCCAGCAATGGCCCGCTGCACAGAGAACACGGCGGCACGCGATTTGAGGCCAACCAGCAGCGCCGTCACGTTCTTCGGCGTCAGGTCGTGCTGGCTCACTTCCGATGCCGGCACCGCCAGCCCGGGCAACGGCACGCCAGCGATCCAGTCCAGGTGGATCGCTTCCATGCCGGCGAGGTCGATATGCACCGAACGATCGACCGGCGTTCCGGTGGGTGCCAGGATGCCGACGATAGTGAACGGCTTGTCAGCATGGTCGTTGCCGGCGATGGCGCCGTCGCCATGCGACAGCACGATGCGTTGGCCGACGCGATAACCCAACCGTTCGGCCACGTCAGCGCCGAGCACCGCGTCGAACACCCCGACAAAGGCCTTGCCTTCGGCCAGCCGCAGATGTTGCCGATCGCCGTACTGAAAGTGCACGAAGTAATCCGGCGAGGTCGCAACGACGGCGAAACCACGGTGCGAGTCACCCAGGGAGATCGGCACAGTCCAGGCGACGGCCTTCATCTGCGCCACGTCCTGCACGCTCTTCCAGCGAATGTTGTTGGTGGCGCTGCCGATGCGAAAGACCGAGTAGAGCAGCAGCTGCACGGCGCCGGTGCGCGCGCCGACGATCAGATCCGTACCCGACACCGATTGCGAAAAACTCTGGCGTACATCACTGCGGATGCGCTCGATGCCGAGCAACAGCAGGGTCGACAAAGCAATCGAGGCGACCACCCAGGAGAGCGCAAAGCGCCGGTTCCAGGCGCTGCGCGCGGCCAGGGCCAGCAACGCTTTCATGCCGTCGCCTCGACTGGCGCCGTTGCCGCCGACGCCGACCGATTGAGCGTTGCGAGATCCACAGAACGGCCGAAGCGCGACGCCAGTCGCGCATCGTGGCTGACGAACAGCAGCGCGCTGCCGGCTTCGCTGCAGGCCTGCATCAACACCTGCATGAACGATTCACGCAGCGCTTCATCCAGCGCCGAGGTCGGTTCGTCAGCGACGATCAGCGCCGGCGCACCGATCAGCGCACGCGCCGCCGCCACGCGCTGTTGCTGCCCGACCGACAGGGCGGTCGCCGGCCGATCCCAAAGTGCCGCACCGAGATCGAACTGGCGCAGCAGCCGCTCGGCCGCGCGCCGTTGTGGATGGTCCGGCGCTTCCTGCGACTCAGCCGCGCGCTGCCGCCGCAGCGGCGAGAAGCGGCAGGGCAGGAGTGCGTTCTCCAGGACCGACAGGTAAGGCAGCAGGTTGAACTGCTGGAAGATGTAGCCGATGTGATCGGCACGTCGGCGATCGCGCGCCGCCGGCGACAAGATGCGCCAATCCTGTCCATCCAGGCACACCGTGCCTTCAGTGGCAGTGAGCACACCCGCCACCAACGAAAGGAACGTGCTCTTGCCGCTGCCGCTGGCACCGCTCAAGAACACCGTCTCGCCCGCGCGTAATTCGAAATATCGGATCGACAGCACATCATCGCGCGTACGCGGCCAGCGAAAGCGCAGCCCGTCGATGGTGACGAGCGCCGGGGCTGGCGTCACACCGGACATCAGAGCTTGGGATTGAGACTCAGCTGCGGATTGGCACGTTTCAGCGTGCGCTTGGCCTGGCCGGCATCGGTGGCCAGTTGCGTCTCGATCTGATCGAGGCGCTTGAACGCATCGAACAGGCCGACGCGCAGCGTGGTGAGGCGCTGCGGCGCCCTGCAGGTGAAGGTGTAGCTGGCATCGAGGTCGGCATGCGCCTCCTCTGCCGCCGGGGCATTCGCGGCGGGCGCAGGTGACTGCAGCGCCTCTGACTCGATCAGCGCCTCCGTCAGGCTGCACTGCGCCGCCGCGTCGGGCACGAACAGCTTGCCGCCATCTTTCATACGGGCCAGCAAGGCGTCGGCGGCCTTGCGCTCGGCTGCGTTCTTCGGGCGACGTTCAAAGCCGATCAGGCTGTCCAGCGGGATTTCCAGATGGAGCGACAGCGTCGGGCCAGAGACGGCCACGTCCATTTGCGCGAGGCCATGCACATGCGCATGCGGATTGTCCGCCGCCTGCGCCTGCGCCAAACCGGCGGCCGCTATCGCGATAGAACCACACAGCGCAGAGCGCCATGAGATGGCGCGTGCCGGCCGCGCGTGAGATTTGAGCAGAGCATTCATCGACAGAGTTTCTGACGCCGAATGGCGCTTCATTGACAGGTTGAAGATCAGGCCTGGACACCAGCGGTTCCCTCGCGCAGCGCCCGGACTTGCGGCATTGGCAAGAAAACGTTACGGCGCGACCATTGCATCTGCCAACACCTGCGCGTTATGCGCAAACGCTTTCAGAAAGGTATCGCCTGGGGTGCCCGGCTTCGACAGGGCATCGGAGTAGAGGCGCCCGCCGAGTTTGATGCCACCATCTTGCGCGATGCGCTCGACCAGGCGTGGATCCGAGATGTTCTCGACGAACACCGCCTTCACTCTATCGCTCTTGATCTGCCGGATCAGCGAAGCGACATCGGCGGCGGAGGCATCGCTATCCGTACTCATGCCCTGCGGCGCCAGGAACTCGATACCGTAGGCCGCGCCGAAGTACCCGAACGCGTCGTGCGAGGTGATGACGCGGCGCTGCGCTGGCGCAATGCCATCGAAGCGGCGGCGCACCTGTGCATCGAGCGCCGTCAACTTCGCCAGGTAGTCTTCGGCACGGCTCTGGATGCGCGCCGCCGACGCCGGAGCGGCCTGCACCAGCGCCTTTTCGAGGGTGCGCACGTATTGCTCTGCCTGCCTCAGGTCCTGCCAGGCATGGGGGTCGGGCGCGCCATCCAGTTGGCGCGGCTGGATGCCGGCACTGGCCACAACCACGGGCCCGCGATAACCGGCCGCGCTTACCAGCCGATCGAGCCAGCCCTCGAAGCCGAGGCCGTTGACGACCACCAGTTGCGCCTCGGCGACGCGGCGCGCATCGGCCGGTGTCGGTTGGTAGACGTGGGCGTCACCGTCAGGTCCGACCAGCGTGTGCACGTCGATGTCATCGCCGCCGATCGTGCGCAGGATGTCGGCCAGGATGGAGAAGCTGGCGACGACGCGCAATGGCTTCGGGGCGGCTGACGATGGCGCGGAAGCCGTCGACGGCGTCGCCTCGGCCGCCTGCTGGGCCCGCGTTGCAGCCGGCACCGCCAACCAGGCAGCGCCGACCATCAGCAGTGTGCGGCGCGAAGCATCCGGCATGGGTTCAATCTTTTTCATGGATCAGAAATAGCAAGTTGTGGGCTTTCAGATGGGCAGGGGGTCTTACGAACTGAGGTTCATGCGGTCCTGTGCACTCGCCGACGCTGTCGGCGCAACAGCAGGCCGCCGCGTGGACCAGCGACCACGGAAACGACATATAACGCGCCGGCCACCAGAACGATCGCCGGTCCGGAAGGCCATTTCAAGTGGAAGGACAGCAACAAGCCGACGGCGCCGGAGACCAGCGAAGCCGCGCCGGAGAGCAGTGCCAACTGCCCGATCTGCGCGCTCCAGAAGCGTGCCGCCGTAGCCGGAAGGATCATCAAACCGACGGCCATCAGGGTGCCCAGCGCCTGGAATCCGGCCACGAGGTTGGCCACTGACAGCACCAGGAACGCGATGTGGACCCAGGAAGCGCGCGCGCTCACCTGGCGCAGGAAAGCCGGGTCCAGGCACTCGACGACCAACGGCCGGTAAATCATCGCCAAGGTCAGCAGGGTGACACTGGCAACACCGGCCATCAGGAACAGCGCCGGATCGTCGACGGCCAGGATGCTGCCGAACAGCACATGCATGAGATCGACGCTGCTGCCGTACATCGAGACCAGCAGCACGCCGAGCGCCAGCGAGATGAGATAAAAGGCGGCGAAGCTGGCGTCTTCGCGCTCGCTCGTGGCGCGCGCGACGAACCCGGCGCCGAGCGCCACGATCAGGCCGGCCGCAAAGCTGCCCACACTCATCGCCGTGAGCGAGAAGCCGGCAACGATGAAGCCGATGGCCGCGCCCGGCAGCAAGGCATGCGCCATGGCGTCGCCCATCAGGCTCATGCGGCGCAGCACCAGCAGACTGCCGATCGGCGCACTTCCCAGGCTGATCGCCAGCACGGCGACCAGCGCCCGACGCATGAAGGCGAAGTCGGCAAAGGGCGCGATCAGCCATTCGTGCAGGCTCATCGAGGGTCCGAAATGCAAGCAGCCCGCTTGGGCATAACGAGCCCATGCAGCGCATTCGTTCGAACATCACTCATGCAGCTGCCTCGCATAGGTCTGCGTGCTCGTCCCAGGCTTCTGCCATTTGCCGCGCCCGCAACAGGTTATCGGCCGAGAGAGCGTCGGCTGCGGGACCCCAGGCGACGCAGCGGCGCGCCAACAGCAAGGCCTCCGGGAAATGCTCAAGCACCAAAACCAGGTCATGCAGAACGGCGATCACCGTGCGGCCTTCTGCATGCCAGCCGCGGATCACCGCCAGCAAATCCGCCGTCGTCCGTGCATCGATCGCGTTGAATGGTTCATCCAGCAGGATCACCGGTGCATCCTGGAGCATGGTTCGTGCAAACAGCACGCGTTGAAACTGCCCGGCCGACAGCTCGCCGATCGGCCGACGCTCGAAGCCTGCAAGGCCGACCGCGGCCAGCGCTTCGCCGACCTGTTCGCGCTCGCGGGTGCGAATGGAGCGAAAGCTGCCGGCGCGCTGCCAATGGCCGAGTGCCACCAGATCGAAAACGCTGATCGGAAAACTGCGCTCGATGGCACTTTGCTGCGGCAACCAGGCGATGCGCGCCTTGGGGTCGGCGCGTACGACCTCACCCTCGACCGGGGCCAGCGTGCCCATGATGCCGGCGAGCAAAGTCGTCTTGCCGGCGCCGTTGGCACCAACCACCGCCGTCAGCGAGCCGGCCGCAAACGCGCCCGACAGGTGGTGTACAGCCGGGTGGCCGCGATAA
>JBDSYU010000118.1:0-15947 GCA_039925525.1 Variovorax sp.
ACTCGCTACAGTTAAGTTGTGCACATGTTATAAACAAAGCCAGTCGCGTTGGATTGAACAACATGTGCGCGATCTGTGGAACGACGGAGGACTATTTTCGGGCGTGTCACATCGTGGGGTGCGACAGCGCACTTATGCAAAAAAGAGCAAGAAATTGCCGCGCATTCTACAAAAACAGTGGCCCAAGAGTCTGAACAGGTTAGCGTTCGCTAACAATACAGTCCGGGAGCAGCGCCAGAAAGTCGGCGCCCGATGACCCCAGGCCGTTGTCCAGACCCAAACTTTCTTTTAATTCCGACCGGCCTGAGGGGCCATTAATCGGTTCCTGTGAACCGCGGCATCGGTCAGAAGGCTTGCAGAAGTCCTAGCGAGCAGGCCGAGGTTGCGTCCCGGACCGCAGCCGTACTCGCGTATGGCGAGGAACGCAGGCGCAAGACCGGGCCGCGCATTAAATATATCCGCCGCTTCTTCAGGATGAAGGTTTGATGAGTGCGAACTGCGCCCACTGGCCACGTCGAAACAGCACGCTCAGGTTCTTGTTCTTCTCGGCCTTGTTCGAAGCGGCTTCGAAGTCTTTGACATCGCCGACCTCGACGTTGTCGAGCGCCACGATCACATCGCCTTCGCGCAAGCCGGCCTGTGCCGCGGCATCGCTCGCGGCTTCCACCTTGACGCCACCCTTGAGCTTGAGCTCCCTCTTTTCTAGATCGGTCAGGTTGCTCAGGGTCAAACCCAGCGATTCACCGGCCGTCGGCACCGGCTTGGCAGGCGGCTCCTCGACCTGTGCCACCTTGACTGGCTTGTCGGCTTCGATCTCGGCCACCGTCACGTTCAGGTCGCGCAACGCACCACGACGAAAAATCGTCACTACGCTCTTCGTCCCCGGTGTCGTGTTGCCGACGAGGCGCGGCAGGTCGCGCGGTTTTTCGATCAATTTGCCGTCGAACTTGGTGATGACGTCGCCCGGCTGGATACCGGCGGCCTCCCCCGGTGCGCCGGCTTCCACGCCGCGCACCAAGGCCCCTTCGGCCTTTGCCAGGCCGATCGAGTCGGCGATCTCCCGGGTCACCTGATCGATTTGTACGCCAATGCGCCCGCGCGAGACGCGTCCGTTGTTGCGCAGTTGATCGGTAACGCGAATGGCTTCGTCGATAGGAATGGCGAAGGAGATGCCCTGAAAGCCACCCGAGCGTGAATAGATCTGGCTGTTGATGCCCACCACTTCGCCGCGCATGTTGATCAGCGGACCGCCCGAGTTGCCTGGATTTACAGCGACGTCGGTCTGAATGAAAGGCAGATAGTCGCCAGTGTCGCGCTGCATGGCACTGACGATGCCGGCGGTGACCGTATTCTCCAACCCGAACGGCGAACCGATCGCTATCACCCACTCGCCGACACGCATGCGGGTGATGTTCCCGACTTTGACCGGCGTCAACCCAGTGGCTTCGATCTTCACCACCGCCACATCGGTGCGTTTGTCGGAGCCGATCAGCTTCGCCTTGAACTCACGTTTGTCGGTGAGGGTTACGAGCACTTCGGTCGCGTCTTCGACCACGTGTGCGTTGGTCACCACATAGCCGTCGCTGCTCAAGACGAAGCCCGAACCGACACCCCGGGGCCGCTCCTGCTGTTCGGGTTGCGTACGCGGCCGATTGGGCTGGGCGCGTGGCGTGTTGGGCAACGGCTGGCCGAAGAAGCGGCGAAAGAACTGCTGCATTTCCTCGTCCATCTCAGGGCGCGCACTGCTTCGCGCGGGAACCTTCTCCGTCGTGCGGATGTTCACGACGGATGGCCCGACCTGCTCGGCCAGATCGGCAAAGTCGGGCAGATTGCGCACCTGTGCCGCTGCAGGGCCGGGATAGACCAGCGCCAGCGCCACCGGGGCGCCAAGTGCGCACAGCAGAACGTGCGCACCTAGGCGCTTCTTCATCAGGATTTGCATCATCGACCTTTCATTTTCCAAAAAGCACATATCAAAAAAGCCATGCCGCTGTCGTTGAGCGGAGGGCGAGCAAGCGGCGACGCGCTCGGGCGAAATCGCAGCCTTGCTTTCAAGCCCCGGCCATTCAAGCGCCAAGACTTTGCATCAGACAGGCATCGGCTCACCGCGACCACTCCAGACTCCGAGCGAAGACATCGAGCGTTTGCGGCGGAACCTCGCCGACCGCGGTCAGCCACCAGCTTCCCTTGTCTGTCAGCTGCCGTGTCAACATCGAGGTCGCACCCATCGTCTGGATGCCCGCGACGCCACCTCGATGATCGGCGTACGGCTCGATGAAGAGCGAAACGGACGCCAGCCCGTCGGAAAACGTCCACTGCAGAGTGCGCTCGGAAGCCGCGCTGCCCGCGCCGATCGCCCGCTGGTAGCAACTGATCGGCACGAAGCCCGGGACCGCTGCATTCTGCCTCCAGCCATGCGCCAAGGCTGTGGTGTGTTCCTGAGTCACCTCTTCCAGGCGATAGCCCGGTGGCGCGCTCATCATCTGCGCCAACGTGGCGGTGTCGAGCGGCGCGTCAAGTTGCAAATCAGTGAACGCCGCCTGCTCGATCGGGCGCTGCGCGCTGTCCAGTGTTTGCGCCTTGAGGACCAGACCCGATCGGCGCTCACTCCAGATGCGGTAGCCAAAGCGCAAGCGATCCTTGGGTACGATCTCGACCACGTCGGCCTCCACGCCGGCGACTCGATCTGGCGAGCGCAGGCGCATCCCGTAGAAATCCGCGATGCGCGAATCGGGCGCACCACGCAAACCGGGAAAGCGTTCCAGATTCTCACGCCGCTCGCTGCGCACGACGCGTGCTTCCGGCAGGAAAGTCAGCACATGGTCATTGCGCCGCACACTCGAACGCGGCGGGCCGGACAGCGCCTCGATGCGCTCCACCTGCACGTCACCGTCGCACGCGTGCCAGACGCGCGCACTCGAGAGGTTGCCTGCCGGCGCCGAAATGACAAACGTGCCAACGTAGTTGCGCTCGTGCGACGCCGCATGCATCCGTTGAAGCCAGCCCAGCACATCAGTCGCCGCCGGCTTGGCAGCGGCAAGCGGCGATGGCGCTCTGACGGCGGCGACGGGCGGCGGCGCTCCGCCAGTGGCCGTGGCAGGCGCCCAGGTGGCGGGGGGCACAAGCACAGGCTCGGCGCCGACAGCGACAAGGTGCACGCCGCACAGCAGTGCGAGCGCCGAAACCGTGGGAAAACGAGACAAGGCCACCGCCGACCGATTCACCGGGACGGGCTCTCGAACGCGGCGCTGCGCAGAAAGCCCGACGGCATCTGGGCGCTGCCCGAGGCTTGCTGGTGGGCTGCCAGCATGGCATCCAGGCGCGCATCGCGCAGCATCACTTGCGGCGCACCGTTGCCTATCAACACCGTTGTCGGCACGCTCGATTGGGACGAGGTCGATGCAGCAGCAAGAAGCGGGGCGCCGGCGCCACGCGTCGCCAGTTGCAGACCGACTGGACCGCCGCTCGCACCACCAATCCAGTTCCAGCCAAGCGCCGCCGCCGCAGCCATCGATGCGACGCCAGCCATCATCTTCCAGCGAAAAACCGGCTCGTTGGCCGCTTCTGCGGCACGCACGGGTAAGGTCGGTGACGCGTCAATCTGCACCGGTAGTGTCGCCGGAGCCGCCGGCGCCATTTCATCGGACAGCCGCACGCGCAATCGCGCCACAAAAGCGCTGCCTTCGCAGCACGGCGAGTGACAACCCTCACGCAAAACGGCGCCGACCAGATGATAGTCACGCCATGCCAGCAGTACGGCGTCATCTTCGGCGACGGCCACAAGCACCTGCGCGACTTCGTCGGCGCTCGCATCGCCATCGACCATCGCCGACAAGCTTGCATACGTCTGAGGGCCAGATCGACCAGGTTGCGTTCTTGACACTTTTTATCTCTCCTACCACCGCTTGCTGGTCTGCTTGTCCAGCATCGGTTTGACTTTGGCCGAAATTGACTCGCGCGCGCGGAAAATTCGCGAACGTACGGTTCCGATCGGGCAATTCATCGCTTCTGCAATCTCTTCATAGCTCAAACCTTCGATCTCACGCAAGGTAACCGCATCGCGCAACTCCTGCGGCAAAGCCTGCATGGCCGCATTGACAGCGGCAGCAATTTCGCTGGCCGCCAGGACTGTCTCGGGGGTTTCTTCGGTGATTGGTTCGTTTTGCGGCCGGTAAGTTTCATCGTCATCCGAAGAGATGGGGCGCAATGCCGCTTCCGAAATGGTCGGATCGCGTTTCATTTCGACCAGCGCCTTCTTTGCCGTGTTGACGGCGATGCGATAGAGCCAGGTGTAGAACTGGGCTTCGCCGCGAAACTGGTGCAATGCGCGGTAGGCCCTGATGAAGGTTTCCTGCGCGATGTCCTCGACCAGATCGACATCGCGGACCATGCGGCCGATCAGACGCTCGATCCGCCTCTGGTATTTGACAACCAGCAATTCGAACGCCTTGCTGTCGCCGGCGACGGCGCGCTGCACCAGTTGCCAGTCAACTTGGCCTGGCGTCAGCGGCGGCTCAGCAGTAGGTGCTGCCTCGGGCGTCGGTGCCGCCTCGGGCTGCAATGGCGGCAGCGCCGCCTCGGTCTTCCGTGCAGCCTCGGGCTTCGGTGTCGCCTCGGGCTTCGGTGGCGGCGGCGCCGCCTCGCTCATCAGGGCGCACCCTGGCTTGCGGCGGCGCCCTGCAACGGCGGCCTGGCATGCAACGCGCGGCGCAGGTCGAGCCAGAGCCCCGGTGCGCTTGCGCGTTCGAGCCAACACCAGCCGAGCGAACACCGGCCGCCGAAGCGCACCAGCACCAGCCGCTGGACATCCAGTGCCACCCGCAGCGGCGTGCCGATCGGGCAGCGGGTCGCCGTACATAGCCAATACTGACCGTCCCAGCACAGCGCGCCTACTTGTTGGCGCCGTGTGCTCATGGTGGCGGCACCTGCAGCGAGCGCCGTCATCAACAACGCCGCGAGCCCCATGCCCTGTCGCCACCCCAGGCGATCGCTCTGCCAGCACCACAGGCCGACAACGGCGCAGCCAGCCAGCCAGATCAGCCCTTGCAGCCGCATGGCAGGCCAGGACGCTCGCACCGGGTAGGTCACCGCGGGCGCGCTATGCATTGCCTGCGGCGCTCGGCTTCGCGCATCCATTCGGCAGGTGAGCCAACGCATCTCCCAATTCAGCGTGAAGCGGCCCTGGTTGCTGCATCGGTGACCTTCAGACGCGGCCGAAGACCAGCGTCCCGTTGGTGCCGCCGAAGCCGAAATTGTTCTTCACGGCATAGTCGATCTTCATGTCGCGCGCGGTGTTCGCGCAATAGTCGAGATCGCATTGCGGGTCGGCTGTCGTGAGATTGATGGTGGGCGGACTTTGCTGGTGGTGCAAGGCGAGCACAGTGAAAACCGATTCGATGCCTCCGGCGCCGCCGAGCAAATGGCCGGTCATGGACTTGGTCGAGCAGATCACCAGATCTTTGGCATGCTCGCCGAACGCCGCCTTGATGGCGTTGGTTTCATTCAGATCGCCGAGCGGCGTCGACGTGCCGTGCGCATTGAGATAGTCGACCTGATCGCTGTTGATGCCGGCATTGGCCAGCGCCATCTCCATCGACCTTTTCGGGCCGTCGACATCGGGTGCGGTCACATGAAAGGCATCGGCGCTCATGCCGAAGCCGAGCAACTCCGCATAGATCTTGGCGCCGCGCGCCTTCGCATGCTCGTATTCTTCCAGCACCAGAACGCCGGCGCCCTCACCCAGCACGAAGCCGTCGCGATCCTTGTCCCAAGGGCGCGAAGCCGCCTTCGGATCGTCCTTGCGCGTGCTGAGTGCGCGCGCCGCCGCGAAACCGCCGATGCCCAGCGGCGACACCGTCGATTCGCTGCCACCGGCGATCATCACGTCGGCATCACCGTACTCGATCATGCGCGCCGAGAGCCCGATCGCATGCAGGCCTGTGGTGCAGGCCGTGACCACCGCGATGTTCGGCCCCTTGAAGCCGAAGCGGATAGACACATGGCCCGAGATCATGTTGATGATCGACGCCGGAACGAAAAACGGAGAAATCCGGCGCGGTCCGCGCTTGACGAGTTCGTCCTCGGTCCGTTCGATCATTGGTAGCCCGCCGATTCCCGAGCCCACATTGCAGCCGATGCGAACGGCTTGCTGCGGCGTCAATGCCTCGCCCGTGGCAAGGCCGCTGTCAGCCACGGCCTGAATCGCCGCGACCAAACCCAGATGGATGAAGCGGTCCATATGGCGCGCTTCCTTTTCAGCAATGTACTGCCCGACATCCAGGCCTTTGACTTCGCCGGCGAAATCGCAGGAGAACGCACTGGCGTCAAAAGAGGTGATGGTGTCGATCCCGGACTGCCCGGCCAGCAACTGCGACCAAGCGGCTTCGGGCGAGTTTCCGACGGGAGCAATGCAACCGAGCCCGGTCACGACAACGCGGCGTTGGGTCATGGCCAACAGCCTTTCACTTGATTGGGAGATATGCGGATGCAGTCCCGCGGGTCACTTTGCAGCCGGCGCCAACGCTGTTGCATGGGTTGCAGCGGTCGGCTCGCAGTGGTGGGCACCACCGAGTCACCAAGATGCAGCCTCGTGCACCAGGCGCACAGCAGGCGCCGTCTTCAGGCCTTGTGATGCTGCGTTGCGTAATCGATCGCGTGTTGCACCGTCGTGATTTTTTCGGCGTCTTCGTCGGGAATCTCGATGCCGAACGCGTCTTCCAGGGCCATCACCAGCTCCACTGTGTCGAGCGAGTCGGCCCCCAGATCGGCGACGAACGATTTTTCACTCGTCACCTGCGACTCTTCGACGATCAGCTGCTCCGCGATGATTTTCTTGACGCGGTCTTCGATATCACTCATTGGGTTCCCTTGAAGGGTTATAAAGAATCGACGGATTTTAGCTGGCCCCGCTCTTCTCCCTTGGGTGGGTTACTGCGGGTTTTCCTGCGGCATTGCTACATGTACATGCCGCCGTTCACATGCAGTTCCTGGCCGGTGATATAGCCTGCCTGCGGCGACGCCAGGAAGGCAACAGCCTGGGCCACGTCGGCCGGCTTGCCCAAATGTCCGAGCGGGATTTGCGACAGCAAGGTGTGTTGCTGCGCCTCCGACAGGGAGGCCGTCATATCGGTCTCGATAAAGCCGGGCGCTACGCAATTGACAGTGATGTTGCGGCTGCCCAGTTCACGTGCCAGTGCTCGGGTCATGCCCGCGACGCCGGCCTTGGCCGCCGCATAGTTGGCCTGACCCGCGTTGCCCGACGCCCCGACCACGCTGGTGATGTTGACGATACGGCCATAGCGCTGCTTCATCATCGGCTTGATGGCGGCGCGCGACAGGCGAAACACCGCTTTCAGATTGGTATCGACCACGGCGTCCCAGTCGCCATCCTTCAAGCGCATCGTCAGCATGTCGCGCGTGATGCCGGCATTGTTGACCAGGACATGCAGCGCGCCATGGTCGCCGACGATCTGTTCGACCAACGCGGTGAGCGCCGACCCGTCGTTGACGTCGAGCACGGTGCCAACACCGCCGCGCGGCGCGAGCGCCGCGTTGATCTTGGCGACGCCGTCCACCGAAGTGCCGGTGCCGACCACCTTGAGCCCGCGCAGGCTCAGTTCCTGCGCGATCGCCGCGCCAATGCCACGCGTGGCGCCGGTGACCAGCGCAACCTGGCCTTCGAAAGAAGATGGAGTCATCGCGAAAGATCCGGGGCAGCAAAGATCAAGTGAAACGCTCTACTGAGAATCGACTGAAAGCTGGGCGCGGACCTCGGCCAAGCTGACCGGGTCGCGGATGGCGCCGCTCGTCAACGTCGGCGCGATGCGCTTGACCATGCCCGCAAGCACCCCGCCCGGACCGCACTCGATCACGGTTTCAATGCCGCGGCCCCGCAATGCCTCGATGGTCTCGACCCAGCGCACCGGCGAAGCCGCCTGGCGTACCAAGGCGTCGCGGATGCGCGCCACGTCGTCTTCGATCGCGACATCGACGTTGTTGACGACGGGAATCTTCGGCGGCGCCAGTTCGAGTCCGGCCAGTTTCTGGCGCAGTCGCGCAGCAGCCGGTTGCATCAGGCTCGAATGAAACGGCGCCGACACCGGCAGTGGCAAGGCACGCTTGGCGCCCGCCGCCTTGAGCACCTCGCAGGCCTTGCCAACCGCCGCCTGGCTACCAGCAATGACCGTCTGCAGCGGAGCGTTGAAATTCACGGCTTCAACGATCTCGGCGCTGCCGGCGCCGAACGCCGCCGTGACTTCGGCACAGACGGCCACCACCTTGGCCGAGGCGAGCCCGAGGATCGCCGCCATGGCCCCGGCGCCGACCGGCACGGCCTGCTGCATGGCCTCGGCGCGAAAGCGCACGAGCGGAGCGGCTTCGGCCAGGGTCAAGACCTCAGCAGCCACCAGCGCCGAATATTCGCCGAGTGAATGGCCGGCAACCAGCGATGGCGTCGCGCCGCCGTCGGCACGCCAGGCACGCCAAGCCGCGACGCCAGCCACCAGCATCACTGGTTGGGTGTTGGTGGTCAGCGCCAGTTCTTCCTTGCCGCCGGCATGAATGAGTCGGGCCAGGTCCTGGTCGAGCGCCTCCGAGGCCTCATGCAAGGCCTGCACCACCGCCGGATGCTCGCCCCATGCATCGAGCATGCCGACCGATTGCGAACCCTGTCCCGGAAAGACGAATGCAAACGATTTCATGATTCAGAACTCGAGCAGCACGGCGCCCCAGGTGAAGCCGCCTCCGACGCCTTCGAGCAGCACAGTGTCACCGCGCTGGACCTTGCCGGCACGCACCGCAACATCGAGGGCCAGCGGAATCGACGCGGCCGACGTATTGCCGTGCTCTTCGACGGTGACGATCATCTTGTCCAGCGGCAAGCGCAATTTTTTCGCCATGCCCTCCATGATGCGGATGTTGGCCTGGTGCGGAATCAGCCAGTCGATGTCGGATGCATCTTTGCCAGCCTTGGCCAGCACCGCCCGCGCCGCTTCGTCGAGCACGCGCACCGCCAGCTTGAACACCGCCCGTCCATCCATGCGCAGCAATGGCCGCCCAGACACCGCGCCCCGGGCGACATGGCCCGGCGTGCACAGAATGTCCTGATACCTGCCATCGGCATGCAGGTCGGCAGCCAGGATGCCGGGCCGGTCGCTGGCCTCCAGCAGCACGGCCCCGGCGCCATCGCCGAACAGCACGCAGGTTGTGCGGTCGTCGAAATCCAGGATGCGCGAGAACACTTCGGAGCCGACGACCAGCGCGCAGCGCGTCGCTTCGCTGCGGATCATGGCGTCGGCCACGGTGAGTGCATAGACAAAGCCGCTGCACACCGCTTGCAGGTCGAACACTGGGCAGCCGGCCAATCCAAGCTTGTGCTGCAGAATCGCCGCGGTTGCCGGGAAGACCATGTCGGGCGTCGAGGTCGCGACGATGATCAGGTCGATGTCGGCAGGCACGCGACCGGCGGCCTGCACGGCCTGCTCAGCAGCCGGCAGTGCCAGGTCGCTGGCCATGGTTCCGGCAGCAGCGAAATGGCGCGCCCGGATGCCGGTGCGCTCGACGATCCATTGGTCGGAGGTCTCGACGCCGCGCACTGCCAACTCGCGCGCCAGTTCATCGTTGTCGACCCGTCGCGGCGGAAGGTAGCTGCCGGTACCGGTGATGCGAGCGAACCGGGCCATCCGCTCAGGCCCGCACCACTCGGGCCTTTGTGCCGCCAGCCGCGTCCGATGCGGCCCCGTCGCCTTCTTCAGACTCACGCACGACGTCAGTGACCGCAGTTGCGGCAGCGCCGCGCCGACGCGCCAGCAGTGGCTCCGCATGCGCAATCCGCTCGCGCACCCGGTCGAGCAAGTGATTCCGAGCGGCATCAAAGGCCCGATCGAGGGCGTGACCGAAGGCCATGGCGTCCGCCGAGCCATGGCTCTTGAACACCAGCCCACGCAGGCCCAGAAGTGCCGCGCCGTTGTAGCGGCGGTGATCGAGCCGCGCCTTCAGCGCCTTCAGCACCGGATACGACACCACTGCTGCCAGCTTGCCGAGCCATCCGCGCGAGAACTCGGCACGCATGAACTGGGTGATCATTCCGGCCACGCCCTCGGTGGCCTTGAGCGCGACATTGCCGACAAAGCCGTCGCACACCACGATATCGGTGGTGCCCTTGAAGATGTCGTTGCCTTCCACGTTGCCGTAGAAATTGAGATCGCCGCGCTCGGCAGCGGTGCGCAACAGCTGGCTGGCGCGTTTGATGGTCTCGCTGCCCTTGATGGCTTCTTCGCCGATGTTGAGCAAGCCTACCGTCGGCGATGGCTGACCAGTCAGCGCCGATACCAGGGCCGAGCCCAACACGGCAAACTGCAGGAGGTCTTCGGCATCGCAATCGACGTTGGCGCCAAGGTCAAGCACCGTGGTGGAACCGCCGCGGGCGTTGGGCAGTTGCGAGGCAATGGCTGGCCGGTCGATGCCGTCGAGGGTCTTCAGCAGATAGCGGGCAATGGCCATCAGCGCGCCGGTGTTGCCCGCCGAAACCGCGACCGCGGCATGGCCTTCCTTGACCTGCTGCACGGCCAGACGCATTGATGAGTCTTTCTTGCGCCGCAAGGCCACCTCGATGGGATCGTCCATGCCCACCACCTCACTGGCAGCGATCGACCGGGCGCGCTCGTGACTGAAACCAGCCAGCGCCGCGGGTCTGCCGACGAGCAACAAAAAGGCCTCGGGCTGTCGAGCCAGGAACGCGCGACACGCCGGCAGCGTGACGCTCGGGCCATGGTCGCCACCCATGCAATCGACCGCCAGCGTGATCACGCTTGAATGGTTGTTGGACGACAGGTCGACAGACATCGCATCAACGACCCCCAGGGCACGCCCTGGACGAAGCCGCTGCAGTACGCCTACACCTCTTCCTTGGTCTTCAGGACCTTACGGCCGCGATAGAAGCCGTTCGGGCTGATGTGATGGCGCAAATGCGTTTCGCCGGTGGTCGGCTCCACCGCAATGCCCGGAACCGTCAATGCATTGTGCGACCGGTGCATGCCGCGCTTGGAAGGCGACTTCTTGTTTTGTTGGACAGCCATGAATAACTCCAGATTTGCTCGATGAGACCCAAACCGTTCCGAGCCGGAACGCCTGGCCTTTAATGAAGAAGAGAATTTGCCAAACCCGACGGATCGGAGATGATTTACGGAAAGAGTCGCGCGTGACCAACGCTCGTTCCAATTAGCTCGTTATGTCGCTTGCAAGCATCAGCCAACGCGCACTGGCGCCAGCAACAAGTGAGTCAGGTCATGCAGCGACGCGGCCTTCCTGGCCGCGTCTCCAGTCGATCGCGCGCACGTCAACCAAATATTATAAATCGCCGCGCTCCATGTAACTTTAGAGTTATGCGGGCGCTTTTTTCTGCCCGTCTCACTTGTCCGGATTTTTCAGACGGGTCGACGCCAACGCTGCCAATCCAGCAAACGGATGCGGCTTGGCCGCGTCTTTGAAGGCGGCGTCATGTGCGGAAAGCGCGGGCGGCGCCGGGCAATGCGCGTGACGCGGCACGGGCGGTAACGCCAGCAATAATTCGTCTTCCACCAGACTTGGCAGATCGAACTGGCGCGACAGCACCAACACGTCTTCTTGCGCATCCTCGTCCTCGGCCTCGGCGGTGGCTTCATCGACCACAAAGCGAAACCAGCGGTCAACGTCGACCGGACACGCCATCGGCGCCAGGCAGCGCTGGCAAACGACGGACATCGTCACCCGTGCCTGCAGCCGCAGCCAGGGCACACCCGAGCCACTGTCACCGCCACGCAACTCGCCAGTCGCGCGCCAGCCCACACTTGGCAGTGCCGGTGGCGGTTGCGACAGCGTTGTCTGGGCGTGTGAGGAAGACGGCGCATCGACCGCCTGCTCTCGCATCAGGCGCGGAAAACCAGTCAACGGCTGCTCTGCCTCGAGCGTCGCAGCGGCCTTTGCAAACGCCGCGACATCAAGCCGCCGCGCTGAAAACTCACCATTCATGGCGCGAGTTTAAGGGCTGCATGCGCACGCTTCACGTGCGCGACGCACGCGCACAATCTGCGCCATGCAACGCTTGTTGATCCTGGCCTCGACGTCGCCGTACCGACGCGAATTGATGCAGCGACTCGGCTTGCCGTTTGAGGTGCACGCGCCCCAGATCGATGAATCGCCGCAGGCCAACGAAGCGCCGGTCGAACTGGCCCTGCGCCTTGCCTTGGCCAAGGCACACGCCGTGGCCGAGCGCTTTCCGCAAGCTCTGGTGATCGGCTCCGATCAGGTCGCGGATCTTGATGGCGAAGCGCTGGGCAAGCCCGGTGATCACGCACGCGCGACGGCGCAACTGCAGCGCATGCGCGGCAGAACCTTGACCTTCCACACGGCGGTTGCGCTGGCCTGCCACGCCGACGGCTTCCTGCAACACGACAGCGCAGCCGTTCGCGTGACGCTGCGTCAACTCAGCGACGTCGCCATCGAAACTTACCTCCAACGCGAGCAACCCTACGACTGCGCCGGCAGTGCCAAGAGCGAAGGCTTCGGCATTGCCTTGCTCGAGGCGGTCGAAAGCGACGATCCGACCGCGCTGATCGGCCTACCGCTGATCCGCACTTGCCGACTGCTGCGCGCCGCTGGCGTCGACCTGCTGTGAACCCACCGGCTCCGGCACGGGGTCGGCTGTTCCTGGTGCCTGGGCCGCTCGATTTCGGCTGCGAGCCGCAGGCAGCGCTCGACACAGTACTGCCCGCGGCGACGATGGCCCAGGCGGCGCGACTTGTGCACTGGCTGTGCGAGAACGCCAAATCGGCACGCGCCTATTTGAAGCGCATCGACGCACTGCACCCATTGGCCGCGCCGCTCGGCGCCCAGCACATCGTCGAGCTGCCGCGCGAGATGCACAAAAAGGGTGATCACGACGGACGCGTCGATGCCCGCACCCTTGCGCCTCTTCTGGCGCCGGCGCTCGACGGCCATGACCTGGGCCTGCTCAGCGAAGCTGGCATGCCGGCGGTGGCCGACCCCGGCGCCTCCGTGGTGCGCGCCGCCCACGATCTGGGCATTGCCGTATTTGTCTTGGTCGGCCCGACATCGCTGCTGCTGGCGCTGGCCGCCAGTGGCCTAAACGGCCAGAACTTCGCCTTCGTCGGCTACCTGCCGCAGGAGCCAACGGCGCGAGCCCTACGCATCAGGCAACTCGAAGCATTGGCTCAAAAGACCGGCCAGACCCAGTTGTTCATAGAAACGCCGTATCGCAACGATGTCTTGCTGAAGGCGCTTTTGTCAACCCTGCAACCGGCGACGCGGCTGGCAGTGAGCGTTGGGTTGACGCTGGCGCGAGCGCAATCGAAAAGCACCTCGGTGCGCCAATGGCAACTCGAACGCGCCCAATGCGCTGCCGATACAGCCGCCGACCCGGGCTTCAACCTGGACAATCGAACACCGGCCGTGTTCGCCATAGGCCCTTGAAAAAAGCCACAGCCGGCAGTTGAAGCCGCGTCAGTGCAGGTTTGTTGCACTGTTGCGCAATGCGCGCACAGTCGCTTCGCCGAAGGCCGCACCAAAGCGTTTGGCCAGGCGCTCCGCAACGTTCTCATGGCGCGTGTAGTCGACCACCTCTTCGGCCTTGACCACTTCGCGCGCCACATAGTCGATGCTGCCCAGGCTGTCGGCCAGGCCGATGTCGATCGCCTGCTCACCGCTCCAGAACAGGCCACTGAACAAGCCCGGCGTTTCCGTGTGGAGCCGATCGCCGCGACCGGCCTTGACGACAGCAATGAACTGTCCGTGGATCTGTTCGAGCAACTGTTGTGCAAAGGCGCTCTGCTCCGGTGTCATCGGACTGAAGGGATCAAGAAACCCCTTGTTCTCGCCAGCGGTGATCAGGCGCCGCTCGACGCCCAACTTGTTCATCAAACCAGTGAACCCGAAGCCATCCATCAGCACGCCGATGCTGCCGACGATACTGGCCTTGTCAACGAAGATACGGTCGGTGGCTGCGGCGATGTAGTACGCCGCCGAGGCGCAACTCTCCTCGACCACGGCATAGATCGGCTTGTTGTACTTGGCGCGCAGGCGCTTGATTTCGTCGGTGATCATCCCGGCCTGCACTGGGCTGCCGCCTGGCGAATTGATGAGCAGCACAACGGCTTTGGCGCCATCGTCCTGGAAGGCGCTGCGCATCGCTGCGACGACCGCTTCGGCGCCGGCGCTGGCGCCATTGGCAATCTCGCCCTTGATCTCGACCGTTGCCGTGTGCGGCCCGACCTTCGTAGCCGCGGCGTTGCTTTGTACAAAAATGAGAACGACCAGCGCGACGAAGAAGGTCAGCCAGGCAAGTCGCACGAAGGTGCGCCAGCGGCGCGTGGCGCGTTGCTCGCGCAACGCAGCGAAAGCCAGCTTCTCGAGCGTCTCGCGCTCCCACGCGAGTTTCGAATCTGACGGCATCTGTGCGGACTGCGCAGCGCCGGCGCGCATCGGCGTCCTCGGTTCGAAGGGCTCGAAGCCGTCGGGTTCGATGCGAGAAGGATCGCTCATGGCAGAGCCCTCGAAACCACCGCGGCGCCTTTGAGGGGCAAACGCACAGGCGGCAGATGGTGGTGGATGGGCATCGTCAAAACGCGAGTGGTTGCAAGTTCCAGGCAGTATGCCAGCGCACCACGCCGCCGCTCTCGCTCAAGGTGATTTTGTTGAGGCCGCCGCGGCAGGGGCCACCACCGCAGGCCCCCGTCGCAGGTTCATAGGCGGCGCCATGGGTGGCGCACAGGAGCCAGCGACCGCTGTCGTCGAAGACCCGGTCGGGCTGGAAGTCGAGTTCCATCGCCACATGCGTGCAACGATTGAGATAGGCATGCACCTGGCCTTCGAAGCGTACGGCGAAGGCGCGGCAACTCTGCCCGCCGTAGTTCACATCGAAGCCTACGGCCAAGCCACCATCGACCAAGTCGGATGAACCGCACAGGACGATCGGCTGCTCTTGGGTGTCAGACATGATGCAGCAACCTATCGTCAAGGCCAAGTGGCAAGTACCGCCAATGCCGACGGCGCCAACAAAGACGACAGGTCGGGCGGTAACTCGGCTTGCAACAGCACCGGCTCACCGCTCGCAGGATCGACAAAGCGAAGCCGCCAGGCATGCAGGAACATGCGCTTCAACCCACATTTGTGCAAAGCGCGATTGCGCTCGAAGTTGCCGTACTTGTCGTCGCCGGCGATGCAATGACCGCTGCTTGCCAAGTGCACGCGAATCTGATGCGTGCGCCCGGTCTTGATGGTCACCGCGAGCAAACTGAACGATGGATCAAAGCCCACAGCCGGCAACTCGATAGGCGAAACGACGCGAACCAGTGTGGTCGCCGTCATCGCGTCGGCATGTGAGCTGTCGACCACGCGCACCCGACGCTCGCCATCGCCCTGCAAATACTTTGCCAGCGGCGCGTCGAGCACCTTGCGCTCGGCCGGCCATCGACCTTCGACCAAGGCAAGATAAGTCTTGCCGGTCTCGCGTTGGCGAAACTGCGCCTGCAACGCAGTAAGGGCGCTGCGCTTCTTGGCGACCAGCAGCACGCCGGAGGTTTCCCGGTCGAGGCGATGCACCAGTTCCAGCCGAGTTGCCGCCGGGCGCGCTGCGCGCAGTTGCTCGATCACGCCAAAGCTGACACCGCTGCCGCCATGCACGGCGACGCCGGCCGGCTTGTCCAACGCCAGCAGTGCCTCGCTCTCGTACAGGACGGGAAAGCGGCGCGGCTGCGCCACTTGTGGCGACCCAGCCACCGGCACAGCATCACCGGCGCCGGTCTGACTCTGCGCCCGCCGCGATTGCAGCGATGGCCGACGCAGAGGCGGCAAACGCAGCACGTCGCCAGGCGCGATGCGCGTATCCGCCGCCGCTCTCGCCTTGTTGATGCGCACCTCCCCCGAGCGAATGATGCGGTACACATGCGTCTTTG
>JBDSYU010000119.1:0-8060 GCA_039925525.1 Variovorax sp.
CCAATGCAATGGCCGCTGGCGGTCGGCATGGTGTCGAATTGGACGACTGGGTCGGTCATGGCTCTTTCAAAGCGGACGGCCGGATGCGAAGAACGCGAAAGTTTCGCGAAAGGCCCGAAAGAAACCGCCAAGGATGTCGTTGTATTTTTCGAGACCCTCGCGTCCTGTAGTCCGCATTGCTGATGTCAGCGAATGTCACCATCGCCTTCCAGAAGTTTGCGGGCAACGATGACGCGCATGATCTCGTTGGTGCCTTCGAGGATCTGGTGCACGCGGGTGTCGCGGACCAGCCGCTCCAGTGGAAACTCGGCCAAGTACCCATAGCCGCCGTGCAGTTGCAATGCCTCGTTGCAGACGTTGAAGCCGACATCGGTCGCGAAGCGTTTGGCCATGGCGCAATAGGTGCTGGCATCGGCATGGCCGGCGTCCAGCTTGCTGGCGGACAGGCGGACCATCTGGCGCGCCGCGACGAGTTCCGTCGCCATGTCGGCCAACCTGAACTGCAGGGCCTGGAAGCTCGCCAAGGGCTTGCCGAACTGCTGGCGCTCGCGCAGGTAGCGCCGGGCCGCGTCGAGTGCGCCTTGCGCCGCGCCGACCGAACAGGTGGCGATGTTGATGCGGCCGCCGTCCAGGCCCTTCATGGCGATGCGAAAACCCTCGCCTTCGGCGCCAAGCAAGGCATCGGCGTCGACCTGCACGTTGTCGAAGGCGATGGCGCGTGTCGGCTGGCTGTTCCAGCCCATCTTGCGTTCCTTTTTGCCATAGCTGACACCGGGCGCATCGGCTGGCACGGCAAAAGCCGAGACGCCACCCGCGCCTGCGGCACCGGTGCGCGCCATCAACACCAACAGATCGGTGGCGCCGGCCCCTGAGATGAAGGCTTTGGCCCCGTTGATCACATAGCCGCCGGCGTCGCTTCGCTCGGCGCGTGTCTTGAGCGAGCCGGCATCGGAGCCGGCGCCGGGTTCCGTCAAACAATACGAAGCCAGCTTTCGTCCACTCACCAGATCGGCGCCCCAGCGCGCGCACACGGCATCGCTGCCCCAGGTGCCGACCATCCAGGTCGCCATGCTGTGGATCGTGATGAAAGCCGTGGTCGACGGATCGATCGCCGCCATTTCCTCGAACACCAACGTTGCGTCGAGCCGCGGCAGCGCCAGGCCCCCGATGCGCTCGGGTGCATAGAGCGCACAAAAACCGAGTTCTCCGGCTCTGGCGATGGTGTCCTTCGGAAAATGCGCCTCCTCGTCCCAACGCGCCGCATGCGGGGCGAACTCTTTCTGCGCAAAGTCCCGGGCACTGTCGGCGAACGCGAGTTGGTCTTCGTTCAGTTCGAAGTTCATGGATCGAACGGCAATACCCGGGGGGTTGGCGCGCCCTACTTCAACGAGATGGTCGTGTTCACGCCCGTCGAAAGCGTGCTGTCATCGAACCAGCGCTGCGTCACGGTCTTGGTCTGGGTATAGAACAGAATCACCTGCTTGCCATACGGCCCGAGGTCGCCAAGCTTGGAGCCGCGCGAGCCGCTGAACGAGAACAGCGGCACCGGCACCGGGATCGGCACGTTGATGCCGACCTGGCCGACATCGATGTCCTCCTGGAACCGGCGAGCCGCTGCCCCAGACTGCGTGAAGATGGCCGTGCCGTTACCGTTGGGGTTGGCGTTGATCAGCTCAATCGCCTCGTCGATGGTGTCGGCGCTGGCCAGGCACAACACCGGGCCGAACACCTCCTGATCGTAGATGACCATCCCCGGCTTGACGCCCGAGAACACCGTCGGCCCGACAAAGTTGCCCTTCTCATAGCCAGGCACTGTCGGTTTGCGGCCGTCGAGTTCCAGCTTGGCACCATCGGCTTCGCCACGTTCAATCAGTCCGTTCACACGCTCGTAGGCGGCGCATGAAACGAGCGGTCCCACGTCGACGCCCTTCTCGGTGCCGGCGCCAATCTTCAAGGTCTTGGCCTTGGCCACGAGGTCGGGAATCCATTGCTGCGCCTCGCCGACCAACACCGCCACCGACACCGCCATGCAGCGCTGCCCGGCCGCCCCGAAAGCGGCGCCGGCCAGTGAATTGAGGGTCTGCTCCTTGTTGGCATCGGGCATGACGATGGCGTGGTTCTTCGCACCCATCATGCATTGCACGCGCTTGCCGGCCAAGGTGGCGCGGTTGTAGACATGGGTGCCGACCTTGGTTGAGCCGACGAAGCTCACGGCCTTGATGTCTGCGTGGTCGCAGATCGCGTTGACGACGGTCTCACCGCCATGCACCACGTTGAGCACGCCGGCCGGAATGCCTGCTTCGAGCGCCAGTTCGCACAGGCGCATCGTCACCATCGGATCCTGCTCGGACGGCTTGAGCACGAAGGTGTTGCCGGTGGCAATGGCCATCGGGAACATCCAGAGCGGAATCATCGCCGGAAAGTTGAACGGCGTGATGCCGGCGCAGACGCCCAGCGGCTGCAACAAGGTGAAGGTATCGACACCGCCGGCCACGTTGTTGGCCAGCTCGCCAAGTTGCAGGTTGCCGATGGCCGCGGCATGCTCGACCACCTCGAGCCCCCGAAACACGTCGCCCTCGGCATCCGGCAGCGTCTTTCCCTGCTCGGCCGTCAACATCGCCGCCAACTCGCCCATGTGCTCGCGAATCAGGTGCTGCAGCTTGAGAAAGATGCGCGCTCGGGTGCCGATCGAGGCCTTGCGCCAGGTCTTGAACGCCGTCTTGGCCGAGGCCACGGCCGCGTCGACCTCTTCAGGTGTTGCGAACGGCACGCGCGCCAGAACCTCCTGCGTTGCCGGGTTGACGATGTCGCGCCATTCCTTCGACTTCGATTCGACGAACTTGCCGTCGATGAGCAGCTTGACGGTCGCCACTTGCGTGGCGGGGGTGGTGGTGGCGTCCATGAGCGATCTCCTGCGAATAAAGTTGGCCATCAACGCTACAGCGTTTCGTCGAGAGTTTAAATTGTCTGTCGCGCCGGGCCAACCGCCCGCGCCAGCCCAGGCGCCGCAGCAACTGCCGCCGTTGCGGCAGGGAACGGCGGCGTCGAACGACGTCCAATCCGGCAACTTCTGAAACACGGCTGACCGGCGCGCGAGGTCGCTGACAGGCCGAGGCCGAGGCCAAAGTTCCAGCGTCGCGTCGCGCCTGCAGCTTGTTCGCCGGCTGCCGCCTATGACTGCCGGTTTCCCGGTTCCTTGGCGCTGTCGGTGCGGCTCTTGGCGCGCTCGAGAGCCGCTTCAAGGGCTCTGATGCTGCCCTCGGTGGCTCTGAGCCGCTTGGCCTCGGCCTGGAGCAACGCCGGTGCGGTTTCGCCCGCCAGGTCTTGCAGTTGCGATGACAGTTCCTGGCGCAGGCGCACCGATTCCACTGCGCTGAGATGGCCCGAACGCCGCCGCGCCGCCGGACTGCGCCTGTGCGAACGCACATAAACCATGACCAGCACCGCCAACACGGCAACGACCAACAGCCAATTACCCAATAAAAAGTCCAACTCTCCGCACTCCTGCTCTCTTCAATCCCCTGCGAGGCACCTACCCGATCAACCTCGCCCCGGTCTTTCCCTGCACCTGCTCGAAGCTCACATCATCTGCGAGTTCCATCACCTTCAGACCGTCGCTGGTGACGTCGAGCACGGCCAAGTCGGTGATGACCCGGTCGACGACGCCGACGCCAGTCAGCGGCAGTGTGCACTCTTCGAGAATCTTCAGATCCTCGCCGCCGTCCTTCCTCCTCGCCACATGCTCCATCAGGATGATCACGCGCTTGACGCCAGCGACCAGGTCCATGGCGCCGCCCATGCCCTTGACCATCTTGCCGGGGATCATCCAGTTGGCCAGATCGCCCTTGGCGCTGACCTGCATGGCGCCAAGGATCGACAGGTTGATCTTGCCGCCGCGAATCATGGCAAAGCTGTCGTGGCTGCCGAAAATGGCCGTGCCCGGCAGTGTCGTCACCGTCTGCTTGCCGGCGTTGATGAGGTCGGCGTCGACCTGGTCTTCGGTCGGGAATGCACCGATGCCGAGCATGCCATTCTCGCTTTGCAGCCAGACTTCCTTGTCCTGGGGCACATAGTTGGCAACCAACGTCGGGATGCCAATACCAAGGTTGACATAGAACCCGTCCTCGAGTTCTTTTGCCGCGCGTGCAGCCATCTGTTCCTGGGTCCAGGGCATGTCAGATCCCTTCTTGCTGTTGACGCACCGGTACCTTCGGCACTGGCATCGCTTCGGTCTCGTCGACCGCCGCGGCCTGGGCGATCACAGCTTGCGCCTCGACCTTGGCCGCCGCCACATCCGCTGGCGCCGCGGCGCGAACAGTGCGTTTTTCGATTCGTTTCTCCGGCGTCGCGTTGAGCACGATGCGATGTACGTAGATGCCAGGCAGATGGATGTCGTCCGGTGCGAGTTCGCCGACCTCGACGATCTTCTCGACTTCGGCGATACAGATCTTGCCGGCCATCGCCGCGGCCGGATTGAAGTTACGCGCCGTCAGCCGAAAACGCAGGTTCCCGGAGGTGTCGGCCACGTCGGCCTTGACCAGCGCCACATCGGGCACCAACGAGCGTTCCATGACATAGGTTTCGCCGTCGAACTCGCGCAGCTCCTTGCCTTCGGCGACTTGCGTGCCGACACCGGTCTTGGTGAAGAAGGCCGGAATCCCGGCGCCGCCGGCGCGCAGTTTCTCGGCCAATGTGCCTTGGGGTGTGAACTCCAACTCCAGTTCACCCGCAAGGAACTGCCGCTCGAATTCCTTGTTCTCCCCGACATAGCTGGCGATCATCTTGCTGATCTGCCGCGTGTCGAGCAGTTTGCCCAAGCCGAAACCGTCGACGCCGGCATTGTTCGAAATGCACGTCAGGTTCTTCACGCCGCTATCGTGCAGCGCGTCGATCAAAGCTTCCGGGATACCGCAAAGACCGAAGCCGCCGACAGCCAGCGTCTGGCCATCAGCGACCACCCCCTTGAGCGCCGCGTCGGCGCTGTCGAATACTTTGTTGACCATGGGTGCAGGCGCGACTCGCGCATCAGTGGAAAGTGCCGACGATACAGCGAATGCGGCCGCGTGCGTAGATCGCTGTGGTGTCCTTGCCGGGTCACCCGTCCAGCCGGGAAACGTTGGAGACGGTCCCTACAGCCGGGCGTGGCGATGCGACGCGTTACGAAAAAAAACGTCCGATTGTGTGGAAGTCGGTGCGCTGCCTCCGACCGCTCAGGGCTTTCTGACCGATATCAGCTCCACCTCGAAGTTCAGCGTCGCATTGGGAGGAATGGCGCCTGCCGCGCCGCGCGCGCCGTAGGCGATCTGCGGCGGACAGGTGAGCTTGGCCTTGCCCCCGGGCTTCATCATCTGCAGCCCTTCCGTCCAACAAGGAATCACGCGATTGAGCGGGAATTCGGTTGGCTCGTTGCGCTTGTACGAGCTATCGAATTCTTGGCCGCTTTCCGGAAACGTGCCGCGGTAGTGCACCTTGACCGTGTCGGTCGGCACGGGGGACACGCCGCTCCCTTCCTTGATGGATTGGAAGACCAGGCCGCTCGGGGTCGTCACGGACGCGGTTTCGGCGCTCGCCATGGGCAGTAGCAATGCGCCGAGAAGCGCGGCCGAAAGAGTTGTTCGCATGGTTCGCATGGGGTTCCTTGAAATGAGATGGGTGCCGGCACACAAGGACGCAGACGCCGCATCGCCGGCGGGGGCGTGGATATTGCCACGGACCCGAACAGCGCCGTTGGATGCGCTTCGAGCCGTAGGGCTTGAGGTCGCATACTCTTGCGACCCATCTGGAGCACGGCCATGATCGAATCGCCATCGCGCTACCCACACGCCGAGCTGGACCGCCTGCCCTCCGACATCCGCGATGCCATCCTGGCGGTTCAGGCCAAGGCCGGTTTCGTGCCGAATGTGTACCTGGCATTGGCGCGCCGCCCGGCGGAATGGCGCGCGTTCTTCGCCTACCACGATGCGCTGATGCTGAAAGAGACCGGCTCGCTCACCAAAGGCGACCGCGAACTCATCGTTACCGCCACCAGCGCCGCCAACCAATGCCTGTACTGCGTCGTCGCGCATGGCGCGTTGTTGCGCATCTACGAGAAGAAACCGATGCTGGCCGATCAGGCCGCCGCCAACTGGCGCAAGGCCGACATCTCGCCGCGCCAGCGAGCCATGCTGACCTTCGCCATGAAGGTCTGCGACGCAGCGCATGCGGTCGAGGCGGCCGATTTCGACGCCTTGCATGCACATGGCTTCGACGACGAGGACGCCTGGGACATCGCGGCGATCACGGCCTTCTTCGGCTTGAGCAACCGAATGGCGAATGTCACCGGCATGGAACCCAACCCCGAGTTCTATCTGCTTGGACGGGTGCTGCGAGACAAGCGCTGAATCACCTTCAGTTCCCATCTCGGCAGCTGGCGAAAGCATCCAACTCGGGTTTGTACGTCGGCGTCTTCACGTCGAGCAACCCGAGCACTTCGTGGTAGAGGTTGTCATGGGTGAGCGGTGCATCCAGGGTGCGGCCGAGGCACTCGAGCGAGAGCCGGCGGCGCTCGGCGATGCCTCCCAAAAACCAGGCGACCATCGGCACGTGCTTTTGCACGTCGGGCGCCATGCTGTAAGGCAGGCCGTGCAGAAAGAGTCCGAACTCGCCCAGCGACTCGCCATGGTCGCTCAGGTACAGGAGGCCGGTATCGAAATCGGTCGATCGATCCTTCAACCAGTCGATGGCCAGGCCGAGGAAGCGGTCGGTGTAGACGATCGAGTTGTCGTAGGCATTGATGAGTTGATCCTGGGTGCAATCGGCCAGCACGTTCGTTCCGCATTCCGGTCGAAACACCTTCGCGGCCGGCGGCGAGCGTTTGTAGTAGGCCGGGCCATGGCTGCCCATCTGGTGCATCACCAGCAGCACGCCGCGTGCACGGCGCTCGGCCGGCAACGCGGCCAGGCGCTGATCGAGGTTCTGCAGCAGCACATCGTCCAGGCACTCGTCGCCTTCGCAAAGCTCGGATTTCAGCGCCGGTGTCAGGCCATCCCACGCCAACTGCGTCGGCACGCGCGCACAGACGCCCTTGCATCCGCCCGCCTGGTTCTCGATCCACAACACGGCGAGGCCGGCGGCCTGCGCCACGTCGAGCAGGTTTTCGTAATCATCGTCACGCGATTCGAAGGCCTGCTTGCCCAGCGGTGAGAACATGCACGGCACCGAAGCCAACGTGTTGGTACCGCACGAGCGCACGTTGCGCCAACTGAGCACCCTGCGTCGTGCCAGTTCGGGCGTGGTGTCGCGACCATAGCCGTTAAGTGCGAAGTGATCGGCGCGCGCGGTCTCGCCGACCACCAGCAGCAACAGCGGCGGTTTGATTTGTGCCGCATAACTGGCACCGAGCGTGCTGCCTGCCGTGATGGCGATCAACCTGCGCGGCCGCGTGAAGAGCGGCCGCAACTTGACAAGCGCCATCGAGTACACGCTGGAGACCGGGTTCATCATGTAGCGCAACTGCGGGTTGTTACGCATCAGCGGCGCCAACTCGCGCGAACTCGTCAGAAGCGCGACGCCGGCCAGCACCAGCGCCACGAGGAACAGCAACGCGTTGCGCCACAACTGGCCCCACCAGGTGAAGCGCGCCAGCCGGATTCGCGCCATTGGCAAGGCGGCAGGCAGCGTGACCACCAGCATCATGAAAGCGAGGCGCCAGCCAAGCAGATCCCGTGTCTCTTGCCAATCGGTTTGCACGGTGTTGGCCAGCATCGTCGGGTCCATGACCACGCTGTAGGCCAACATGTAGTGCTGCACCAGCCCGGCGACCAGCAGGAGCGCGACCCACAACCATTTGACCCAGCCGCGCGACCAGGCCGTGACTGAAAGCAACGCGAGGTTGGCCGCAAGAACCAGCAGTGCGACAGCGCCGATCGAACGCCAGTAGACCGCCGGCACTTCGCCGAGCTTGATCAGTTGCAACCACAGCGCCCAGTTCGCGGCGACAAGCAGGTACACGCTGAGCCAGACCACGACCGTGCGCGGCGAGCGTGGACGGCGCAACCAGGCGCGCCAACCACGATCGCCGC
>JBDSYU010000120.1:0-10429 GCA_039925525.1 Variovorax sp.
GACTGTCACCTCGCTCGGTGCGCCGCAGGCCGGGCCGGTGCAGCGCGCGCTGAAGGCCACCAACGGATCGAGAGCGGCAATGGCTTCTGAGAGTCGCGCTTCATACTGATGCGCATCGACGCGGCCATCGAGCAGCAGCGCATTCAGCATGGTCTGCACCGCTTGCGCGCGCGTGGCGGGGCGTTGCGCGTGCCAGTCGCGCAGATCGGCGCCGGTCGGCCGACGCAGGCGCACAGACCGTGCCGCGTCCAGTTCGACCTGCACCGGCTCGTCGTCCGTCATGCCTTGCGCGGCCAGGGCTTGCAGTGGCAGGTCGAAGCCGAACAGACCGCCGCATCCGACTTGTGTGCAGCGCGCGGTGAAGGAGATCTGCGGCTTGTCTTCGGTGACGGTGACCAGGCCCAGCAAAGCCGCGGTGCGCGCACCGACGGACCGTGACCACCAGGCGTCTGCGGCCGTGTCACCCGCGTCGCACTGCGCGAGCACGGCGGTCACGAGGCCGGGGCGGTCGGACTGGCCGAAATCGAGGTCGAGATCCGCCGCACGGCCAAAGGGACGCATCGAGGCGCGCATCGGGGCGAACTCCATGGGTCCATGTGTCGCCGGTCAGTTGGCGAGCACGGGTTCGGCCGGTTCCGCGACCTCGGTGTCGCGCTCCCAGCCTTCATTCTCGAGCTTTATGGACTGGATGGCGATGGCATTCGCATTCGCGTCCAGATCGGGCAGGGCCTGGAACTCCGAAACCCAGCAACGGTAGATCTTGTAGGCCAGCACGACCTGGCCGGCCTCGTTGTAGACCTCCAGGATCAGGTCCTTGCGGAAGTCCTTCAGGCTGACCTCGGCGCCCAGGCCAGCGCCCACGTGCCACACCTTGTTGGCCCAGGCCTCGAACTCCGGGTCGTGCGTGACGCCGCGTTCCAGCGTGATGGCCTCGTACTTGGTGCGCCCCGGCGACTTGCGCCCGGTGGATGGGTCACCGCCTTCGCGGTGTTCCACCACTTCGGTGCTGCGCTTGAGCGAACCGACCTTGCTGACGCCGGCCACATAGCGGCCGTCCCACTTGATGCGGAATTTGAAATTCTTGTACGGATCGAAGCGATGCGTGTTGACAGCGAATTGGGCCATGGTCGTACTCCGTTTCGAAGGCGGCTACTGCAGATCACCAGCGATCTGCTGGATGGTGAGGACCACAAACTCGGCCGGCTTCAAGGGTGCGAAGCCGACCAGGATGTTGACGATGCCCAGGTCGCGGTCGGCCTGGGTCGTGGTCTCCTTGTCGCACTTGACGAAGAAGGCCTCCTGCGGCGTCTTGCCCTGGAACGCGCCCTGGCGGAACAGGCCGTTCATGAAGGCGCCGAGGTTGAGGCGGATCTGCGCCCACAGCGGCTCGTCGTTTGGCTCGAACACCACCCACTGCGTTCCGCGGTACAGGCTCTCTTCGAGGAACAGGGCCAGGCGGCGAATCGGGATGTACTTGTACTCGTCGGCCTGCGCGTCGTCGCCTTTCATGGTGCGCGCACCCCAGGACACGCGGCCATACGCCGGGAAGCTGCGCAGCACGTTGACGCCCTTGGGGTTGATGCGCCCGTTTTCCAGGTCGTTGATGGGCAGCGCCAGATCGAGCACGCCGTTGAGCGTGGCGTCGGTGCCGGCCGGTGCCTTCCATACGCCGCGCGTGGCATCGGTCCGGGCATACACGCCGGCCAGCGTGCCCGAGGGCGCCATCGACTTCGGTCGCAGGCCGTCGAGCGGATCGGCAATGCGCACCGCCGGGAAGTAGGTAGCGGCATTGCGCGACTTGGAGATGCCGGACCAGAGCACGACGTCGTCCAGCTTTCGGTTGGACGGCGCATCGACGATGTAGAAGGCACGCTTCAATTCGCACAGCGCAACGGCGGCCGGGATGATGCCGATCTCCTGCCCACCCGCCATGCCGAAGGTCTCGGGGATCACCAGCAGGTTGAACAGGTCGACGTCGAGCAGTGCGTAGATTCCGGTCTTGAGCGACTCGCTGCCCGCCAGCTCGACCGCGCTGCCAGGGTTGCCATCAGCGCCAGTTGTGATGGTTGGCGCGGCGTCGACCACGGCGACCGGCCGGTGTTCGGCGGCGCCACTGAACTCGCGCCCGCCGTTGGCCAGGCCCATGTGAATGCTGGCCGCTATGCCGCCGAAGGAGCCGCCGGCGATCACCACACCGGAGGACTCGCCCGCAGTGACTGAAGCGAGTTTCAGGTGGCCCGTGCCCGCCAGCCCGTCGGCGCCGGATTCGCTAGCGACGAGGAAGGCGCCCAGGCTACCGGCGGCGATGGCGTTGTTCACCGAGGTGACCAGCGCGCCGACCGAGGCCCACGGCGCGTCGCCCGGCGCCAGGGTCAGCACGAAAGGCTTCACGCCATCGACCGTGCCACCAATGGTGGTGTTGATCGGCAGCGCGAGAGGCGCCGCGATGGTACCGCTCACGGCGGCACCGGCGTTTGCGAAGGCGAGGCCGGCCGTGCGCTTCGCGCGGATCGCCGCCGAGGCGTTGTTGATCACCGACTCGACGTATTGCCCGGATTTGGAATCAAGGCTCAGGTTGCGATGCGTCTCGACGACGGCCAGCGTGCCGTCGGGCTGCATCTGCTTGACGATGAGGTTGAAGTCGGTGTCGACGTTGCGCACGCCGGCCAGCTCAACGGTGAGCCGCAGGCCGTTGCCCCAGTCGCCGGGGCTGGCGGCGAACACGTCCAGCGCGTCACCGGCGCCGTCCTGCAAGGTCCATTGCGCTGTGGCGTGGCCCACCGCGACGCGCACGATCAACGCCTGCGTGCCGCCGTTCAGGTAGAACTGGCGCACCGCGTACGAGACGGGACTGTCGCGGTCGAGGCCGCCGTGGCTGCGCTCGAAATCGGCAAAGCTGGAGATCGCCACCGCCTTGTCGGGTACGCCCTTGCGCGTGAAGCCCACAAATGCCGCGATCGAGGTCGCCACACCGGTGATGGTGCGCACCCCGCTCGGCTTCTCGACGATATAGACCCCCGGATAGCTCACTTGAACCATGTCAATCTCCTGTTGAGAATTACTTGTCCGCGCCCCATCAGCGACGCGATCCCTTCATCCACCGCATCGGCAATTCATGAAGCGTGACTCGCAGACGCCAATACCAGCCCAGTCGGATACCGGACTTGCCAAACTGGCAAGCAAGCAGCGTGGGGACGTCGTCGGGCGTGCGCGCGTAGCGCCGCTCGCCACTTGGGACGCTGGTGACCTGCCCACGCCAGCAAGAACGCTGTGACCTTGAAGCGTCGCTGTCCTGCCAGAGTTTGACGATGAAGGAACGAGTGCTCATGGGAAGCCTCATTTCGAAATGCCGCCGTTGCGCGAAATTTGTAGAGACGCGATTTCGCGAATCACGACACCTGTGTACCTTGACGTCGTCTTGGTAACGTCTCTTCGAGCGTCTGTCGAGGTGTCTGGCTGTACGAGGGACCTACGGCGTCAGTCGGGCTCGAAGGGTCGAGCATTCGAGTTCGCGATGCGCTGCCCCATGCGTGTCTCGATGCGTTCGAACAGGTGCTGAACCCGCTTGAGCATGTCCGCCAACGCCAGCTCCGGCAGTTGAGTGTGCCCAAGCCCGGACGCCACGTCGGGTGCTCCATTCGAACCTGAATCAGCCCACGGGCTATCGAGGTGCCCATCACGGATCGACTCATACAGCGCGCAAGTCTGTTGCGACGGCTTCACGCCCAATTCCTGCATCAGAATTTGTTCGCAACGCTGGAAATCACGCAATGCCTGGGTTCGATTGCCGGCCTGGACATGCAGCCGCATCACGTGGCAGTGCACCTGCTCGCGGGCTGGATCAACCGCCAGCATGCGCCTGGCAAGGGCCAGACCGTGCTCGCTGTCGCAACGTGCCTCGCAGGAGCAAACAAGCTTTTCGAGTGTATCGAGGAAGTCGTTCTGAAGACGTTCTCGTTCGAACAGACACCAGTCTTGAAGCCACCCCTCCAACAGGTCGCCGCGGTACAGCTGAACCGCTTCTTCCAGACGCTGTCTTGCGGCAGCGTCGAGTTGTGAGCCGGGGATGCCGTGACAGCTGCGGGTCGCCTGATCAAAGCGGGTCACATCGACATCTAGCTGATCGCAACTCTTGAGCTGGATCCATTCCGAATCCACTTCTATCGCTTGCACGCCATCACGGCCGGCGAGGAGATGCAAAGCGGCTTGAATTTGCCATAAGGCCTGGCGAAGGTACTTTCGGGCCCGCTCGGGCGGCGCTTCTTCCCACAGTTGCCCGGCCAGGGTTTCCCTGCGCTGAGGTTGATCTCGACGCAACATCAGATAGCAAAATAGCTCACGAGCCCGACGCGCGTTCAATACAGAGGTCGGTTGGTCCCCACATTGGAACTCGAACCGGCCAAACAGACGAGCCGTTAGGCTGAGCATGTAAGCTCTGATTAGGCCGAGTGGACGACGTCGCCGGCGCTCGCACGTCGACCCCTGCCGGTCTGTGATGACCGCGCCACTGCTGAGAGAAATCCGGATCGGTGGGGCTTGGGTATTAAATCCGGCGGCATCTCTGGAGACATGACAGAACTCCCTGGTTGCCACAGCGCGGCGCATCTATTGGGCCTGGCGGTGACACAAGTGCTTCGCGGTGAAGCCTCGGCGCAAGGAGCGCCTTTTCTCGCTCGAGCAGCCAACGGCGCAGACCCGAATGGTGCAATGCGTATGAACAGCATTACGCCCATCGGAACCGGATTCGTCAATCGACAATCTGGCCGATGACCGTTTGGGCAGCTTGGAGGCTACTGCCGGCAGCGAGGTCAGCTATTGAGCCGAATTTTCGACCAGCTGACTGTATTCACTACGTCGAAAGCGCCAGTTCCGGCCTGTGCCGAGCAGACGTTCGGACGGCTCGAGACGCTGACCGCCGCCGTGCTTTCGAGGGGCAAAAAAAGCGCAACCCGCGTGGATGCAAGGTGCCTGGCGGAGCAGGCGGGATTCGAACCCGCGGAGGGTTTGACCCCTCACACGCTTTCCAGGCGTGCGACTTAAACCGCTCATCCACCGCTCCGAGCCGCGGATTCTAGCAGCGCACCGACCCGGCCCAATTCGATTTCAGCCGGCCCCGGTCGTGCCCGCGGCAGGCGAAGCGGAGGGCGACGCCAAGGCGCCGACGCGCCCGGCCTGCACCATGCGCATGGCCGAAGCGATGAGGGCCGCCGTCTCGGTCATGTTGCTCGGCACGATCAAGGTGCTGTTGGCTTCCGAGGCGACCTTGCTGTAGGCCGCGACGGCCTGTTCGGCCACGCGCAACTGCACGGCTTGGGCGCCGCCCGGCTCGTTGATGGCCGCGGCTACGCGAGAAATGGCGCCGGCCGTGGCTTCTGCCACTGCGGTGATTGCAGCGGCTTCGCCCTGCGCATTATTGATGGCTGCCTGCTTTTCGCCTTCGGAGCGTGCAGTGAGCGCCTCGCGCTGGCCGGTGGCGATATTGATCTGCTCCTGGCGCCGACCCTCGGAGGCGGCGATCAGCGCGCGCTTCTCGCGCTCGGCAGTGATCTGGCGCTGCATGGCTTGCAGGATTTCTTTGGGCGGCGTCAGGTCCTTGATCTCGTAGCGCAGTACCTTCACGCCCCAATTGAGCGCCGCCTCGTCGATGGCCGCGACCACCTGGGCATTGATGATGTCGCGCTCCTCGAAAGTCTTGTCGAGTTCGAGCTTGCCGATGACGCTGCGCAGCGACGTTTGCGCCAGCTGCGTCACGGCCACCACGTAGTTGGACGAACCATAGCTGGCGCGCATCGGATCGGTCACCTGGAAGTACAGGATGCCGTCGACCTGCAATTGGGTGTTGTCGCGCGTGATGCAGACCTGGCTCGGCACATCCAGCGGGATCTCCTTCAGGCTGTGCTTGTAGGCAATGCGGTCGATAAAGGGAATCAGGAAGTTGATGCCCGGCGCCATGGTGCCGCCGTATTTGCCGAAGCGCTCGCGGACCCAGGCATTTTGTTGGGGCACGAAACGCACCGACTGGCTGACGAACAGGATGGCGATGGCCAGGATCACCAGGGGAATTACGTAAGGCATGCGTCGTTTCCTTTTTTTCTTAAGTTGTCAGATCTTGTCGACAACGAGCCGGCTGCCGACCATCTGCGCCACGCGGTGTTCGCCGGCCACAGGGACGCTGCCCGGCGTCGGCACAGCCGTCCATTGCGCGCCTCGATAGCGGATGAAGGCCGTGCCGTCGGGATTCCAGGCGGGGATGAACACCTGTTCGCCAATGTCGAGGTTGACGTTCGGGTTGGCCGAAGGCGGGGGTTCGGGAGGGGCATTGCGCCGCGACACACGCCAGACCAACACCGCGGCCATCCCGACTAGCGCCGCGACGAATATTTGAACCACAGTGCCGAAGCCCGCGTGCGCAGCAATCGCCGCGGCGGCGAAGCCTGCGCTGAGCAGCAGCAGATAGATGGTGCCAGACATCAACTCCACCACGATCGCGCCGCCGGCAATCAACCACCAGACTGTTGAATTGGCCACTGCGTCCTCCTCGTTATCGAACCACGAATCACATTCTCGTTGAAAAATAAGGGTGCAGCGCATCGGCTGAACCGGCGATTCCTTACACTGCGCGCCTCGCGTGCCGGATGCGGCCGTAGGTCCCATCGCGCCCCTTCGCCCTCGCGTCACTAGTTGGCAGCCCGGAGTCTCCCCAATGAAATTTCGCTTTCCCATCTTCATCATCGACGAGGACTACCGTTCCGAAAATACCTCCGGTCTGGGCATTCGTGCAATGGCGCAGGCGATCGAAAGTGAAGGCTTCGAGGTGCTTGGCGTGACCAGCTATGGCGACCTGAGCCAGTTTGCCCAGCAGCAAAGCCGCGCCAGCGCCTTCATTCTGTCGATCGACGACGAAGAGTTCACGCCCGGCCCCGACGTCGACCCGGCGGTTCTCAACCTGCGCAAGTTCATCGGCGAAGTACGCCGCAAGAACGCCGAAGTGCCGATCTACTTGTATGGCGAGACCAAGACCTCGCGTCATATCCCCAACGACATCCTGCGCGAACTCCATGGCTTCATCCACATGTTCGAGGACACGCCCGAGTTCGTCGCCCGTCACATCGTGCGCGAGGCCAAGAGCTATCTCGAAGGCCTGCAGCCGCCGTTCTTCAAAGAGCTGATCAACTACGCCGAGGACGGCTCTTATTCCTGGCACTGCCCGGGGCATTCCGGCGGCGTGGCGTTCCTGAAGAGCCCGATCGGCCAGATGTTCCACCAGTTTTTCGGCGAGAACATGCTGCGCGCCGATGTCTGCAACGCGGTGGAAGAGTTGGGCCAACTGCTCGACCACACCGGCCCGGTCGCAGCGAGCGAGCGCAATGCGGCGCGCATCTTCAACGCCGACCATTGCTTCTTCGTCACCAACGGCACCAGCACCAGCAACAAGATGGTCTGGCATCACACGGTGGCGCCCGACGACGTGGTGGTGGTCGACCGCAACTGTCACAAGTCGGTGTTGCACGCCATCATCATGACCGGCTCGATCCCGGTGTTCATGAAGCCGACGCGCAACCATTTCGGCATCATCGGGCCGATCCCCAAAAGCGAGTTCGAGCCAGAGACCATTCGCGCCAAGATGCGCGCCAATCCACTCCTCGCCGGGCGCGACGTCGATGCCATCAAGCCCCGCATCATGACCCTCACACAGTCGACCTACGACGGTGTGATCTACAACACCGAAGTCATCAAGGGCATGCTCGACGGCTGGGTCGACACGCTGCATTTCGACGAAGCCTGGCTGCCGCATGCAGCCTTCCATCCCTTCTACGGCGCCTACCATGCCATGGGCAAGCGGCGTCCGCGGCCGAAGGATTCACTGGTGTTCGCGACGCAATCGACGCACAAGCTGCTGGCCGGCATCAGCCAGGCCAGCCACGTGCTGGTGCAGGACTCGCAGAACCGTTCGCTCGACCGCGACCTGTTCAACGAAGCCTATCTGATGCACTCGTCGACCAGTCCGCAATACGCCATCATCGCCAGCTGCGACGTGGCGGCAGCCATGATGGAGCCCCCGGGCGGCACGGCGCTGGTCGAGGAAAGCATCCTGGAAGCGCTCGACTTTCGCCGTGCCATGCGCAAGGTAGAGGCCGAATTCGGCGAGGACGACTGGTGGTTCAAGGTTTGGGGCCCAACCGATCTGGTCGAGGAGGGCATCGGCACGGCCGACGACTGGATCATCCGCGCCGAAAGTTCCAGCGCGCGCAAGAGCAAGAACTCGGCGCGCAACTGGCATGGCTTCGGCAAGCTGGCCGATCGCTTCAACATGCTCGACCCGATCAAGTCGACCATCGTCACGCCCGGCCTGGATCTGCAGGGCAGGTTTGCCGAAGCCGGCATCCCGGCCAGCGTGGTGACGAAGTTCCTGGCCGAGCACGGCGTCATCGTCGAGAAGACCGGCCTCTACAGCTTCTTCATCATGTTCACCATCGGCATCACCAAGGGCCGATGGAACACGCTCCTGACAGCGCTGCAGCAGTTCAAGGACGACTATGCGCGCAATCAGCCGATGTGGCGGATCATGCCGGAGTTCTGCGCCAAGCACCCCGGCTACGAGCGCCTGGGCTTGCGCGATCTGTGCGACCACATCCACAAGCTCTATGCCAAGCACGACGTGGCGCGGCTGACCACCGAGATGTACCTGAGCGACCTCAAGCCGGCGATGAAGCCGAGCGATGCCTTTGCCCACATCGCACACCGCAAGACCGAACGCGTAGAGATCAACCACCTCCTGGGCCGCATCACCACCAGCCTGATCACGCCGTACCCGCCTGGCATCCCTTTGTTGATTCCAGGCGAGGTGTTCAACAAGAAGATCGTCGACTATCTGAAGTTCGCGCGCGATTTCAACAACCAGTGCCCCGGTTTCGAAACCGACATTCACGGTCTCGTGGCGCGTGCTGGCGAGGCCGGCAAGGTGCGCTATTACGCGGACTGCGTGCGGGCGGAATAAATACGCCGCGCAACGCTGCCGCTGCATCGTCAAGCGCTACAAGTGCGGCGCGTCTGGACTCAGCCGCATGAAGCGCGCGAACCGGGGCACACCGGCTGCCGTCTCGCCGTTGTAGCGGTAGGTGACCCAACTGCCGATCGGCGGCGGCGCGCTCCGGTCGGCGTCGCTGAAACCGCTACCCAGCTTGAAGCGCATGCCCTCGGGCGTTTCGACCAGCAGCGCGCCCATGCGGCCTGCAAGCTGGCCTTTGCCCTCGAGCTGCGCGACCACCCGCGCCTCGGCGTCGTCGAAGGGCTTGAACTTCTGCAGATCGGCGCTGCGCCTGGCGGTATACAAAGAGGCGCCGCGGTGCAGCATCAGCCCCTCGCCGCCGAGCTTCAAGGTCTCGTCAAGCTGCGCCTGTAGCGCCTCGGGCGTCGTGGCCAACTGCTGCGCCACCTGAATGGCCCACGGCGCGTCCGGCAACGGCAACAGCTTGCGCAGCACGGAAAGGCGCTGCGTGAAGTCGCCTTTCTCCACCGGCATGTCGAACACCATGTAGTTCAACTGGCGCCAAGCCTGGTCTTTGGGGCTCTGGCTGCGCACGGTCGAAACCGTGTCGGCGAAGCGACCGCGTCCGACCCACAACTCACCGTCGAGCGGCTGCGGCGGCAAGCCGTCGGTGAACCAACGCGGCGCGACGATCGGATCGCCGCTGCGATAAACCAGAGTTTTGCCATCCCAAAACGCGCGCACACCGTCGTACTTTTCGCTCAAGAAATAACCGGCCATTTGGTCGCCCGCAATCGATCCGGGCTTGTAGTTTCGCGCGAGCATCAGGCTGGGCGAACTGGCGGCCCAACTGCGTGGCGCTGCCAGAGCCAGGCCGGCCACCGCGGCGACGAGCAAACTTCTTCGATCGATCAGATGGCTCGCATGAATCACGCTTCGCTCCTGTGATGACGCAAGCGCCTGCGCCCGGGATTGCCTCAACTGTCGTCCGTGCCACCCACCACTTGGCTGAAACCACCATCTACGTAAGTGATCTCGGCCGTGACACCGCCGGCCAGATCGCTGAGCAGGAATGCGGCCACGTTGCCCACATCTTCGATCGTCACGTTACGTCGGATCGGCGACGTCTCCGCCACGGCCGAAAGGATCTTGCCAAAGCCTTTGATGCCACTGGCCGCCAAGGTTTTGATCGGCCCAGCGCTGATGCCGTTGACGCGGACGCCCTTTGGGCCGAGCGCCGCGGCCAGGTAGCGCACCGAGGCCTCCAGCGAAGCCTTGGCCAGGCCCATCGTGTTGTAGTTGGGCAAGGCGCGCTGCGATCCCAGATAAGTGAGCGTGAGCAGCGCCGATTGCGCGTTCAGCCGCGGCGCTGCGGCCTTCGCCAGCGCCGGGAAGCTGTAGGCGCTGATGTCGTGGGCGATGCGAAAGCCCTCACGCGAC
>JBDSYU010000121.1:0-9526 GCA_039925525.1 Variovorax sp.
CCAGGCTCTTGGCGAACTCGACCAGGCGCCGGGAGATGCCGCCGGTTTCCATCAGGTTGCCGGCCAGGATGAAGAAGGGAATGGCGGCGAGCGGAAACTTGTTGATGGCGTTGAACAGCTGCTGCACGGAGATCAGCATGTTCAGGCCGTTGACCTGGACACCGGCGATGGCCGCGAGGCCGATCGACACCGCCACCGACACGGTGAGCGCGAAGCACACCAGCATCGTCGTCATCATGATGGCGGTCATTGCGCCGTCTCCAGTTCCATGCGCCTGGGATCGGCCCAGTTGGCAAGGATGCCGACGACGCTGAAGAGGCCGCCGACCGGCAGTGCCAGGTAGGCCCAGAACATCGTCAGCGACTCGAGCCCGGCCATGGTCTGGACGCGTCCGCGCAGGGCGTATTGCCAGCCCCACCAGACGATGATGCCGATGAGCGTCAGCGCGGCCATGCTGACGATGGCGTCGAGCCAACGTCGCCAGCGCGGTCCGCTCCAGCGATGCAGAACGTCGACGCTGACCATCGCGCCCTGCCTGAACGCCATGGGGATGCCCATGAACACCATCCAGATGAGGCTCAGGCGAATCAGGATCTCGGTCCATTCGGCTGGCCGCTCGAGGATGAAGCGGGTGATGATCTGGAACACCCCCAGGCTGGCCGCGATGACCATCATGGCGCAGGCCACGGCCATGGCAAAGCCGCTCGACCAACGCTCGAAAGCGAGCAGGGCGCGCTTCATGCGGCTATCACACGCCCTGCTTGACGCCCTACTTGTAGTTGCGGATCTTGTCCAGCGTCTCCTTGCCGAACTGCTGTTCGAACTGCGCATTCACCGGCGCCAGCGCCGCCACGAACTTCGACTTGTCGACGTCGTCGATCACCGTCATGCCCTTGGCGCGCAGGTCGGCCACACCCTTGGCGTCGTCTTCATCCACACGCGCCCGATTGGCCTTGGTGCCGGCCTTGGCGGCTTCGATGAAGGCTTTCTGATCATCGGCGCTGAGTTTTTCAAAGTCGGCCTTGTTCATGAGGAAGATGGCCGGCGAATAGACATGGCCAGTCAAGGTCAGGTGCTTTTGCACCTGGTCGAACTTCGAGGCGATGATCACCGATAACGGGTTTTCCTGGCCATCGACCGTGCCCTGCTGCAGGGCAGTGAACACCTCGGGAAAGGCCATCGGCGTGGTGACGATGCCAAAGCCTTTGTAGGCAGCGATGTGCACCGGGTTCTCCATGGTGCGCATCTTCAGGCCCTTCAGATCTTCGGGTGTTTTCACGTCGCGCTTGCTGTTTGTCATGTGCCGGAAGCCGTTCTCGGCCCAGGCCAGGGCCTTGAAGCCCTTGGCGTCGAACTTGGTCAGCATCTCCTGACCGATCGGCCCGTCGAGTACCGCGCGCGCGTGGGCCTTGTCACGGAAGAGGAACGGCACGTCGAACACTTTGGTCTCAGGCACGAAATTGGGTACCGGGCCCGTCGACGAGAAGGTGAGAGCCTGGGTGCCGAGCTGCACCGCTTCGATCGACTCGCGTTCGCCGCCCAAAGCGCCGCTGTAGAAGGTTTCGATCTTGTAGCGGCCGTTGGTGCGCGCCGCCACTTCCTTGGCGAAGGTGTCGATGGCCACGCCCTGGTGCGAGTTTTGTGACGTCGATATGTTGATCTTCATCACCGTTTGCGCGGTGGCTGAGCAGGCGATGCCGATACCGGCAACAAGCGCCAACGTGGCGCCGATTCGAGAGAATTGCATGGGTTGTGTCTCCAGGTTGAACCATAGCGCGGCGGATGCGGCGCGGCAACCTTCGAATATGCCTTGAAAGCGCCGGCGCGGCTCTAGAGACTTTCACCGACGACCCTTGCGCCGATCACCGCGCTGAACCACGGATGGCCAGACGTTTGCGGTATGGCCGCGCACGCCACGAAGATGCGCCGAAACCGTCGGTGCTCTATCCGTTCACGCGATGCAGCTTCACCGCGTCCGGGTTCTCATCGATGTAGCTGCGCACGACGGCATCGAAGTCGGCGTCGGCGGCCAGGCCGAGCGCCCGGGCGCGGGCGAAGTCGACGCGCGCCGGCCAGCCGGTGACGAGGCGCTCGATCAACGGGTCCCGCGTCCAGTCGAGCAGCGCCGCGGCCTCGGCACCGCCGGCGCGTTCGAGCGCCGCAGCCATCTCTCCCACTGTCACGGCGAGCGAGGGCAGGTTGACAGCGATGGGCGCGCCCCATTCCGAAGCGCCAGCCTCGGCCGCGCGAAGGAGCCCTTCGATGGCACGCGCGGGCGATGACAGGGCGACTGCCGTCTGCGGCTCAACCGGGCAGCGCCCGGGCAGCCCTGCCAGCGGCTCACGGATCATGCCGCTCAAAAAGCTGGAGGCGGCGCCGTTAGGGCGGCCCGGGCGCACGCTGACCGTCATCAGCCGCACGCTGCGACCATCGATGAAACCCTTGCGCGAATAGTCGGCGACGAGCTGCTCGCCGATGAACTTCTGGATGCCGTAGCTGCTCTGTGGCGTCGGCAGCGTGTGGTCCTGAATCACCGCCGGCAACGGCAGCGTCGGCGACCCGCCGAAGACCGCGAGCGAACTGGCAAACACCACGAGCGGCTTGGTACCGAGGGCGCGACACGCTTCGAGCAATTGCTGCGTCGCCTGCAGATTGCTGGCGAGGCCGAGGTCGAAATCAGCTTCACACTCGCCGCTCACCGCCGCGGCCAGATGGAAGACGACGGCGGTGTCCGGAGGCAGTCCTGGGCCATGCGCCGCGGGTTCGCCGGTCGTCGAGGAGAGTTGTTGCTGCAGAACGCCAACCACCGCGTTGACACGCGCATCCGACGCAATATCGGTCGGTGGCCCAACGAGATCGAGCAGCGTCAGCGCGGTGATCGGCTGCGCTGCCGCGCCAGCGAGCGAGAGGCGGCCCTGCGCGAGTAGCGTGCGCGCCAGTCGCGCGCCGATGAACCCGGCGCCGCCGGTAATGACAATATGCATTTACATCCCCGAGTAGTTCGGCCCGCCGCCGCCTTCCGGCGTCACCCAGACGATGTTCTGCGTCGGATCCTTGATGTCGCAGGTCTTGCAATGCACGCAGTTCTGCGCGTTGATCTGCAGTCGCTCCTTGCCACCTTCGTCGGCCACGTACTCGTAAACCGCGGCCGGGCAGTAGCGGGCCTCGGGGCCGGCGTACTTGGGCAGGTTGATCTTTGTTGGAACCGCCGGGTCCTTCAAGGTCAGGTGCGCCGGCTGGTTCTCTTCGTGGTTGGTGTTGCTCAGGAAAACGCTGGTCAGGCGATCGAAAGTCAGGGAGCCGTCGGGTTTCGGGTAGGCGATGGGCTTGCAGTCGGCCGCCGGCTTCAGGCGCGCGTAATCGGGCTGCTCGCGCGCGATCGTCCATGGAATTCGGCCGGCGAGCAGCAGTTGCTCGACACCCGTCATCAGCGTGCCCAGCGCAAGGCCCTTCTTGAACCACTGCTTGAAATTGCGCGACTTTGTCAGTTCGGTATGCAGCCAGCTTTTCTCGAATGCCGCCGGGTAGGCGGTGAGTTCGTCATGGCTGCGGCCGGCGACGATGGCATCGAAAGCCGCGTCGGCGGCGAGCATGCCGGTCTTGATCGCGGCATGGCTGCCCTTGATACGGCTGGCGTTCAGGTAGCCGGCCTCGCAGCCGACCAGCACACCACCCGGAAACACTGTCTTCGGCAACGCCAGCAAGCCGCCGGCGGTGATCGACCGCGCGCCGTAGCCCAGGCGCTTGGGCGCCTTCAGGCCCTGGTCCTGCCCCTCGAAATACCAGCGGATGTTCGGATGCGTCTTGAAGCGCTGGAACTCCTCGAACGGGCTGAGGTATGGGTTCTGGTAATCCAGCCCCACCACATAGCCGATGAAGATCTGATTGTCCTCGGCGTGATAGACGAAGGAGCCCCCATAGGTGTCGCTCGGCAACGGCCAGCCGGCGGTATGAACGGCCAGGCCTGGCTGGTGGCGCTTCGGATCGATCTCCCACAGCTCCTTGATGCCGATCGCGTAGCTCTGCGGATCCTTGCCGTCGGCCAAGTTGTACTTGTCGATGAGGCGGCGCCCAAGGCTGCCGCGCGAGCCCTCGGCAAACACGGTGTACTTGGCATGCAGTTCCATTCCGAGCTGAAAATGGTCGGTCGGCTCGCCGTCTTTGCCCAGGCCGAGGTGGCCGGTCGCCACGCCGCGCACCTTGCCGTCGTCGGTGTAGAGCACCTCCGCCGCCGGAAAGCCGGGAAAGATCTCGACACCCAGCGCCTCGGCCTGCTGCGCCAGCCAGCGCACCAGGTTGCCGAGGCTGACGATGTAATTGCCTTCGTTCTCGAAGTTGCCGGGCAAGAGGAAGTTGGGCGTGCGTGTGGCGCCTTTCTCGGTGAGCAGCAGGAAGGTGTCCCGCGTCACGGGCTGCTTCACCGGTGCGCCAGTGGTGCGCCAGTCAGGCAGCAATTCGTTGAGCGCACGCGGGTCCATGATCGCGCCCGACAAGATGTGGGCGCCGGGCTCGGATCCTTTCTCCAACACCACCACCGAAATTTCCTTTTGGTTGAGCGCGGCAAGTTGCTTCAGGCGGATGGCGGTAGCCAGACCGGCCGGACCTGCACCGACTACGACCAAGTCGTACTCCATGGTCTCGCGCGGGCCGAATTTGGCGATGAGGTCGTCGTGGGTCATGTCGGGTCTCGGTGGGCCGAAAGGCGTTGACGGGTGGCAAAAGCAATTTTAGGCGGCGATACTTCGGGGTCCCTCCTACCCAGGACACCGGCGGCCGACGCCGCTCGTTCCACGGCACCCCAACTCTGACGACCATGGCATACAGCATCGATCTTTCCGGCCGCGTGGCCTTCATCACCGGCGCTTCCGGCGGCCTCGGCGCGCAGTTCGCACGCATCTTGGCGCAAGCCGGCGCTGCCGTCGTGCTGGCGAGCCGGCGCCTCGAGAAACTCAAGGAACTGCGCGCCAGCATCGAGGGCGAGGGCGGCGAGGCGCATGTGGTGGAACTCGATGTCACCGACGCCAACAGCATCAGCGCCGCCGTCGGCCAAGCAGAGCGCGAGGCCGGCGCCATCGACATCCTGGTCAACAACTCGGGTGTCAACCGGCGGCAGGCGTTGCTCGATGTCGATGAGGAGGCCTACGACTTCATCTTCGACACCAACACCCGCGGCGCCTTCTTCGTGGCCCAGGCGGTGGCGCGGCGCATGATCGCGCGCGCCCAGGGCGCAGCGCCGGGCACCTATGTCGGCGGACGCATCGTCAATGTGGCGTCACTCGCCGCCAGCAAGGTGCTGCCCGGCGCCGGCATCTACTGCATGAGCAAGGCGGCTGTGGTGCACATGACGCGCTGCATGGCACAGGAGTGGGGTCCGGCCGGCATCAACGTCAACGCACTTTGCCCAGGATATATCGCTACGGACATCAACCAGCGGCTTTGGCAGACCGATGCCGGCAAGACGTTAATGCAAGCCATGCCGCGCGAGCGCGTCGGAAAGCCGGAAGATCTGGACGCGCTGATCGTGCTGTTGGCGAGCTCCGAGAGTCACTTCGTCAACGGTGCCGTGATCGCCGCTGACGACGGCTTCGGGGTCGCATGAAGCGCGCCCCTTTGTTGTATTTATCATTTTATTAGGACGAAGGCTCAAGTCCGAAATTCTCTGCCGTGGCCAACTCGCTGAAAAGTCAAACTGACTGTCCTCGCCGCTAAATCGATGAGTTTGCGCAATGGCGAAGCAGTACGCAAGAGTACCAAAAGATTATTTGCAAAGAGGAAGAATCTTCAATGTCGGCCGAGACGTAATTGGGCGCGTTGGGGTCAAGTTGTCTGAACTATTCGCAAAAAATGCAAAATGGCACCCATCGGGTGACATAGAAATCCACGTCGCCTGACAACTACGACCAAACCCATACCCCTGGTTGGTGCACCAGACCCGCTTAATCGTTGCGCCTTGGCTGAGATAAATACCACCACCCACATTCGGGCGATTTGAAACGAAAATCAGAGTCCCTTTGGCATATGGGAATGTCTGACCCTCCACGGTCAGCCCGCTGCGCTCGAATACTGGCCTAAAATATTCGCGATTGAGACTACCCGAGCGCGTCATTGTCAAAAGCGGATATTCGGTTGTGCGCGCCTCGTCCAAGCTCCCATTCGTTACAAATACACCAGAAGACAAGATATATTCATCGCGGAACGCCAGATATTGAGGATCGGGTGCGACTTGGTGTGGTTTGGCCTGCAAGGTCGCCACAAATTTCTCATTCCTTATCAGAGCGATCGTACTTTCTTCACGAGTTTGCCGTTGAGTGGTCTCCAGGTAGCCGTCCTTCGATTCTAGATATCGAATGCCGTCTGCCTTAGCTAAAGCCATGGGACCGGGAATTTTCGTGTCAGCAACTTTTGTCTTCTTGCAAATATAAGGATTCCAATTATCGCTCAACGCCTTAGGCGTCAATTTGCCGCGATTCCATCTGTAGAACTTCAATTGTGGCGCAGGTTCTTTTGAATTTCCAGTGTAGACGCTTGCCGCACTTCCAACGTTAATGCTAACGACGTCCTCGACCGCATTCGTACAGATTAGCGCACCCGGGTTTACAAAGTCCTTCGTCTTGGATGTCCTAATATCAACTTGCACAACTTTGCGTTCCCAAAAATTGCTATGAGCATCAATTTGCGCAGTTGCCAGAAGCGTATAGTTATCGATCCACGCAAGTTTGCTTACTAAATTTTCACTTGCTTCCAATCCCACCTCCAGTGCGGGTATCGGAGCATCAGGAATCGTAGAGGCGCTGATCTGTAATGAAAAGCTCGACATCAACGCCAAAATTGCGATTTGTTTCACGCTGGCGACTATAGGGTATCAAGCGAATCGGAGTCCCTGATTGAGAAAAAATTGCCACATTTCTAATGAAAATTTCAGCTATCCGAAATGCCCGCTTGGCAGCGGAATTCGGCATCATCACAGAGCCGCGCTGGTAAGCGGTCGAAACCATAAAAACATATGCCCCCAGTTGAGCGCTGGTAATAGATTAGCTGAGCGCCACGCGGATCGGGCACCTCGCCAAACTTGGCTACAAGCCCCAATGCGCGCGCGCTTCGGCGACGGAGCGCAGCTTGGGCTCCGCCGCCCACAGCACTTCGTGACCGCTCGGCTTGGCGCCACGCCAGCGCTCGTCCATCGGCTCGTTCGCCGGTTGGTAACGGGTGTCGCAACTGAGACGGAACTTGTTGCTGCCATTAGCCAGCGAGCCATGCAGCGTGTACATGCCCATGATCACGGCGTCGCCGGGCTCGAAGGTGGTGGTCGCCCATTGACCGCCGAAGCGCTCGATCAGTTCGCCGGAATCTTCAGTGAAGACACCGCCATGGCGCTCACGATCGACATCGGAATGCGCGTACTTGTCACGCACCTGCGGCCAGGTGTGCGAGCGCAGGCATACGGCCAGCGGCCCCATGTCGGGCGTGATGCGCCCGAGGGGCGTCCACAGGGTAACGAGGCGCTGGGAACCGCGTCCCATGTAGGGCAGGTCGGCGTGGATCGGCGAGCCGGCGCCCGGGCCGGCGGCGCGCAACCACTGGAACTGGTAGGCCTGCGCCGGCGTGTCGAACAGCCGGGCAAAGAACGCATGCGCCCGCTCGCTATAGAGCAGGTCGCGCAGGGCATCGGTGATGAGGTCTTCCTGCCCGCGCACCGAGGCCGTGGTTTTCACACCTTCCTTGGCAATGCCATCCATCAACACCGAGTCAGGTTGCAATTGGCCGCGCTCCTGCAGTCGCATGAGGATGTCCTTGCGTGCGGCCAGCACCTTGGCCGGATCGTGAAAGCCGCGAATGAACAGATAGCCATCGTCCTCGAGCCGTTGGCGCAGGCTCGCGGGGCTTTCGATGACATCGTTGCTGGCCTTGAGTTGCAGCGTCAGCGCTGGGCTTTCAGCTTCGAACTGGCGTTTTCCAATCTGGTATTGCATGGGGGTGTTGAGAAAGGTGTGGATCAGACAATGTCACTTTGCAGTGCGAGGGCATACGCGACTGTGGCATCGAGCTCGCGCATCTGGTGCACGTCGAGTGCCGGCACGCCAGGTCGACACAGGGCGGTGTCGAACAGGCCTTCGCGCTGCCGCAAATGCTTGAAGAAACGGATGCTCACGCCGATGTGTTGATTGGAGAAAGCGAGCACCGGAGCGAGCCGGGCGTGCAGCGCTCGCGCGGCGTCGATTTGCCCGTCGTGAAACAACGAGAAGATGCGCCCGTACACCCGGTCGAGCGCGGTCGGCATGAAGGCATGCACACCGCGATGCAGTGCTTCCATCATCTGCGCCGCAGCCCAGCCGCCGCTCACATGCAGTGCGCCATTGCTTGCAGCCAGCACCGCGCTGTATTTGGGGCCCGGCAGCACGACCTCAATCTTGATCGCCTGAAATGCCTTGAAGCGCCGCTGCAATAACGTGATGTCTTCAAGGGCAAGACCCGCGCCGGCCCAATCGAGGTCTTGCAGCATCAGCAGCGGCGGGCCGACTTGCGCGAGTTCGCCCAGGTGCGAAGCCAACGCGTCGCCGCTCATGCCGTCGGGCACTTGGCACAGCATGGCCGGTGCGCCGAGCTCGCGGGCCATGCTCGCCAACGTCAGCCGCTCTGGCGCTGCGCTGCTGCTGCAGCCGACGATGACCGGCACGCGGCCGGCCGCCTGCTTGATGAAAGCTTGCGTCACCTGGCGCTTTTCGATCGCGCTCAAGCTCGATCCCTCGCCGGCGACAGCGAGGATCAACATGCCGGCGGCACCGGCCTGGATCGTCGCTTCGGCGCAGCGCCGGATGCTTGCCAGATCGACGCTGCCGTCGTCGTGGAAAGGCGTGTTCATGCTCGGCACGACGCCGCGCGGGAACGCTGGCGCTGCGCTCATGCCAAGCTCATGGCGTCTGCCTGCCAGTGATCGCAATCTGCCTGGAGTTGGGCCAGCACGTCTTGCATGTGCGGCTCGTGCGCCAGATCGTGCAGTTCGAGCGGGTCGCGAGCGAGATCGAACAAACATGCGATGGGCGCTTCCTGTCGACCCGGCACCGCGTGATACCGGTGCAGCTTGTGTTGAGCGCGCCGAACCATGGTGGCATCAATCGGCGGGTCCCAGTAGGCGCCGCGCACATCGATGCCTGAATTGCGGTAAGCGCAGATGGCGAAGGGGCGAATTTCTGCATCCGGCTGCGCTGCGGCGACGGCGAGATTGCGAGCGGTCGGCATCCAGCCGGTGATTTCTTCTGGCGCTGCGCCTGCCGCGTGCAACGCCGTGGCGGCCACGTCGTGCAACTGTGCGAGCCCGGTGGCCACTTGACCGCCTTGAACATGTCCGGAGTGATAGGCGATCAACGGCACGCGCACGCACGGGTCGTACAGCATTGCGCCCTTGGCAAGAAGCGCGTGGTCACCGAGCATGTCGCCATGGTCACTGGTGAAGATCACCAGCGTATCGTCCGCAGCGCCGCATTCATGCATCGCCGCCAACACGCGTCCGACTTCCAGGTCGACATGC
>JBDSYU010000122.1:0-10135 GCA_039925525.1 Variovorax sp.
CCCGAGAGGTACGCCGCCCCGCGCATGGAGTTGGTGGCGCCCGAGGCGAAGCTGTAGACCGGCAGGCGCCGCGCCTGGCTGGCCTCGGCCACGGTGCCGTCATTCTGGGTGATGAACAGAGGCGCGGCGATCCCCGAATCACGGATGGCGCGCTCGAAGGCGGCGATGGTCTCGCGCGCCAGGTCGGCCAGGGCGGCATTGAGCAGGCCCGCGTTCTCGCGCTCCAGCAACCCGATGCGGCCGAGGTCGGATGAACAGGTGATCGACGCGTCGGGAATCTCCGCCGCGATCAGCTCGGCCGCGCGCCGCTCATGGCTGGGATCGAGGGGCGAGAAGATCGCCGAGACGCCGACCGATTTCAGGCCGGCGGCCCGCATCTCCCGTGCCGCACGCGTAACCTGCGCCTCGTCCAGCGGCATGAACGGCCTTCCGTCATATTCGTGGCCACCCTCGACCATCCACACACCACCGCGCACCAGGGCCGCGAGATCCTCCGGCCAATCGCAGAACGGCGGCAGTGACGCGCAGGCCGGCAGCCCGAGCCGCAGGGCCGCCACTTTCGTCAGATGCCGGCGCTGGACCACGGCGTTGATGAAGTGCGTGGTGCCGATCATCACGCCGTCGATGCGCTTGAGCGCGCCGGACGCTTCCTTGAGCACCCCCGTCTCGCCGAGCTTGGCGAGCGACTCGAGGATGCCCGCGGTCACGTCTTCGCTGGTCGGCGCCTTGACCACCCGGACAACCTTGCCCTCCTCGATCAGGACGGCGTCGGTATTGGTGCCGCCGACATCAACGCCGATGCGTCTCATGCTGAAAAAACACTCTTGAAGTCGATGTCATAGGCGAAAGCCCGCGGGCCGACATGCTGCAGGCCTTTGGGGGTGAGGAAGACTGGCGGCGGCGGCAGCGCGATCACCGTGACACGCTGGCCGTAGCGAATGGTCTCGGTGCCGACCGCCTCGCCCGATACGCTGTCGAGCACGCAGATCAGATCGGGCGACATGGCGATCGGTTTGCCATCGAGCCAGGCGACGATCCATTCGTTCTGGAAGGCGAGCTCCATGGCGGCCCCGCGCCAATCGTCCATGCCGTCGAAGCGCGTATGACCGCGCAAAAATCCTTCGGTGGCACGACGCTCGACGTCGACCACCTTGCCGCGATAGAGCACTTTGCCCGGCTCTACCGACAGGATCGCGGCGACCGGATCGTCATGCCGGCGCTGCGCCTCGCGCACCGCATGGCCGATGGCGATCGACTTGGTCGTGGTGCCGTGGATGCCCCATTGCTTGACCTCGGCACCGCTGCGAGGCGCCTTGCAGGTCGCGGCGATCGAGCCGTACTCGACGCAGATCTTGCGACTGACCCGCTCCATCCATTTCCATGTCGGCACCTTGTCGACCACGGATTCGAGCCCGCGCACATCGACCGTGGTCAACGGATAGGGCACGAGATCGCCCACCGCGACCGAGGTCATCTGGGCTTCCGGATAAGCGCGGCCCATCATGTCGGCATCGATCACCGGGCGTTTCAGATGCGCCGCAGCCATCAGCGGCTGGATCGCGTTTCCGCCCCCGATCTCGAGTGCCATGATGCCGCGGAAACGGTAGCCGGTGTGGCGCTCCATCAGATCGACGGCGCGGGCGATGGTGCGGCTGTCAGTCAGGCGCTCCTGACCGACCAGGGGGGCGCCCATGTTGGAGACAGCGGCGACCCAGTCGTCGTCCATCAGGTCGTCGACGGCCATCAGCTGGACACGGTATCCCTCGGCGTAAAGCTGGCGCATGTTCAGCAGCCCGAGATAGGGGCTGCCGCCGCCGCCGGTGCCCAGCACCCAGGCCCCCACCGCGAGGGATTCGATGTCGTCGAGCGTGATCTCGCGCAGGGCCATCCTTTTTGCCTTCGTTTACTGCTTCCAGGGAGTCGAGGGTGCGTTGCTCGTCACCGATCAGTCAAGCATCTCGCGCAGCACCCGACCGGTCGCCGTGATGGCGAGCAGGGTGGGCACGCCCAACGCCGGCTTCACCCAAGCTTTAGTCGCCGGCGTGTAGCTCATGCAATCCATGGCCACGAGATCGGGCGCGCAGGCGGCCAGCCGGCGGGCGGCGGCGTCCGCTTCGGCGGCATCGGCACTGGGCGCCAGAGCTTCGGCAACGATTTCCAGACCAGGACGCGCCCATTTCGATGCGAGTTGCTCGGCCTGCTCGGCCAACGGAATCAAAATGCCCAGCCGGCCGTGCGGCAAGAGGGCTGCCGACAAGCCGTTCAGCACGCGCGACGGAAACAGCACGCCCTGATCGCCCTTCATCGGCGGAAAGTCTCCGGTGCAGGCGTAGACGATGACGTCAGCACCATCTTCGCGCAGCCGCGCCAGCACGCCGGGCGAGCCGGCGATCACGGCCTTCTTGGAGATCTTGACGTCGCGGTCGCCGCGCAGCCGCGTGTAGAGCGTTTCGCCGCCATGTTCGGGCCTGATCGCCTCAATCTCGGCACCGGACATACCGTCGAGGCAACCGCGCAGAATCACCTTCGTACCGGCTGGCGCGTGTTCGGCGAAGAGCGCGGCGAGATCACCTCGCGGCGCCTGACCGATCGTGACGATGCCCAAAGTGCGGGTCATGGTCCCAGGATCCCTTTGGTCGCCGCGCAATCCCTTCCGTCTGGGCGCGAAAGGTAAAGAAAAACCATTTCCTTCCCGTTGGGGAGGAAGGTGCTCGATAGCCGAAGGGAGGGACTTCGACGCACGCTTATCCTTCCAGCATCACCGTATCGTCATCGTTCCACGCCATACCGACGCGATCGCCCGACTGGCGGCGGCTGCGCTCGCCAGCATGGGTCTCCCGCGCCAGCATGGTGCTGCCGTCATCGGCGCGGATGCGGTAGAGCGTGGCATCGCCGACGAAATTCGCGGTCTCGATGCGGCCCGACAGGCGTGCGCCGTCGGCCACGACCAGGCGAATCTTCTCGGGCCGCAACGCATGCGCGCGGCTAGAGTCATCAAGCAGGTTGATCTCGCCGATGAAGTCAGCGACGAAGCGGGTGCGAGGCTTTTCGTATATTTCGGTCGGCGTGCCAATCTGTTCGATCCGGCCCTTGCTCATGACGGCGATGCGGTCGCTCATCGCCAGGGCTTCTTCCTGGTCGTGGGTGACGAAAACCAACGTCACACCCAGGCGCTTTTGCAGCTCCTTCAGCTCGAACTGCATCTGCTGGCGTAGCTTGCGGTCGAGGGCGCCCAACGGCTCGTCGCATAGGAGCACCGGCGGCTCGACGACCAACGCACGGGCCAACGCCACACGCTGCTGCTGGCCCCCGGAGAGCTGGCCGGGCTTGCGCTCCTCCAGCCCGGTGAGGGCGACGAGCGCGAGCGCCGCCGCCACGCGTCGATTGATGTCGGGTTTGGGCACGTCGCGCATGCGCAAGCCGAACGCCACGTTCTCGCTGACAGTGCGATGGGGGAACAGCGCGTAGGACTGGAACACCATGCCCATCTCGCGTCGGTGCACCGGCAGATCAGTAATGTCGCGACCGCCCACATGAATCCGGCCGGTATCGGGCAGCTCGAAGCCGGCGATCATGCGCAGGCTGGTGGTTTTGCCGCAGCCTGATGGGCCGAGCAAAGAGAAGAACTCGCCCGCCTCTATTTCGAGCGTAACGTTGTCAACGGCAACTGTTCGGCCGTCGAAGGTCTTGCTGACCTGCTCAAGCCGGATGGCGGCGGAAGTCAGCGTCTCAGCCCTTGAGGATCTTGGTGACGCGCGCGTCGATATCGTCCTTGCGTGCGTTGTACCATTTCCAGTCGGGCTGAATGAGCTGCGCCACCTTGGCCTCGGTCGTGAACAGCTTGGCATCGTACTTGGCGTCGAGTTTTACCTTCTTGTTCGACGGCGAGTACCAAACGCCCTCGGCCAGGACCTTCTGCACGTCGGGCCGCAGCATGTAGTCGATATAGGCGAACGCCAGGTCCTTCACCTTCGAGCCCGGCGTGACGTTCAGCACTTGCTCCAGCGCCAGCACGCCCTCGGACGGAATGACGAAATCGACCGGCTGGTTGGTGCCGTCGTAGCGATAGACCCCGCTGTCGTGGATGACACCCATCGACACCTCGCCGGCCAGCAGCATCTTCTCCATCTGTCCGGTGAAATCGACAAGCTTGATCGGCTTCAGCGCCTCGAGCGCCTTGTAGGCGGCGTCGAGGTCGGTGAGACCCTTGCCGTAGAGCTTGCCCAACATCATCAGATGAGCCTGGCCGAGACTATTGACGGGGATGATGTAGCCGCCGCGCACACCGTCCAGCTTCGGATCGGCGAGGTCCTTCCATGAGGTCGGCTTGGCCAGCCCCTTGTCGGTGCGAAAGCCCAACCCAATCGCGCTGGTAAAGATCGAGACGCCCACAATCTTGTCGCTGACGGCATAGGAAAAGACATCGGCGATGTTGGGGACGTCTTTAACCGAGATCTTGTCGACCACCAGCCCTTCGGTCAGCGCGCCACATTGCTCGTTGGAGTTGGTGTGCAGGACATCGTAGAGTGGGTCGCTCCTGGGGCTGGCCTGCAGCTTGGGCATGAACGGAAAGGCCTGATCGGCCTGAACGTTGCATTTGAATTCCTTCTCGAAGGCCGGCAGGACCGTGCCCTTCATAATGTCGCCCCACTTGCCGCCCCAGGTGGTGATCTTGAGCGTGCGGGTCTGGGCGTGTAGGACAGCCGGTGCACCCACCACCGCGGTAGTGGCAAGCGCGGCACCGATACGCAATGCCTTGCGTCGCGAAATTGAACGAAGAATGGACATGGTTTCTTTCGGTTTCTTTCCGCTCAAAATTAAAGTTTAACGTAGGTTTTCAGACCGATCAACTTCTCGAGCGCCAGCACGACAGACAAAGCGAGCAAGATGGAAACCATCGAGGCTGCGGCAATGGCGCCGTCGAGGTCGTACTTCATGTAGTTGAAGAGCACCACCGGCAGGGTCTCGCTGTTCGGAACCACCAAAAACAATGACACGGGGAACTGATCGAAAGAGACGATGAAGGCGAAAACGCCACCCGCGAACACACCCGGGCGGATCAGCGGCAAGGTCACTTCGAAGAACACGCGCGCCGGACTCGCGCCAAGCACGGCCGCCGCTTCCTCGATGCGCCGGTCGAAGTTGTACAGAACGGCCAGAGTGGTGCGTAACACATAGGGCACGGCGATCAGGGTGTGGGCCAGGATCAGGCCCCAGACCGGGCGGCCGATTCCCGCCAGCAAGTATGACTGGAACAGCGCGAGGCCGGTCAGAATCGCCGGCAGCATCAGCGGCGACATGAAAAATGCGGTGAGCCAGCCCCGCCCCGGCAGATTGCCACGCGCCAGGGCCAGCGCACAGCCGCCGCCAATCGCAATCGACAGCACCAGAACGCAGGTGGCGGTCCACAACGACAGGTACAGCGCGTTCGTGAAATCAGCGCTGTCAAAGAATTTGTGGAACCAGCGCAGCGTGACGCCGACCGGCGGGAAGGCGATATACGGCGTTGGATTGAGCGCGAACACGACGACCACCGCGATCGGCGCCAGCAGGAAAAACAGCACCGCGACGTTCAGCGCCACATACGCAGTTCGCCCTGCATCGAATGTGCGGCGGTTGTTGGGGAGCGTCGTCATGCCAGCCCTTGATCGCCCGACAGGCGCGCCAGAATGCGGTTGTAGGCGACGATGATGACCAGGGAGACGAGCAGCAAGATGACGCCTAGCGCACCGGCAAAACCGGGATTGAAGCTGGTCCCGACCTGCTGCGCGATCAGCATAGGCAGCGTCAGGACCTGCGTGCCGCCCATCATCGATGGCGTGACGTAAGCGCTGATCGAGAGCGCGAACACCAGCAGAGAACCGGCGAGAATGCCAGGCAGGCTCAGGGGGAGCGTGACTTCAAAAAAGGTACGCAGACGTCCGGCACCGAGGCCGCGTGCGGCCTGCTCCAGCCGCTCGTCGATGCGGCCAATCACGCCGGCGAGGGTAAGCACCATGAACGGCACGTAGATGTGGACCAGCGCCACCACCGTGCCGAACTCGTTGTACATCAGCGGCAACGGCTTATCGATCAATCTCCAAGATATCAGCGTGGTGTTGATGACCCCCGTGTCCTGCAGGATCGTCATCCAGGCAAAGGTGCGCACGACGATGCCCGTCAGCATCGGCGCGATCACCGCCATCAGGACCAGCGCATGACCGAGTCGCGACTGCATGCGCGCCATCCAAAAAGCCAGCGGATAGCCAATCAGCAACGCCACGATCGTGGTGACGAGCCCGATGCGCAGCGTCGCCCACAGCGCGTCGTGGAAGATGTCGGCCGAATCCGCAATAAAGCGTTCGTAGTGGCGCGTCGTCAGCACCGCATTGGGATTGCTGACCGGATTGGCCGAGAAGAACGACATCGCCGCCATCACGCCGAATGGCAGCACGAAGAACAGCACGAACAGCAACAGCGCCGGGGTGATCAGCCAGGCCATCGGAGTGAGACGGGAAGCAGCGGCGGTGGTCATCGCAATCGAAGTACACGGCAACGCGGCAATGTACATACGGTCTGAGCAGAAGTGGTTCCGTTGGTCAGTCCGATTTCCATTCTAAGTTTCGGATCCACTTCTGTCGAACCTGCAGTCAGTGCGCAAGTTCGGGGGCGGCGAGGTCGTTGCTACCAGCGCGAGGCCTGTGACCGCCGTGCGCAGCGGCGAGTTGGTTGCCAGAAGCGCATGTCGCCCGGCACCTGCAGCGCTGCCACTTCAGCTCAGCGCCCTGGCGACGTACGTTGCCACGTCCTCGTGCGTCGCGAACCAGACGCCACCCTTGGATTGCATGTGGGCAATCAGCTCTTTGAGGATGAACAGGCGCGAGCGATAGCCGATGACATGCGGGTGCATCGTCAGCAGGAACAAGCCGCCTTCATCCCAAGCCCCATCGAACTCGCGCCGGAAGATGTCGAGCACCGTGGTAGGCGCGGTATACGGGCGCAACGCCTGAAAGCGGTTCATGTTGAAATAAATCGCGTCGTCGCGAATCCACTCCACCGGCAATTCGACGATGCCGGTTGCATCGCCATGTTGCTCGAGTTCATACGGGTCGTTGTCGGCCATCAGCGAGGAGTCGTAGACGAGGCCCATTTCGCGCTGGATCGTCAGCGTGGCCGGCGAAAAGTCCCACGATGGCGTGCGCATGCCCACCGGACGCACGCCGGTGACGCTTTCGAGCGCATCACTGGAGCGCAGGTGCAGGTCGCGTTCGGTTTCTTCGGGCAGCACCGAATTGAGTTCGTGGATCCAGCCATGCAGTCCGATCTCATGGCCTTCGGCGACGACACGGCGTTGTTCGTCCGGATACAGGAGCGCGGCGACGGCCGGCACGAAGAACGTCGCCGGCACCGAAGTTTTCTTCAGCAGTTCGAGGATACGCGGCACGCCGACGCGGCTGCCGTACTGGCCCCAGGACATGCGGCCGATGGATTTTCCGCCGTCGCGCAGTTCGTTGGTGTCGTGGTCACTGTCGAACGACAACGCAACGGCGCATCGCGCACCCCCGGGCCAGCTCTCCGGGCGAAGGCTGCGTCCGGCGCGCACCTGGTTGACACGCTGGCGCCACTCGGCTTCTTCCCAGGTCCAGGGTTCGGTTGTCGTCGGTGTAACTTGCTTATTCATGCGTTTTCCTCTTGCAACGGAAAGTGGCACGCCGCTTCGCGTTGGGGTCCGCTGGCGCGCAGCAGGGGCAGTTTCTTCTTGCAGCGGTCCTGCGCGAATGCGCAGCGCAGGTGGAAGGCGCAGCCCGATGGCGGGTTGATGGGAGAGGGCAGTTCGCCGCTGATCGGGTGAATGTCCTGCACCGGGTCGCCGCCGGCGGCCAGGCGCGGCGCGCTGTCGAGCAGCGCGCGGGTATATGGATGGCGTGGCGTGAGGAAGATGTCCTCGGTGGCGCCGAGTTCGACGATCCGCCCGAGGTACATGATCGCCACGCGGTCGCTGACGTGGCGCACGACGCTCAGGTCGTGGCTGATGAACAGCATCGTCAGGTTCAGGTCACGGCGCAGTTGCAGGAACAGGTTGATGATCTGCGCCTGGATCGACACGTCGAGCGAGGCGACCGGTTCGTCGCAGACCAGCGCGTCGGGCCGCATCGCCAGCGCCCGGGCGATCGCCACGCGCTGGCGCTGGCCGCCAGAGAACTGGTGGGGGAAACGTTGCGCCGCATCGGCGTCGAGCCCGACGGCCTTGAGCCAGCGGATGGTGTCGGCCGCGGCGTCGGATCTTTTCACCAGACGATGCGCGATCGGGCCTTCGGAGATCGTCTCTCCGACACGCATGCGCGGATTGAGCGATGCGAACGGGTCCTGGAACACCATCTGGATCCGCGTCGTATGTTTGCGCCCGCCGGTCATGACCGGCACGCCGTCGATCTGCGCTCGGCCCAGGGTCGCCGACAGGATGCCGGCGGCGACACGGCCAAGCGTCGATTTGCCGCAGCCCGATTCTCCGACCAGCCCGAGCGTCTCCCCCTTGGCGACGGCCAGCGACACGTTCTCGACCGCGTGCACGACGGTCGTGCTGGCCTTCTGGCCGGTGAGGCGTTTGGCCACGCGCTCGGACAACGGCGGGATCGACGTGAAGCGGCGCGTGATCGCGTCCAGGCCGATGAATGCGTGGGGTGCTGCTGCGCTGCTCATGCTGACGTTGGTGCCCCCGCCTTGGCACCGATGTTCAGCGGGTGGTGGCAGCGCCAGGTGCGCTTGTCGTCGAAGGTCTGCGGCGGCGCTGTGTCGCAGGCGGCGCTCGCATAGGCGCAGCGGTCCTTGAACGCGCATCCCTTGGGCAGTGCCGTCAGCGATGGCGTCGAGCCGGGAATCTGCAACAGGTCCTTGCCGGGTGCGGCACGCGACGGCAGGCTGTCGATCAGGCCCTGGGTGTAGGGGTGGTGCGGCCGGCGCAGCACCTCGCTGGTCGGGCCTTCCTCGATCAGCCGCCCGGCATACATCACAAGCAGGCGCGACGCCAGCACCGACACCGTCGCCAGGTCGTGACTGATCCACACCAGACTGACGCCGGCTTCGCGCACCAGCGAACGCATCTCGATGAGGATCTGCGCCTGGATCGACACATCGAGCGCCGTCGTGGGTTCGTCGCAGATCACCAGCCGGGGATTGTTCAGGAATGCAATGGCGATGGCCACGCGCTGGCGCATGCCGCCCGACAGTTCGTGCGGATAGGCATCGAGGCGCCGTTCTGGGTCGGGGATGCTGACCTTGGCCAGCGCCTCGATGCTGCGCCTGCGCATTTCCTGCTTACCTGGCCTTCCGTGCGCCTGCATGGCCAGCGCCATCTGCGTCGAGACCTTGAGCACTGCATTGAGCGTGCTCATCGGGTCTTGGAAGACCATCGCGACATGCCGGCCGCGCAAGGCGCGCAGCTGCGAACGCGGCATGCCGACGAGTTCGTGGCCGTCGAGTTTCACCGAGCCGCTGACGACGCGCCCCGGCGGGTCGATCAGCCCGAGGATGGAATAGCCTGTGACGCTCTTGCCCGAGCCCGATTCGCCGACCAGGCCGATGATCTCGCCAGCGTGTACGTCAAACGACACCCCGTCGACGGCCCGCGCCAGGCCTGCGCGCGTCGCGAACTCGGTCGCCAGGTCGCGTACTTGGAGCAAGGGCTGACCCGCACGGTCCGTGTCTGCGTGGCTGGCGCTCTTACTCACGGTCATGCCCGCTCCGACGCTGCGAATGGCTCATCGCTTGAGCCTCGGGTTGAGCTGGTCGCGCACCTGGTCGCCGACGAGGTTGATGGCGACGATCAGCACGATCAGCGCGATGCCGGGGTAGATCGAGATCCAATAGCGGCCCGACAGCATGTACTGGAAGCCGTTGGCGATCAGCATGCCGAGCGAGGGTTCGGACACCGGCATGCCCAGGCCGAGAAACGACAACGTGGCTTCGAGCGCGATCGAGTTGGCGACCTGCACTGTGGCGACGACGATCAGCGGTGGCATACAGTTAGGCAAGACGTGGCGGAATGCTACCCGGGCCGAATGGAGCGGCGTCGACAACGCGGCCTCGACATAGTCCTTGGAGCGTTCCGACGATGCGGCGCCGTGCGCGGTGCGCGCGAAATACGCGTATTGCGCCG
>JBDSYU010000123.1:0-32112 GCA_039925525.1 Variovorax sp.
ATCTTCGCATCGACACCTATCGGGCCAGCGGAGCCGGCGGCCAGCACATCAACAAGACCGATTCGGCCGTGCGTGTCACGCACCTGCCGACCGGCATCGTCGCCGAATGCCAGGACGACCGCAGCCAACACCGCAACAAGGCAAAGGCATTGCAGGTGCTGGCCGCGCGCATCGAGGAAAAAGATCGCAGCGAGCGCGCCGCCAAAGACGCGGCCGAGCGCAAGGGCCTCATCGGCAGCGGCGATCGCAGCGACCGCATTCGCACCTACAACTTTCCGCAGGGCCGACTGACCGATCACCGCATCAACCTTACGCTCTACAAGCTGCTGACCATCATGGAGGGCGACTTGGCCGAGGTTCTCGGCGCCTTGCGTAACGCGCGCGAGGCCGAGCAACTCGCGGAGCTGGAAGCGACCTTGCCAGTCCAATAAGGTGTGAACAAAGATACTGCGCGCCCCGATCTTGGATATGCCGTCCTCGCCGTACGCGCGTACGGCTGCGGCCCGGAATGCAGCCTCGGGACGCTCGCTACGATTTCTTCACGGCCTTTGCGCGCATGACGGCCATTTCCGACGCACCGGCTGATGGCACCGTCGCGCCTGACGCCCCCGTCGCCACGCTAGTGCAAGCACTGGCGGCAGTCGGCGCATTGGGCATCGATCGCCTCGATGCGCAATTGCTGCTGCTGCACGTGCTCGGCCATGCGACGCACGATCGCGCCTGGCTGTTGGCGCACGACCATGAGTCAATCAAGCCGCACGCGTGGACGCAATTCGTGTCGCTTTGCACTCGACGCCTGGACGCAGAGCCGGTTGCGTACCTCATCGGGCAGAAAGAGTTCCGGGGGCTGGCCTTGTGCGTCGATGCGCGGGTGCTCGTGCCGCGTCCGGAAACCGAGACACTGGTGGATTGGGCATTGGAGCGGATGGCGCCCTTGCTGCGGCCGCGCGTGCTCGACCTGGGCACCGGTAGCGGCGCCATCGCGCTGGCACTGCGGCACGCTCGCGCCGATGCCAGGATCGATGCGATCGATGCCAGCGCCGATGCACTCGTCGTGGCGCGCGGCAACGGCGAGCGGCTGGGCCTGGACGTGCGCTGGGCCAAGGGCGATTGGCTCGAGGGCGCGGCCAGTGGCTACGACGTGATCGTTGCCAACCCGCCCTATGTCGCCGAGGCGGATGCCCATTTGCCTGCCCTGCGCCACGAACCGATCGAGGCGCTGGCAGCCGGTCCCGATGGTCTGGCCGACCTGCGCCGCATCATTGCCGCGGCGCCTCGCCATCTGGCAACGGACGGATGGCTGTTGCTCGAGCACGGCCACAACCAGGCCGGCGCCGTCACCGAACTGCTGCGCATGCACGGCTTCGTTGAGGTGCAAAGCCGCAGCGACCTTGCCGGAATCGCTCGCTGCAGCGGCGGCCAGCGCGCGCCAGTGAAATAATGCACACCTCTTCCAAACCGGAGTTCCCGCCATGAGCGACGACAAGCAACGCATCGACGAACTCGTCAAGACCAACGACATCGTGCTGTTCATGAAAGGCAACGCCAGCTTCCCGATGTGCGGCTTTTCCGGTCGTGCCATCCAGATCCTCAAAGCTGTCGGGGTCGACACCCGGACCTTGAAGACCGTCAACGTGCTCGACGATCCCGGCATTCGCCAGAGCATCAAGGATTACAGCCAATGGCCGACCATCCCGCAGCTGTATGTGCGCGGCGAGTTCGTCGGCGGCTCGGACATCATGATGGAGATGTACGAGTCGGGCGAGCTGCAGACCGTGGTCAATGGCTGAACCGCCCTCGGCGTCCGGCACCGACGCGGCGCCGGCCTGGAAGCACGACGGCGTGCGCGTAGTCCGGAGCGACCAGCTTGACGGCAATACCGCGCAAACACCGGGTATGGACCGCCAGGCAGCGATCAACTTCGCGCGCGTGGGTGCGCAAAAGCTGTGGGCCGGCACCGTCACCATCCATGCCGATGCGAAGACCGGTGCCCACCACCATGGGCCGCTCGAATCAGTGATCTATGTCGTGCGTGGGCGCGCCCGCATGCGCTGGGGCGAGCACCTCGAGTTCACGGCCGAGGCCGGCCCGGGCGACTTCATCTATGTGCCGCCCTACGTGCCGCATCAGGAGATCAACGCCAGCGCGACCGAAACGCTCGAATGCGTGCTGTGCCGCAGCGACGGCGATGCCGTAGCCATCAACCTGGACATCGAGCCGGTGGAAAAGCCCGAGTCCGTGCTGTGGGTGGATCCTACCCATCCGCACGGCGGTGTATGAATTAGCAAGCTGTCAGACGCAAAGTTATACGTTTCGGGCCATTCGCCCTGAGCACTTCGGCAAGCTCATGGCAGGGCCAGCTCAGCCTGAACGGTTTTACGGTACGCCTGAAAAGGATTGCTGTCAGGCTTCCTTCCGCGACGCAGCGTCGTCGCGCTCCTTGTCCTTCAACATCCAGTTGCGCTGATTGGCAAATACCGCGTTGGGATAAGGTGCGCGGCCGCGGCTTCCGTTGTAGCGACCCAGCGTAAGGTACAGGTCGCCTTTTTCCATATCGAGGTAGTGCCGCAGGATGACGCAACCGAAACGCAGGTTGGTCTGCATGCGAAAGAGCTTGGCCGCGTCGCCATCGCCGATCACGCGCGTCCAAAAGGGCATCACCTGCATCAGCCCGCGCGCACCGGCACTGGAAACCGCGAACTTGCGAAAGTTGCTCTCGACCTGGATCAGTCCCAACACCAGGCTGACATCGATACCGGCACGCCTGCTCTCATACCAAATGGTCTGAAGCAGTTCCAAGCGTTCCTGATGACCAGGAATTTTCTTTTTGAGTCGCTCGCTCATCTCGCCGAGCCAGCGCAGATAGGCCAGGCGGGATTCGGTGTCGGCGAAGTGAGGTTTGGGCGGCGCGCTGCTGAGAATCGCCGAACCCAGCGCGTTTTTCACCGAATCGATCAGCGGCTCCTCGATCTGCGCGCCAGCCAGAGCCGGACTTGGCAGCACCACCGCAAGGGTGCCTGCCACCACACCACCCAGCCAGAGCCGACGCGACCACCCCGGCATGGCCGTGCGCTGCATGGTCATGATTGGCTGTGCACCGGTGACCTCTCTACTCATTGCTCACTGACTCCGCGCTGCACGCTTCGAGATGAGCGCTTGGGAGCGGCCCGGCGCGCTCACTAGAGTACCTTCGCGCTGCGCGCTACGGTATTCGTCCTTGGGGCGGCCCGGCGCGCTCATGCCGCGAGCCTGGTTCGAATGAAGCTGGCGATGTCGCCAACCGGCACCTTGCTCGCGGCGCTTTCACGGCGATGCTGGTACTCGAACTCGCCCGCCTTCAAGCCGCGCTCGGAGATCACCACGCGATGCGGCACGCCGATCAATTCCCACTCGGCGAACATCACGCCAGGGCGTTCGCCGCGATCGTCGAGCAGCACGTCGATGCCGGCGGCCAGCAAGTTCTCGTAGAGCGTTTCGGCAGCTTGGCGTACGGTGTCGCTGCGATCGATGCCGATCGGGCACAGCACCACGGTGAAAGGCGCGATCGCATCGGGCCAGATGATGCCGCGCTCATCGTGGTTCTGCTCGATCGCCGCAGCCGGCAAGCGCGTAATGCCGATGCCGTAGCAGCCCATCTCGAAAAACTGCGGCTTGCCGGCCTCGTCGAGGAACGTGGCATTCATGGCCCGGCTGTATTTGTTACCAAGGTAGAAGATGTGACCGATCTCGATGCCGCGCTCGATCGCCAACACGCCGCGCCCGTCGGGCGAAGCATCGCCGGCAACCACGTTGCGCAGGTCGGCAACCAGGTCGGGCTCGGGCAGGTCGCGGCCCCAGTTGACCCCGGTCATGTGAAAACCGGCGTCGTTGGCGCCGGTGATCCAGTCGGCCAACACAGCCACCTCACGGTCGGCTACGAGACGCACTGGACGGCGCAGGCCGAGTGGACCGAGATAGCCAGGCTCGCAACCAAAGTGCGCGTCGATTTCGGCTACCGTCGCGAAACGAAAACCACGCTCGAACCCCGGCAGCTTGGCGACCTTGACCTCGTTCATGGCGTGATCGCCGCGCAGCAGCAGCATGCAGATCTGCACCGCCGCATCCCCTCCATCGCCAGCGCCATCGCCATCGCCTGCTATTCCCTGCGCCTCAGGCGACGGCGTCGCCAGCACCAGCAGCTTGACGGTGCTGGCGAGCGGCACGCCCAGCAGTGCAGCCACCGCGGCGCAGGTGCTGGCACCCGGCGTCGCCGTCTTGGCCAGGGGCTGCGACGCGTGGCGCCGCGTCACGCTCGGCGCCAATGGCTCGGCCTTTTCCATGTTTGCGGCGTAGTCGCTCTCGGCGCAGAAGACGATGGCGTCTTCGCCAGTGGCGGCGATCACCTGGAACTCTTCACTCAAGTCGCCGCCGATGGCCCCGCTGTCAGCGGCGACCGCGCGATAGCCCAGGCCGAAACGATCGAAAATGCGCCGATAGGCGGTTGCCATGATTGCGTAGCTTGCCTTGGCACCTTCGGCATCGCGATCGAAGCTGTATGCGTCCTTCATGATGAACTCGCGACCGCGCATCAAACCAAAGCGCGGGCGCCGTTCATCGCGAAACTTGGTCTGGATCTGGTAGAAATTCTTTGGTAATTGCTTGTAGCTACGCAGGTCCTGGCGCGCGATGTCGGTCACCACCTCTTCGCTGGTCGGCTGGACGACGAAGTCGCGCTGGTGCCGATCCTTGATGCGCAACAGCTCCGGGCCCATCTTTTCGAAACGGCCAGTTTCCTGCCATAGCTCGGCCGGCTGCACTACCGGCATCGCGAGCTCAACGGCGCCGGCGTTATCCATTTCTTCGCGCACGATCGCTTCGACCTTGCGGATGACGCGCAAACCCATCGGCATGTAGCTATAGATGCCGGTGCCGAGCTTCTTGATCATCCCGGCGCGAATCATCAACCGATGGCTGGCGATCTCTGCGTCGCCGGGCGCTTCTTTCAAGGTCGAGACGAAAAAACGTGACGCTTTCATCGGTTTGCGGTAATAAGTAGCGGGTGGAATACGTCGGTGGTGGCGTCAAGAGCCATCGGCGATGCAGTCACGACTGCAGGCAACGGGTCCGCCGAATTCTCGGGCGATCGGTGGTCGCAAGCACATCGCCATGACCGAAGGTGCCGCGCCACCCGACTCGCGGCACGCGACGACCGCGCTCGCCAGGCACGATTGCGATGCAGTATGCACGCTTGCCGTCGCCGGCACGGCGTGCATAATCGACGCAGTTCAGAAATTTTGGGGTTTGATTATGCTCGACCGCGATGGCTTCAGGCCTAACGTCGGGATCGTCTTGCTCAACCAGAAGAATCAGGTTTTTTGGGGCAAGCGCATTCGTACCCACTCCTGGCAATTCCCCCAAGGTGGCATCGATCGGGGTGAAAGCCCCGAGCAGGCGATGTTCAGGGAATTGCACGAAGAAGTTGGGTTGCACGCGGAACATGTGCGCATCGTGGCCCGGACCCGCGACTGGTTGCGCTACGAGGTGCCGGACCGGTTCATTCGCCGCGATGCGCGTGGCCATTACAAAGGCCAAAAGCAGATTTGGTACTTGCTCCAGTTGGTTGGGCACGACTGGGACTTGAACCTGCGCGCCACCGACCACCCGGAGTTCGACGCCTGGCGCTGGCACGAGTATTGGGTGCCGCTCGATGTCGTGGTGGAGTTCAAGCGTGGGGTATACGAAATGGCCCTTACCGAACTGTCACGCTTCGTCCCCAGGTACGATGCGCGCGATCGCTTCTTGCGCGGCAACTTCGCGAATTCCACCCGAGACGCAGAAGGCTCGCCAATCGGCTTGCACCGCTTCCCCAACGCGTCGGATCGGCTTGAGTTGCCGCCCGGCGCCTCCTTCGATCCAGACCCCAGTGCGCTTGCCAATTCCTGAATCCCTGCGACGGACAACGCTGTGGCGGCGCCGTCTGGCCGCCTGCTTGCTGGCGCTGCCGCTGGCGGCCGCCGCACAACTTGCCGACCAGCCTGATTGGTCGGAAAGCAAGGTGCCGCCGGCGCCGAAGTTCGATCAGAAGCGACTGCTGCCGATCGAGGTCGGCGGGCGCTTTGCGCTGGACTTTGGCATCGACCCGCAAACCGTCGTCGTGACGCCTGACGGCGTAGTCCGCTATGTCGTCGTCGCCAGCAGTTCGCGGGGCGCCCTGAACGCCTTCTACGAAGGCATACGCTGCGGTTCGGCGCAAATGAAAACGTATGCTCGGTTTACGGATGGCGCTTGGCACAACGCCGAAAAACCGGAATGGGAGCCGATCAAGCTGATGTCTTCAGGCCACACTCGCGCCATCGCCGTACAAGCGGTATGCGAAGGGCGCGCGCCGCGGCTGACCACAGCAGAGATCATCGACCAACTGCGACAGACGCGCCCCAACGAAAGCAGCGGCGGCTTGTACGGCCGGCCCCTATGACCGACTGCGCAAAGTGTTGCGCAGTTGATTCGATCTATTGAACGGGCTCGGCAAGAAGGCTGCGCCGGTTCCAACCTCCCCGGCTTGCTCGCCTTGCCTGGCCCTTTCGCTCATGTCTGACCGCAAGCGTGATGGGGGCACCCGAATTGCGTACTGCCAACGTCTTTGCTGTCTTGCGACATCACTGGAGACGCGCTCCGCGGTCGGTGTTGATGAGTGCGCTGCTGGCCGCCGGCGCCGATGTCAACGCATGCGCGTCCAACGGCAACACACCGCTGCACTTCGCAGTGCGCATGCCCAACCCCGCTTTCACGGAGGCTTTGCTGGAGCACGGGCCGACCCGAATTCCATCGGCGCGAATCGAAAGCCAGACATCCACGAAGCCATCAGCTCGCGCGCACTGCGCAACCTGTCACTGCTGGCGAAGGCCGGCGCCGACTTGAACGCGGAATGGGCATTCAACACGCGAGTGCAGGCCGCGATCGTCGCGCCGCCGTGGGACATGACCACGGCCTTGCTGAAGCTGCGAGCGCGGCTGAGGCCCGCGACGCCAGGTGGCCTTAGCGAAAGACCATTTTGCCGTTACCGGTCACGATGATCGTGCCGACCAGCTGCGGGTGGAGGCGGTCGTGGTACGTGAATGTGCCGGGCTGAGTGAACTGCTTCGTGTATATAAAGAAGTCATTCGAATTCCACGGACTACCCAGCTCGCCGGAACTGAAGGTGGTGCCGTCATCGCTCGTCACGCTGTGTTTCCAATTTGTGTCTCGGTTTCTCCACGCCACCGTCGCCCCCACCGGGATGGTGAGCACCGCCGGTACGCCGTCCGGTACGTAGTGCATGTCGAGTTCGAAAAGGAGGACAAAGAAGGAGGTCTGCCAGATATCAATGTAGTACACGCCGGTATCGGTCGGCACTGTCTGGCTGCCGCAGTACCCGGCTCTGCTTGAGATCGACCATTGGATAGGCTCACTAGCGACATTGACCGTCGCCGTGAAGGTGGTGGCGGTTCGAAGGATGGCCTCTATTTCCACGTCGCAATGGCGTGCCCCAGTGGCGAGAACGGTTTGCCCGCTCGCGCCGATGAGGTTCACCGTTATGTCCTCTTGACCATCGCCGACGGAGCGCGCAGTAAGTGTAACGATCACCGCGCTCCTTGGGCCGGGGGTAACAGTGTATGTGGCAACCGCCCGATTGCTGCCATCGCCGTCGAACTCTCCCCTGGCATCGGGACAATTCGCGGCTGCTGCGGCGGGTTGGGCCCAGACCACGCTGGCAAGGAACATGACCACGGTCAGAGAAAGCAGTGCTCGGGGCACCGTTCGCCTCCCATGCATCCGCGTAATGGCTCGGCACCCACTAGCTGCGAACCGGGTATGGTGTTGCTGCATGAGGATCCCCTTCCCGCGCCAAAACGCGAACGCAAATTACCGATGGATGCGCGGTCCTTTTACGACGATACCACGCAGGGCGCAAGGGACGAACAAGGCGGCCACGCGCCAGGCTAGGGTGTAACCTGACGCGACTGTCAAACCGTGCGAACAAGTGTCAGTGTAGGGTCCTTGTCGCTCTTCCTTGACGGCCATGCGGGAACCTTAGAGACGCTTTCCCTGACAGATTCACCTACCCGCCGCCCCTGCGCCGCATTCCGCGCGTCACACCGAGAGGCCACAGGCGCGACGTTAGTGCGCCAAACGTGCGAAGAATGACCTTCTCGTCGCGACGCGCCGGAAGGTCACGCTCGCGGCGGCGAAGTTGGGGACGTCGGCAGCGTGCCCGGCCTGAAGCCAGGCCAGCGCATAGGGGTGAAGATAACGACCCGCAGGCGTCGTACTCCACCAACTCGGGCTATGCCTTACCGTTCCCTGCAGCGATCCGACGACGGTCTCGACCTCGACAAACGTCGGCCTGAGTCCGGTGCATCCACGACGAGCAAGTGCGCGCTAAAAAGACTCAGCTTCGCTCGCCCGGACGCATCAGCACCATGTTGTCTCGATGCACTATTTCTGGTTCGGCCACGTAGCCCAGGAGCGTTTCGATGGCAGATGACGCCTTGCGACAAAGCAGGCGCGCCTCGGCGCTCGAGTAGTTGGCCAAGCCGCGCGCCAGCTCTTGGCCTGCGGCGTCGCGCACGGCGATCACGTCACCGCGCGAGAAATGCCCAACGACGCCGGTCATGCCGATCGGCAACAAGCTCTTACCCTCGCCTTGCACTTTTGCTGCGGCGCCATCGTCGACACTCACGGCGCCGCGCAACTGCAGGTGATCGGCCATCCAGCGTTTGCGGGCCTGACTCTTGGCCGTTGGCGCCGTGAGGAATGAGCCTATTGCCTCCCCGGCGAAAAGACGCAGCAACACATCCGGCTCGCGGCCCCAGGCAATGACCGTGGAGGCACCGGAGCCGGCAGCGCGTTTGGCAGCGAGGACCTTGGTAAGCATGCCGCCACGTCCCAGGTGAGACCCCGCGCCGCCGGCCATCGCCTCCAGTGACACATCACCGGCGCGCGCCTCGCGAATCAGTTGCGCTTCAGGATTCCTGCGCGGGTCGGCGCTGAACAAGCCGGTCTGGTCGGTCAGGATCACCAGCGTATCGGCCTCCACCAGGTTGGCGACCAGAGCCCCGAGTGTGTCGTTGTCGCCGAACTTGATCTCTTCGTTGACGACCGTGTCGTTTTCGTTGATGACCGGCACCACCGACAGACGCAGCAGCGTCAGCAGCGTCGAACGCGCATTCAGGTAGCGCTCGCGGTCCGCCAGATCAGCGTGCGTGAGCAGCACCTGGGCGCTGCCCGCGCCATACTGGCGCAACTTGGTCTCATAGATATGGGCCAGACCCATCTGACCGACGGCGGCTGCCGCCTGCAGTTGCGTCACCTGTCGCGGCCGGGTGCGCCAACCCAGGCGCTTCATTCCTTCGGCGATGGCGCCGCTCGACACCATCATCACTTGCCGGCCGCCGGCCACCAGTGACGCCAGTTGGCGGCACCAGTCGCCGATGGCGGCTTCGTCCAGGCCACGGCCTTCGTCGGTGACAAGGCTGGAGCCAACCTTGACGACAATGCGACGTGAATCGCGCAACGCCGTGAAAGCGGAACTCGGCGTCATCAGGACTTGGCTGGCTCTTCGGAGCCGGGCTCGGGCACCATTTCGGCAAATCGCGCGTCGACCGGCTCCGGTCTGACCTCGGCCTGCTGGACCGCTTTGACATGCTCAAACACCGCCCGGACCAGCGGCTCGCACCCTTCGCGCGTCAGGGCCGAGATGGCGAAAACCGGCCCCTTGAAACGCAGCCGCCGCACCAGTTGCGCGATGCGCGCGCTCCGCTCTTCGGCAGGCACCATGTCGATCTTGTTGAGTACCAGCCAGCGCGGCTTGGCATGCAGGCGCCGGTCGTATTTTTTCAACTCGGCGATGAGGGCCCGGGCTTCGGCCACCGGATCGACAGCGTCGTCGAACGGCGCCATGTCGATCACATGCAGCAGCAGGCGGGTGCGCTGCAGGTGGCGCAGGAACAGGTGACCCAAGCCGGCGCCCTCCGAGGCGCCGGGGATCAGCCCCGGCAGATCGGCCACGACGAAGCTTTGTTCCGGGCCGACCCGCACCACGCCCAGGTTCGGGTGCAGCGTAGTGAAGGGATAGTCGGCAATGCGCGGGCGCGCATTGGAAATGGCACTGATGAGGCTCGACTTGCCGGCATTGGGCATTCCGAGCAGGCCGACATCGGCCAGCACCTTGAGTTCGAGCTGCAGGCTTTTCGCCTCACCGGGCCAGCCCGGCGTCTTTTGCCGCGGCGCTCGATTGATCGCGCTCTTGAAGCGCATGTTCCCAAAGCCGCCGTCGCCACCCTTGGCGAGGATTACAACCTCGTCGGGTACCAGCAACTCATGCAGCACGGCGCCGGTCTCGGCATCGCTGATGATGGTGCCGACCGGCATCTTCAATGTGACGTCGGTGCCGGCCGCGCCAAACATGTCGGAGCCCATGCCGTGCTGGCCGCGCTTGGCCGCGTGCCGCCGCGCGAAGCGAAAGTCCACCAGGGTGTTCAGGCTCGGATCGGCGACGACGAAGACGTGTCCGCCCCGGCCGCCGTCGCCACCGTTGGGTCCGCCGAACTCCTTATACTTTTCGTGCCGGAAAGAGACGCAGCCGTTTCCGCCGTCACCCGCAGTGATGTCGATCGACGCCTCATCGACGAATTTCATGGCAGCGCGGCAGATGGCGAAAGAAAAAACAAAGAAGCCCCGGCGCTGCGGGGCTTCGAGGCGTCAGGCGGCAAAGTCTCAAACCGGCAGGACGTTCACCTGCTTCTTGTTAAGAGCACCGCGCGTGGTGAAGGAAACCTGCCCTTCCACCAATGCGAAAAGGGTGTGGTCCTTGCCGATGCCAACGTTGGTGCCCGGATGGAAGCGGGTGCCACGCTGGCGCACAATGATCGATCCGGCGCTGATGCGCTCGCCACCAAATGCCTTGACCCCGAGCATCTTGGGCTGGGAATCGCGTCCGTTGCGGGTCGAACCGCCGCCTTTTTTCTGGGCCATTTTATTCTCCGGGTGCTGCGCGGGTCAGGCCGCAATCGCACCGATCTGCAGTTCGGTATACGCCTGGCGATGACCCTGGCGTTTCTGGTAGTGCTTGCGGCGCCGCATCTTGAAGATGCGCACCTTGGGGTGCCTGCCGTGAGACACGACAGTGGCCGTAACTGTGGCGCCACCGAGGAGCGGGCTGCCAAACTTCATGTCGCTGCCGCTTCCAAGCGCCAGAACCTGGTCCAGCACGATATCTTGGCCCACGTCCGCAGCAAGCAGTTCTACCTTGATTTTTTCGCCGGCGGCAACACGGTATTGCTTGCCGCCGGTTTTTATGACCGCATACATAAACTCACCTTCCCTGACCTTTCAAACCAAAACCCGATCGAAGGGCGCTGGCACGGTCCTGTAGGGTCCGGCATGGTCTGGCGCGCGCGATTTGGGCGAAGCCTCGTATTATAGTGCGCTGCACCAGACCCGCTGTTGCCTCGTGCGAGTGAGCAGTAGCAGCACCTCCGGCCACCCTCATAAACATTTGCCGCCCGCTTCGGGTTGCCCCGCTAGCACCGTGTCGATTTCCGCAGCCGCGCCAACCGCCGCGCTCAGTCTCATCGCCGACGACATGGCCGAAGTCGATCGTGTCATCGTCCGGCGCCTGGCTTCGGGCGTGCCGCTGGTGGCCGAGATTTCGCGCTACATCATTTCCGCCGGCGGCAAGCGCTTGCGCCCGGCGCTGCTGCTCTTGATGACACGGGCACTCGACTGCGACAGCAGCCAGCGCTTCAATCTGGCCGCAGTGGTCGAGTTCATTCATACGGCAACGTTGCTGCATGACGATGTGGTCGACGCCTCGACGATGCGCCGCGGCCAGGCAACGGCCAACGAGTCTTTCGGCAACCCCGCGAGCGTGCTGGTCGGTGACTTCCTGTACTCCCGCGCTTTCCAGATGATGCTTGATGCTCAGGAGCCGCGCGTCATGCAGATCCTCGCCGAGGCGACCAACGTCATCGCCGAAGGCGAAGTGCTGCAATTGATGAACATGCACGACGCCGGCCTCGATCAGGACGCCTACTTGAGGGTGATCCGCTCCAAGACCGCCAAGCTGTTCGAGGCCTGCACGCGTCTGGCGGCCGTGCTCGCCGGCGCTTCCGCGGGTCTCGAGCAGCAGTGCGCGACATATGGCCAAGCCATTGGTACGGCGTTCCAGGTGATCGACGACGTTCTCGACTATGCCGGCGATGCCGAGCAGACCGGCAAGAATCTCGGCGACGACCTGCGGGAGGGCAAGACCACCTTGCCACTGATCCTGGCGATGCAACGTGGCAGCGCCGTGCAACGCGACCTCATCCAGGCGGCTATCGAAGCGGGTGACGCGAGCCGACTGGCGGACGTCGTCGACATCGTGCGCACGACCGGTGCGCTTGGCGCGACCCATGCCTTGGCCGCCGCCGAGGCACAGCGCGCGATCGATGCGCTGGCTGGTTTTCCCCGCAATGCACACACCTTTGCTTTGCTAGAATTGGCGGCCCAATTGCTCGTGCGAACAGCTTGATCGGCAAGATCAGGCGCGAAGCAGTTGCGCGTTTGCAACCATCGGGGTGTAGCTTAGCCTGGTAGAGCGCTACGTTCGGGACGTAGAGGCCGGAGGTTCGAATCCTCTCACCCCGACCAAGGCGCACGAATATGTGCTTTTTTTCGCACGGCGCACGGATGTGCGCTTTTTTTCGCATTGCGGCCGCCTTTGGTCGCAGCAGCGCGTTTACAGCAGCGCTTCGATGGACGATGATCGTGCATACCCCCCCGCTTCATTGTGAAATTTTGCTGAATGGCTGCTGTTGAATCGCTCGTGGTCGACGCTTCTGTGGCCCTGCCGGGATTGGCGCGGGCGCTGGTGTCGGCCGGTAAGCTCGATGCGCGCGCCGCCGAAGTCGTCTATCAGAAATCCAGGGCCAACCGCACCAATTTCATCGCCGAGCTGACCGGCTCGGGTGCTGTATCAGCTGCCGACCTGGCACATACGCTTTCGAATGCGTTTGGGGCCCCGCTGCTCGACCTGGACGCGATCGATCACAGCCGATTGCCCAAGGGTCTGCTCGATCCGAAGGTCTGCCAGGCCCATCGGATCCTGGTTCTGAGCAAGCGCAACAACCGCCTGATCGTCGCCACCGCCGACCCGTCAGACCAGCAGGCGGCGGAAAACATCAAGTTCGCTTCCCAAATGGGAATCGACTGGGTGATCGCTGAGTACGACAAGTTGTCGCGCATGATCGAAGCCGCGGCAACGTCGACGGCAGACAACTACGACAGCATTGCCAGCGGCGACTTCGATTTCGACGACATTGCCGTCGAGCAGGAAAGTGCTTCGCCGGATCAACCCGGCAGCGACGTCGACGACGCGCCGATCGTGCGCTTCTTGCACAAGATGCTGCTCGACGCCTTCAACAGTCGGGCGTCGGACATTCACTTCGAGCCCTACGAGCATCAATATCGCGTGCGCTTTCGCGTCGATGGTGAGTTGCGCGAGATCGCCTCGCCACCACCGGTCATCAAGGACAAGCTGGCGTCGCGCATCAAGGTGCTGTCGCGCCTGGATATTTCGGAAAAACGGGTGCCGCAGGACGGGCGCATGAAGTTGAAGATCGGGCCCGACAAGGTCATCGATTTTCGTGTGAGCACCTTGCCGACCTTGTTCGGCGAGAAGATCGTCATCCGGATACTCGATTCGAGCGTCGCCAAGATGGGCATCGATGCGCTCGGCTACGACGCCGTGGAAAAAGCGCACCTGATGAAGGCCATCAGCCGCCCTTACGGCATGGTGCTGGTCACCGGTCCGACGGGTTCGGGCAAAACCGTGTCGCTGTACACCTGCCTGAACCTTTTGAACAAGCCCGGCGTGAATATCGCGACGGCCGAGGATCCTTCGGAAATCAACCTGCCGGGCGTCAACCAGGTCAACGTCAACGAGCGCGCCGGCCTGACTTTCGCCACAGCGCTGCGCGCCTTTCTGCGGCAGGACCCGGACATCATCATGGTCGGCGAGATCCGCGACCTGGAAACCGCCGACATCGCCATCAAGGCAGCGCAGACCGGGCATATGGTGTTGTCGACTTTGCACACGAACGACGCGCCGACCACGCTGACGCGTATGCGCAACATGGGCATCCAGCCCTTCAACATCGCCTCCAGCGTGATCCTCATCACGGCGCAGCGGCTGGCCCGGCGCCTGTGTCTCGCCTGCCGCGAACCGTTCGACATGCCGCCCGGGACCCTGTTGGAAGCAGGCTACACCGAAGCCCAACTCGACGGTTCGTGGAAACCTTATCGCGCCGTTGGCTGCAGTGCTTGTAACAATGGCTACAAGGGACGCGTCGGTATCTATCAGGTCATGCCGATCTCCGAAGCGATCCAGGCGATCATCTTGAAGGACGGCAGTGCGGTGGAAATCGCCCACCAGGCCGAACTCGAAGGCGTAAGGTCTCTGCGCCAGTCGGGTTTGCAAAAAGTCACGCAAGGCCTGACATCACTCGAAGAAGTGGTGGCGGTCACCAACGAGTAAGCAATCGAGGCGTCAAGTCGTATGGCCACACTTTCAGCAACCCGCTCGCAGCGCATCAAGGATTACCTTTACGAGTGGGAGGGGCGCGACCGCAACGGCAAGCCGGTGCGCGGCGAGTTGCGCGCCATGGGCATGAACCAGGTGCAATCGACGCTGCGGCGGCAGGGTGTGCTGCCGACCAAGATTCGCAAGCGCCGTACGCGCTCGAGCAAGTCCATCAGGCCCAAGGACATCGCCATCTTCACGCGCCAACTGGCGACGATGATGAAGGCCGGCGTGCCGTTGCTGCAGTCTTTCGACATCGTCGGCCGCGGCAACGCCAACCCGAGTGTCACGCGCCTGCTCAACGACATCCGGCTCGACGTGGAAACCGGTACCTCTCTGTCGGCGGCGTTTCGCAAGTTCCCGCGTTACTTCGACAACCTCTACTGCAATCTGGTCGAGGCCGGCGAAGCCGCCGGTATCCTGGAAGACCTGCTCGATCGCCTGGCCACCTATATGGAAAAGACCGAGGCGATCAAATCGAAGATCAAATCGGCCTTGATGTATCCGACGGCTGTGGTCGTGGTTGCCTTCGTGGTCGTGGCAATCATCATGATCTTCGTGATCCCGTCCTTCAAGCAGGTGTTCTCGTCCTTCGGCGCCGACTTGCCGGCACCAACCTTGATCGTCATCGCCATCAGCGAATTCTTCGTCTCCTATTGGTGGCTGATCTTCTCCGTGCTGGGCGGCGGCGGCTACTTCTTCTTCCAGGCATGGCGGCGCAATGAGCGCATGCAGCACTTCATGGACCGCTGGCTGCTGCGCCTGCCGATTTTCGGCGCCTTGATCGAAAAGTCGTGCATTGCGCGCTGGACGCGCACGCTGTCGACCATGTTCGCCGCCGGAGTGCCTTTGGTCGAGGCGCTCGATTCGGTCGGTGGTGCTTCGGGCAGCTCGGTCTATGCAATCGCCACCTCCAAGATCCAGCAGGAAGTGTCGACGGGCACCAGCCTGACAGCGGCCATGGCCAACGCCAACCTGTTTCCTTCGATGGTGCTGCAGATGACGGCCATCGGCGAAGAGTCCGGCTCCATCGACCACATGCTGGGCAAGGCCGCCGACTTCTACGAGTCCGAGGTCGACGACATGGTCGCCGGCCTGTCGAGCCTGATGGAGCCCATCATCATCGTCTTCCTGGGCGTCATCATCGGCGGCATCGTTGTGTCGATGTACTTGCCCATCTTCAAGCTCGGCCAAGTCGTTTGATGGGGTTGTCGCCGGCGGAGAGCGCGGCGTGCGCCGGCGTGTTGGGGTTGCTGTTCGGCAGCTTTCTCAACGTCGTCGTCTATCGCATGCCAGTGTTGATGTACCGGCAATGGCTGGCCGAAGCGGTCGGCAGTCTGACGCCGCCGGCCGGAGGCGCTCCCTTGTGGTCGCTGGTGTTCGGGCACCAAGCCCGCACGCCCGCGCCATTGGAAGTCGCTGCCGCCGCCGCCGCGGCGCAGGTCGAGGCATTGCCGCCGCTGACGCTGTCCCGACCCCGCTCGCGCTGCGGCGCCTGCGGTCACACGCTGGCCTGGTACGAGAACATTCCGGTGGCAAGCTGGCTGTTCCTGCGTGGCAGATGCAAAGCCTGCACGACACCCATCAGCATCCGCTATCCGCTGGTCGAACTGGCCACGGCAGGGCTCTTCGCGGTCGTTGGCCATCGCTATGGCCTGACGCCTGTGGCCGCGCTGTGGGCGGCGTTCGCGGCGATCCTGGTGTGCCAGTTCCTGATCGACCTCGACACGCAACTGCTGCCCGATCCGCTCAACTATGCCCTGCTCTGGCTCGGCCTCATCGGCGCAGCCATGGGCTGGACCGGCGTGCCACTCAGTGCCGCGGTCTGGGGTGCCGTCGGCGGCTATGCCAGTCTGTGGCTGGTGTTCCATCTGTATCGGCTGGCGACCGGCAAGGAAGGCATGGGTTATGGCGATTTCAAGCTGCTGGCCGCGCTCGGGGCCTGGTTCGGCGCCGACTACCTGCTGGCATTGATCCTGTTGTCGTCGCTGGTCGGCGCGGTGCTCGGGTTGCTGCTGTTGCGTATCGGCAAGCTGGCGCACAAGGACATCCCCATCTCCTTCGGCCCGTTCCTGGCCGGCGCCGGACTGTTGTGTTTTCTGATCGGTCCGGAAACGATGCGGCATTGGGCACCTTTCGCTTTCCCATTCGGCGCGCGCTGAGCGCCTTCTGACACGCCGCCCCATGCTACGCATCGGTCTGACCGGCGGCATCGGCAGCGGCAAGAGCACGGTAGCGCAGATGCTGGCCGCGCACGGCTGCGTGCTGGTCGACACCGACGCCATCTCGCATCAACTGACGGGGGCGGGCGGCGCCGCGATGACACCCATCGAGGCGGCGTTCGGCGCCCATGTGGTCGATGCGCACGGCGCCCTTGACCGGGGGCGCATGCGTGAGCAGGTGTTCGCCGACGCAAGCGCGCGCAAACAACTCGAATCAATCCTGCATCCGTTGATCGGCGATGAGTGCATCCGCTTGGCTGCGCGCGCTTTCGAGCGCGACAACGTGGCCTGCGTGGTTTTCGATGTGCCCCTGCTGGTTGAGTCGCAGCATTGGCGTCGACGCGTCGATCGGGTGCTGGTTGTCGACGCGAAGCCGCAAACCCAGTGCCAGCGCGTCGCGGCGCGCCCCGGCTGGACCGAAGCCGGCGCGCGCGCAGTGATGGCGCAGCAAACGAGCCGCAGCGCGCGCCGCGCCGCCGCCGACGACGTGATCTTCAACGACGCGCTGCCACTGGCCGAGTTGGCGAGGCAGGTGGCGCGCGTGTACACCCACTGGATGTCGCCGGCGAAGGGATAATCGCCGCTTCGCGGACCGGCGGTGGCGACTCGGACACTAGCGACAGACCTCGGTGCCGGCGGTGTCGGCGGTTTTGCGGGCCGCGCGCTTTCAGTCAGATGCTTTTCAATTCCTACGCGTTCATCTTTGTGTTTTTTCCGATCGTGCTGATCGGATTTTTTGCACTTGGAAAGTATCACGCCCGCACCGCGGCCGGCTTCCTGGCGCTGGCCTCGCTGTTTTTCTACGGCTGGTGGAGCGTCCAGGCGCTGCCGCTGCTGGTCGGCTCGATCCTGTTCAACTACTGGGCCGGCTTGCGCCTGACACCGGCAGCCGACCGCAGCGACCGCAGCCGCAAGCGCATGCTGATCTTTGCGCTGGCCGTGGATCTCGGGGTGCTGGCCACCTTCAAGTACGCCGATTTTTTCATCGGCAACGTCAACGATGGCCTCGTTGCTGCGAATCTTCGCCCGTGGCCGTTGCTGCAACTGGCCCTGCCGATCGGCATCTCGTTCTACACCTTCACGCAGATCGCCTTCATCGTCGACTGCTGGCAGGGCAAGGTGCAGGAGCGCAGCTTTGTTCACTACGTGCTGTTCGTCAGTTATTTCCCGCACCTGATCGCCGGGCCGGTGCTGCACCACGCGCAGATGATGCCGCAGTTCGCCAACCCGGCGACTTACCGGATAGACCCCGACAAGGTGTCACTCGGTCTGGCGATCTTCACCTTCGGCTTAACCAAGAAGCTGCTCATCGCCGATCAGATGGGCCCCTATGCCGATCTCGTCTTCAACGGCGTACACAGCGGCGTGCTGCCGGGGCTGTACACGGCATGGCTGGGCGTGCTGGCCTACACCATGCAGATCTATTTCGATTTCTCCGGCTACTCCGACATGGCCGTGGGCTTGTCGCTGTGCCTCGGCGTGCGCCTGCCGCTCAACTTTCGATCGCCCTACAAATCGACCAGCATCATCGAATTCTGGAGGCGCTGGCACATCACGCTGTCGAACTTCCTGCGCGACTATCTCTACGTGCCGCTTGGCGGCAACCGCAAAGGCACGACGCGCCGCTATGCCAACCTGATGGCGACCATGCTGCTCGGCGGGCTCTGGCACGGCGCGGCCTGGACCTTCGTCATCTGGGGGGCACTGCACGGGGCCTTCATGATGGTCAATCATTTCTGGCATGCGCTCTGGCCGCGGAACAAAGCGCAGGCAACCCCTGTCGCCGTGCGCTGGCTCGGCCGCGGCGCCGGCTGGCTGTTGACCTTCCTGTGCGTGATGCTGGCCTGGGTGGTCTTCCGGGCACAGAGCGTGGACGCGGCTTGGGCCATTTATGGCGGCATGCTCGGGCAGCACGGCACGGCGCTCGACACCTTCCGCGAATTTGCGGCGGTGCCCTATCGCAAGCCCGAGTTCTTTCAGACCCTGATGCTGGCGCTGGTGATCGCCCTGACCTTTCCACAAACCATCATGCTCGAACGCTGGGTGCCGCAGGCGGCGGCATTGGCCGGGCGGCCGCGCCTGGCCATGGCTGCGACCACGCTGATGGCGCTGGTCACGGTGTGCCTGCTCGGGCTGTGCATTTCCAAGCTGGGCGTGTACAGCCCTTTTCTCTATTTTCAGTTTTAAGCACTTGTCCAAGTTTCCGATGCGACCTGCCGTCCTCTGGTTGCAAATCTTCGGCGCCGGTTTTGCGCTGATCGTGGCCCTGCTCGTCCTGACGCTGGCGACACCAACACCCTATGGCGACCTGTCTCGCCTAGGTCGACTGTCAGACCAGCAGTTCGGCTGGCTGGCGCCGCCGCCACGCGTCGATTCGGCGTTGTTGCAGGGCGTTGCGCTGAACCAGGCCGATATCCTCGTCTTGGGCGACAGCTTCTCGATGAGCCATCGCTGGCAATCGACGCTGGTCGCCCACGGATACCGCGTTGCGACCGGGTTCTGGGGCTTGTTCGGCGACGTCTTGTGCGATGACTTCGACCAATGGTTGGCAGACGCCGGCTTTCAAGGCAAGCTCGTCATCATCCAGAGCGTCGAGCGGCTGCTGCCGAGCCGGCTCGAGGACAGCGCCAAATGCAGAACGATGCGGCGGCCGTTGCGTGCGAAGGAGGCGCCCTTCCTTGAGCCGCTCGAAACGTTGCCGCCGGCCACCTTCAACTGGACGGCGCCGCTGCTGAGCGGCTGGATCACCTGGCGCAATACGGAAGCGGCACTGGCCAGTCCCGGTGATACGCTGGCTGAACCCAACACGCGCGCCCGGGTGGTGCCGAATGGCTGCGAGTTGTTCAGCAACCGCCTCTGCCGCAAGGCCCTGTTTTTTTCCGAGGACGATGTGTTGGGCGAGATTGCACCGCGTGCTGTCGAACATATGCGAGACTTTTCGCGCGCGCATCCGGCCGTACCGATCCTGTGGATGATCATTCCGAACAAGACCACCGTGTATCTGGAACCATCGCATTCCAAGGGCTTCGCCGAGGCATTTGCGCGCTCGGGACTCGGTCCCGACCTGTTCAGTTTCACCATGTCCGAACGAAACCAGGTCAAGGATTTTTATTTCCCGAACGACACCCACCTGTCGATGCACGGGCAGTTGAAACTCGGCGCACGCATGCTGGCGGCGGTCGAAGCGCGACTACCACCGCCGCGCACGACCCGGCCCTGACGAGCGCCACGCACTCGGCCGCTATCATTGACCGACACCCGGAAACCAAGCGTGATCCTCTACGAGTACCCGTTCAACGAGCGCATTCGCACCTATCTGCGGCTGGAGCATCTGTTTCGTCGACTCGGCGAGCTGGTGCCTTCGGATTCGGCGCTGTCACACCACTACGCCCTCGTCACGCTGTTCGAGATCATGGATGTGGCGGCCCGGGCCGACCTGAAGTCCGACGTGCTGCGCGATCTGGACAAACACAAGAACGTCTTCAACGGCTATCGCGGCAATCCGGCCATCTCAGAGGCCGTGCTCAACCGGGTGGTCGAGCAACTCGAGAGCGACTTCGCGGCGCTCAACAGCGTGCCGGGCAAAGCCGGGCAGGCCCTCACTGAAAACGAATGGTTGATGAGCATTCGCAGCCGCGCCGGCATCCCCGGCGGCACTTGCGAGTTCGACCTGCCCGCCTACTTTGCCTGGCAGCATCGCCCGGCCCAAGCCCGGCGGCGCGACATCGAGCGCTGGGCCTCGACGCTTTCACCCCTGGCCGAGTCGATCTATCTGCTGCTCAAGTTGCTGCGCGACGCCGACGTTCCTTACAAGGTGATGGCCAACGCCGGACAGTTTCAGCAAACCCTGCCGCAGGGTCGCAGCTTCCAGTTGCTGCGCCTGCGCATCGATCCGGCAATGGGGCTGATCCCAGAGATCAGCGGCAATCGGCTGATGGTTTCAGTGCGGCTGATGCGCCACGAAGAGAGCGATCGCTTGCAGGCCAGCAACGAAGACGCTTCATTCGAACTGACGCTGTGCGCGTGAGCTGCGACGGACACATGCCGAGCGGCACACCGTCCCCCTCACGTCGTGTGCGTTGCCCTGCTTGCGGCGGCAACAGCGTCTATGCGCCGAGCAACCCCTTCCGGCCTTTTTGCAGCGCCCGCTGCAAGGGCATCGATTTCGGCGCGTGGGCCAGCGAGGCATTCCGACTGCCCGCCGATACACCGCCGGACGATAAGCCGTTCGGCGATCCAAAGCTGCAATAGGCCCGGAAGGCGGAGGCGGACAACCGTACGCAGGAGGCGCAGCGTTTTCGCCAAGGACACGGAAGGAAACCCAAATCTGTTTGGTCTGCTCGGCGCCTTCCGGGCAACTTTGGTCTTCCTTCTGCGTCCGGTAATCCGCCTCTGAATTCAACAACCTTCGGTGGCGTGCGTCGGCCCGTCGAGCCCGCGCTCCTCTGCGATCCAGTTGAGCACCGGGTAGGCGCCCGGCAACACCGGGCTCACGTCGAGCGGCAATTGTTGCCAGCAGGCACGCTGGCCTTCGCGCATTTGCAGTTCGCCTTTCCAACGATGCACCTTGCACCAGTGCAGGCGCACCTGGGCGTGCGGGTAATCGTGCTCGGTCACTTTCCAGACGCGTGCGGCGTCGATGACGATGCCGAGCTCTTCGTGCAACTCGCGCCGCAGCGCACCTTCGATGCTCTCACCCTGCTCGACCTTGCCGCCAGGAAACTCCCAGTAGCCGGCGTAGGCTTTGCCCTCAGGGCGCGTCGTCAGCAGCAGCGCGCCGTCGTGCTGGATCAGAATGCCGACCGCAACTTCAGTGCGCGAAGGTTGCACACTCAACGCTCGCGCCCGGCATAGTCGCGGGCGAACTGCCAGGCCACGCGGCCACTGCGCGAGCCGCGCTCGAGGGCCCAGACCAAGGCCTCCGGCCGTGCCGCCTCAATCTGCTGCCCGTCAATGCCGAATGACGACAACCACTGGCCGACGATGGTCAAGTATTCGTTCTGGCTGAACCGATAAAAACTGATCCACAAGCCGAAACGCTCGGACAGGGAGACCTTTTCTTCGATGACTTCGCCCGGATGCACTTCGCCGTCATCCATGTGTTGATAGCTCAGGTTGTCCTTCATGTACTCGGGCAACAGATGGCGCCGATTGCTGGTGGCATAGATCAGCACGTTGGGCGTCGCTGCCGCCACCGAGCCGTCGAGGATCGATTTAAGCGCCTTGTAGCCGGGCTCGCCCTCGTCAAAGCTCAGATCGTCGCAGAAGATCATGAACTTCTCGGGCCGCGCCGCGACCACGTCGACGATGTCGGACAGATCCATCAGGTCGGTCTTGTCGACCTCGATCAGTCGCAGCCCGAGCGGCGCATAGGTGTGCAGACAGGCCCTGATCAAGGATGACTTGCCGGTGCCTCGGGCGCCCGTGAGCAGCACGTTATTGGCCGGACGGCCCTCGACGAACTGGCGCGTGTTGCGCTCGATCCTTTCCTTTTGCACGTCGATCTCGCGCAGCGCGTCGAGCGACATCGGCGCCAGATGACGCACCGGTTCCAGCATGCCATGGCCGCTGCTACGGCGCCGGTAACGCCAGGCGATCGATGCGTGCCAATCGGCTGGCGCACTCAGCGGCTGCGGCAGGATCGATTCGATTCGCGCCAGCAACTGCTCGGCGCGCTCGATCAGGTGCTCAAACTTGGGATTCATCGCGAGACAAAACCAATGCTGTTCGGCTTTGGGTCTATCTGATCAGCATTGGAGCTAAGACCGATAGTCGGCATTGATCGACACATAGTCATGGCTCAGGTCGCAAGTCCAGACGGTGTCGCTGGCGTTGCCGCGTCCAAGCACCACGCGTACGGTGATCTCGCTTTGCTTCATCACCCGTTGGCCGTCTGCTTCCTGATAGGCCGGGTCGCGCCCGCCGCTGCGCGCCACCGACACGTCGTCCAGATACAGGTCGATCTTTGACGGATCGAGATCGGCGATGCCGGCATAGCCGACCGCCGCGAGGATGCGCCCGAGGTTCGGATCGCTGGCGAAGAACGCCGTCTTCACCAATGGCGAATGGGCGATCGCGTAAGCCACCTGTCGGCATTCGGCAGCATCGCGCCCGCCCTCGATACGTACAGTGATGAACTTGGTCGCGCCTTCACCGTCTCGGACGATCGCTTGCGCGAGTTGTTGCGCCAGAGACAGCATCGCCTCGAACAGGGCGTGGCCCTCGGCACTGTCGAGCGACGCGATCGGCACGTGCGCCGCTTGGCCGGTGGCGATCACCATGAACGAATCGTTGGTCGAGGTGTCGCCATCGACGCTGATGCGATTGAACGAGGCCTCGGCCAGGCGGCCGGCCAGTTCTGGCAGCAGCGATTCATCGATGCACGCATCGGTCGCCATGAAGCCGAGCATGGTCGCCATGTTTGGCCGGATCATGCCGGCGCCCTTGCTGATGCCGGTGACACGCACCTCGACACCGCCGATACGCAACTGACGGCTGCCGGCCTTGGCCACGGTATCGGTGGTCATGATGGCCTCGGCCGCGGCGCCCCAGCCGTCAACCTTGGCGGCAGCGATCGCTGCCGACAATACGGCCTGGATGCGATCGGCCGGCAAAGGTTCCATGATGACGCCGGTGGAAAACGGCAGCACCTGCTCGGGTGCCAGATCCAGCCGCTGCGCCAGCGCAATGCAGGTGGACCGGGCGCGCACCAGGCCGTCGGCGCCGGTGCCGGCATTGGCGTTGCCGGTGTTGATGACCAGAGCGCGGATGCCGAACGCCGCCGCCAGATGTTCGCGGCAGACGATGACCGGCGCCGCGCAAAAACGGTTCTGTGTGAACACGCCGGCGACGCTGGCGCCTTCGTCCAGCAGCATCACCGTCAGGTCGTTGCGGCCGATCTTGCGCACGCCGGCGGCCGTGACACCGATGCGCAGGCCGGCGATCGGCAGCAGGGAAGCAGGGTCCGGGGCGCTGAGATTGACGGGCATGTGGATTCGCCTTCGCTCAATGGATTGGACGGTCGCCCTGCTGCGCGCCGGTGCGCGCGAGAGGCCGAAGCGCGGGCCGCGTCACTTCAGCTTGCCGTGGCAATGCTTGAACTTCTTGCCGCTGCCGCACGGGCAGGGCTCGTTGCGCCCGACGTGCGCAAACGCCGCTGCGGTAGCGCTGACGGCGCCGAACGCCTGCCGGCCGGCGCTGGCCGCATCGGTGCGACTCTCGGGCTCGCCGCTTTCATTGGGTGCGCTGTAAGTGACGTTGGCGATGTGCTCGGCCCGATCCTCGATCGCATCGGCCGCACTGTCCAGTTGCTCGGCCGACTGCACCCGCACCGTCATCAGTTGGCGCGTGACTTCGGCTTTGACCGAATCGAGCATCTGCTCGAACAGCTCGAAGGCCTCGCGCTTGTATTCCTGCTTCGGCTGTTTTTGCGCATAGCCGCGCAAGTGGATGCCCTGGCGCAGGTAGTCGAGCGCCGCCAGATGCTCGCGCCAATGCGAGTCGAGGCTTTGCAGCAGCACCATGCGCTCAAACTGGGTGAAGTTCTCCTGCCCGACCAAGTCGACCTTGGCTTGGAAGGATTCGTTGGCGGCACTGACGACGCGTTGCACGATGTCCTCGTCGGCCATGGCGCTGGCCTGCTCGACCTCGCTCTGGATCGGCAACGTCAACTGCCATTCCTCGGCCAGCGTCTTCTCCAGTGCGGGCAGGTCCCATTGCTCTTCCACCGATTCGGCCGGTACAAAGCGCCGCACCACATCTTCGAAACAGCCTTCACGCAACGCCGCGATCTGCGCTGTCAGCTCGGCCGCGTCGAGGATCTCGTTGCGCTGCTGATAAATGACCTTGCGCTGGTCGTTGGCAACGTCGTCGTACTCGAGAAGTTGCTTCCTGATGTCGAAGTTGCGCGCTTCGACCTTGCGTTGCGCGCTTTCGATGCTGCGCGTGACGATCCCGGCCTCGATGGCCTCACCGTCCGGCATCTTGAGGCGGTCCATGATCGCCTTGACACGATCGCCGGCAAAGATGCGCATCAACGGATCGTCCAGGCTCAGATAGAAACGCGACGAGCCGTTGTCGCCCTGCCGGCCCGAGCGACCGCGCAACTGGTTGTCGATGCGCCTGGACTCATGGCGCTCGGTGGCAATGATGCGCAGGCCCCCTTGCTCAACGACGAAGCGATGATCCTGCTCCCAATCGGCGCGCACGCGCTGCTGTTCGGCCGTCTTTGTTTCGGACGGCAGCGACGCGTCGGCCTCCACTGCCTCCAGCGCCTTGTCCAGGTTGCCGCCAAGCACGATATCGGTGCCGCGCCCGGCCATGTTGGTGGCGATGGTGATCGCCTTCGAATGCCCGGCCTGCGCCACGATGTCGGCCTCTCGCTCGTGCTGCTTGGCGTTGAGAACCTGGTGCGGCAGCCCGGCCTTCACCAACAATTGGTCGATGATTTCCGAGTTCTCGATCGACGAGGTGCCCACCAGCACCGGCTGGCCGCGCTCGTGACATTCACGAATATCGTCGATCGCTGCCTCGTATTTTTCGCGCGTGGTCTTGTAGACGCGGTCCAGTTGATCATCGCGCTTGCTCGGCTTGTTGGGCGGGATGAGCATCGTCTCCAGGCCGTAGATTTCCTGGAATTCGTAGGCCTCGGTATCGGCCGTGCCGGTCATTCCGGCGAGCTTGCCGTAAAGCCGGAAATAGTTCTGGAACGTGATCGATGCCAGTGTCTGATTCTCGGCCTGGATGTCGACGCCTTCCTTGGCCTCGACCGCCTGATGCAGGCCATCGCTCCAGCGTCGCCCGGTCATCAGGCGTCCGGTGAACTCGTCGACGATGATCACCTCGCCTTCCTGCACCACATAGTTCTGGTCGCGGTGATAAAGATGCTTGGCCCGCAGCGCCGCATTCAAATGATGCATCAAGGTGATGTTGGCCGAGTCGTACAACGATGCGCCCTCGGGCAGCAGGCCGAACTCGGCCAGCACCTGCTCGGCCTTCTCGTGGCCGTCCTCGGTGAGAAACACCTGGTGCGTCTTTTCGTCGACCGTGAAATCGCCCGGCTTGGTCACGCCTTCGCCGGTGCGTGGATCGGCTTCTCCCTCTTGTTTGGACAGAAGCGGCACCACCTTGTTGATGGCCAGATACATGTCGGTGTGATCTTCGGCTTGGCCGCTGATGATCAGCGGCGTGCGCGCCTCGTCGATCAGGATCGAATCGACCTCGTCGATGATCGCGTAATTGAGCCCGCGCTGCACCCGGTCGGCTGACTCGTGCACCATGTTGTCGCGCAGATAGTCGAAGCCGTATTCATTGTTGGTGCCATAGGTGATGTCGCTGCCATAGGCCTGCTGCTTGCCTTCCCGCGGCAACTGCGGCAGGTTGATTCCCACCGACAAACCGAGAAAGTTGTAGAGCCGACCCATCCACACCGCGTCACGATGGGCCAGATAGTCGTTCACCGTCACCACGTGCACGCCCTGGCCGCTGAGCGCGTTCAGGTAGACCGGCAGCGTCGCTGTCAGCGTCTTTCCTTCGCCGGTCCGCATCTCGGCGATCTTGCCGTGGTGCAAGGCCATGCCGCCCAGCAACTGCACGTCGAAATGGCGCATTTTCATCACCCGCTTGGAGCCCTCGCGCACCACCGCAAATGCCTCAGGCAGGATATCTTCTAGGGCCTCACCGCTGGCGATGCGCGTCTTGAACTCGTCGGTCTGGGCGCGCAATTGCACGTCGTCAAGCGCTTCGAACTGCGTTTCCAGTGCGTTGATGCGCGTCACCGTCTTGCGGTATTGCTTCAGGAGGCGGTCATTGCGACTGCCGAAAATCTGGGTCAGAAAGTTGGTGGCCATGGATGCGGGATCGAAGCCGACGCGCTCCGACCGAAAGAAGGTTCTAGACTACGAACTGATGTTGAGACGGCCTGGCGAAGCACAAGCGGGCCAACTGCGGCGCAATGACATGGCCATCACAGCCATGACAGCCAGCGTAGCGCAGCGTTGCGGGAAACCAACCATTTTAGCTTCGTAGAAAACACCCGACGGGCTGGGCCTTTCGCTCTCGCTCGTGAGTCCTTCTTTACATGCCATCGCCACGCCAAATCGAAAAGCCGCCGCAGCCGCCCACAGCCGCGGAAACCCGCAGCCGGATCGCCCTCAGCGTTTCAGATGCCGCGCAACGTTCGCCCGCACTGGCTGGCCTGGCGGCTCAGGTGGCCGAGGCGCGGGCGCAGTTGCGCGCACTTGAAGATCTCATCCCTCCAGACCTGCGAGACGCCGTGGAGGCAGGGCCGATCAGCCCCGCGGACTGGTGTCTCCTGGTGCGTGGCAACGCCGCCGCCGCCAAGCTTCGCCAATTGCGGCCACACCTCGAAGAGCGTCTGAAAGCCAGAGGGTTTCAAGTCTCCAACATCCGGATCAAGGTGCGAATGCAACGCTAGTCAGCGCTGATCGTGTCGCGTGCCATTCGCGCCGCCAAAGACCGGATCAAGCAGACGCGAGTCAGAGCTTCACTCCACCTTGATGTTCGCCGAGCGGATCACCGCTTCGAACTTGTCCGATTCCCGGCGGATGTAGTCCGCAAACTGCGAGGGTGTGCTGGCGACCACCTGCAAGCCCATTGCAGTCATCTTCGCGTCGAACTCGGGGTCGCGGGCGATTGCAGCGATTTCGGTCTGCAGCTTCTGGACGATGTTCGCGGGCGATCCCGCAGGCGCCACCAATGCTGCCAATCCGGCCGCCTCGAACCCTGGATAGCCGCTCTCGGCGATGGTCGGCACATCGGGTAGGAGCTTCGAGCGCGTCGAGCTGGCGACAGCAATGGCCCGCAACTTGCCGGCCTTGATGTGCGGCAGAGAGGTGACGACGCCGTCGAACATTGCCGAAACACGCCCACCCAACAGGTCGGTCAACGCCGGCTGCGTTCCTTTGTAGGGGACTTTCAAGACATCGATATCGGCAGCACGGGAAAACATTTCCAGCGCCAGATGGCCTGTGCCGCCATTGCCGGCGAAGGCCCAGGCCAGCTTGCCTGGCTCCTTCTTGGCCAACGCCACCAGCTCCTTCAGGTTCGTCGCCGGCACTGCGGCGTTGGTGACCAAGACGATGTCGGCTTTCGAGATCAACGTGACCGGGACGAAATCCTTCATGGTGTCGAACGGCAAAGATGCGTACAGGAATGGATTGACGATGTGTTGCAGAGTCGCCAAACCAAGCGTGTACCCATCCGGTGGCGCCTTGGCCACCGCATCGCTGCCGATGATGGAGCCCGCGCCCGGGCGGTTCTCGACCACCACCGGCTGATTCAGTTTTTTCGAGAGCTGCTCGGCGACCATACGGCCAACCGTGTCGGTCGGCCCGCCTGGAGGCTGGGGAACGATCAGTCGAATGGCCTTTGACGGGTAGTCTTGCGCCGTGGCGAAGGCACTCGCCCCCAGAGCGAAGACCGCCAACATGTTCACTAGCACACGCAAGGTTTTCTTGGCTAAAACTTTCATTCGGGTCTCCGTTGGTCGTCGATGGAAATAGGCGCATCAAGCGCCAAGGGTTCAGTGGCTCAAGCGCTGCCCCACACCAGCGGCGGCAGCGCGCTCCAGCAGCATGCGGCAAAGGCCCATGTATTCGAAGGCAGTACCGCCGGAACAAAACATCGTTTTTTCCGACGCGTTGGTTCTGCCCGCGCATCGCCCCGCCAGCACCGCACCGAGTTCTCCCACGACGTGCTCGGGCGTGATCGTTCCTTCGTCGATCGGGATCAAGAGTTCGCCCTTCTCCTGCATCGCCTGCGCCAAAGAGTCCACGAAGACGCGGCAATCTGCCACCGCTTTCGAATCCACCTCTCGGCTTCTGGGCGCGTGTTGGCCCATCACATTGCAATGCACGCCCTCGGACAACCAGTCGCCCATCAAGACCGGCACACCCGACGTGGTGATGGTGGTGACGATGTCGGCACCCTCGACAGCAGCGCGCGCTGAATTCGCGGGCTCGACCGGCAGATCGAGACGGCGACTGGCAGCTTCGCAAAAACGCCGCAGCGCGAGTACGTCGCGGCTGAAGCAGCGGATCGCCTTCAGCTTCGTCACAGCAGCCAGAAAAGTAAGCTGCGCCAGCGCGTAGCTGCCAGTGCCGATCAACGCAGCCGTGCGTGCGTCTGAGCGCGCCAGACACTGCGCCGCAACCGCGGCGGTGGCTGCCGTCTTCCAAATGCTCAGGCTCTTGCTGTTGATGACGCCCAACATCTTTCCGGTGACACCACAAAAAACCATCAGCCACATGTCGACGCTGCCTGGCTGGTAGTGCACGGCATACACCGAAGCGCCCATCACGCGCGAGCCTCTCATGTAAGCAGCGCTCAGCTTGAGTGCCCGCGAAGCCGGCTGATCTTGCTCGGGGTCTTCGAAAAGGATCTGCCGCGGCAGTACCCCGACGCTTTGCTCGCCCTGCTCTCGGAACGACGCCGCGACAGCTGCCACGCAATCGGCAGCGGTGACCAGAGCGCCGTCAAAAAGCGCATCGAGATCGGTTTGACTCAGGTACAACGCCATCGCGGCAGGCGGGATTCGAACAAATTCTGTCCGCAGCGCAGGGCTGTCTTTTTATGTGCGGACAAGGGCCTAGTCCGGCCAGTTCTGCAGCAGGTCCACCGGCTCGCCATAGCGCGCCGCCATGGCGATGACTGCGTCGTCGCGCAGCGCTTCGAGAAAGCCGTCGGTGACCAGGCGATTGGAGCCAGCATCGACGGTGCTGTCGAAGGTGACGAGGTCCACATGTACGGGCGGCTCCTCCCAGCTTGGCATTTTTTTCTTGATGTAATCCGCCGGCTTTACCAGATCGATGCCGAAATGCAGCGCCCCGGGTGAATTTGATCCGGCCGGATAAATCAAGTGGCGCGGCCACTTCGGATTGAAGCCGCAGCCCAGCTCGATCAGCATCCCGCCGATCAGCATCTCGCGCAGAACCGCCGCCTCGGCTGATTCGCCCGACACATCCGTGATGCGGTTGTTCTCGAAGCGCACGCCGATGTTTTCGCCAAACGGCGTCTCGAACCCGACTGCCCACTGCGCATACACAGTCCCCGTGATGGCAACCCTCTGGTCCGGGTCGTCAAGCATGGGACCCGGCTCGTACAGATTGGGCCCGTGCGTCGGCAGGTAGTGCACATAGGCGCCAGGGCTGGTCGCCAGCACTTCGCCCTTCCAGCGGTTGGTGGTCATAGCTTTGTCGACCATCCGTGCAGTGAGTGGAATTACCAAGTCAGTGCCGCGCGAATCGCTGAACTTCAGCGCGCAGTCCTTGCCGCGTGGGAAGCGTGCCGCGGTGGCGCGTATCAGCTCGCCCACCAGTTCGGTCGGGAAACGTGCCTGTGGCGTGTTGAGCAAATCCAGGTTGCGAAAGAAGGTGATCTTGACCCAGCGCTGACCCTTGTCGCGCCGCAGGGCAATGCAGTAGGGGTGCCAGGCAGAACAAAACCAGGTGGAGACGACAAAGGTGGCCTTCTCCAGAATCGGTTTGACGTCGTCCGGAATCTCCATCATGTTGGTGGTGTGCGTCATCACCATCACCGGCGTGATACCGCGCGCCGCCGCCAGGCCGGTGATCGCCGAAATCACGCGCGGATCGAGCAGCTTGTCGGCGAGAAACACAACCCTGTCGCCGACCTTGAAGTCGAAGGTGTGAACGAAATTGCTCACCGCCTGATAGAACTGCTCGATTTCCGTCCCAGGCAACGTGGCGCCGGACGGAAGTCCGCGGCCGATGAGCTTGTCCAGCGACACGCTGCTGCCGCCGCTCGTGAGTTGGCTGGCTTCGATGCTGTTGACGTTCATGATGACTTTCCCTACCTCTACGCAGGAGTCTTTGCTCGCCAAACGAAATGCTGGCTGGCGCGCAGGCTACCTGTCCAATGAAGATGATGCTGCACAGGATGATACGAACGCATGCACCGCGATTCCGGACATGGCTGGCTCCGTCGTGTGATCGCCTCGATCTTTGCTGAGCCGAACGGCAAGACGGCTTTGGTGAAGTGCATCCCGCTGCCTGTGTGCTCAATGTGAAGGAAAGTGCCGCATCATGCCGTCCGCACCAGTCGAAGCCCGTCATCGCTCAGTGCAATCGCCAGCGAATGCAAAAGTGTCAGCGACGAAACTTGTCGCGTCTTTCTATCGAGCAAACAAAGGCGAGAACTGAGGGACACTGCGGTTGCTGGTTCAGAGTTTTGCTAAAGCCACCGAGAAGAAAACCGTGTCCACCAGCTTTCGTCGGGTAGGGTCGCTGCCCTTTGGAACTGGCAGCCAACACGGACCAGCCCACCGTCTTCAGGCGGATCGAAGATGCCTGGCTCCATGCCATGGCGACGCATGAACGCCAGCATGCGGGCGTTGCCTTTCAGAACGTCGCCGTAGAGTTCGCAGATAGACATGTCGCGAGCCGCCTGTAGCAATGTGAGCATCAGGCTGTCGGCGACGCCGGTTCCGTGCCAGTCATCGCGCACGCTGATCGCCAGTTCGGCCGAACGGCGTTGCGGATCAGTCAGAACCCACACAGCTTCGCCGACGATCTCTTCTCCATGCTCGCCCCAGATGCAGGCGATCCAGGCGGCGTGCGCCTCGCCGTCGGCCGAAATCAGCATTTGCAACAGGGCCGGAGACACGCTGCTGACGCTGCCATGAAAGCGGTTGCGCCGTGAGCCGACACTCAGGCCGGAGACGAACTCACGCATTGCCTGCGCGTCAGGTAAGTGCACGCGGCGAACGATCACTGGCTTGTGTGAAACGATTGGGATCATGGGACACAGACCGAAGAACGCCAATTGGCAAAGCGACCCAAAATAAGTCTATCAGCACGCCACAAGCCGGTCCAGCAAGTGTTTCGGGTGCAGCAGCCGACACAGTGTCGGGCAAGAACTCGGCCGCTGAGAACTAGGCGCGGCGCCTCTTATCATCATTGACGTGATCCTGAACGCATCGGGCGGCGCCGTGCGAACTGCGCTGCTTGGACCGATGTCTTGCGCTCCATTGCCAATATGGCGTGCCGGTGTACACTTTTGTGCCATCGACGGCCGCCCTGAAACTTGCCAACTTGCCACGCCAGCGTCGTCATCGGCCAGTCCTAACCGACTTTCACTCTCCTCGTTGTCAGGGGTCAAAGCGCGTGCTTCCATCAGCGTCACGTCAATGACTGCCACGATCAGCGGCGTGGCCGAAGTATCGGCGGGCGAAGCATTGGCGCCTACTCGACGCGTTCACCCGATCGTCAAGCTCGACTACGGGGTTCGGGCGGTTGCCCACCTGAGTATTGGCGCCGCGACGCTTTCAGT
>JBDSYU010000124.1:0-12022 GCA_039925525.1 Variovorax sp.
GCCCCCGCGCCCGCCCGCGCTGCGGAGCCGGTGGCGCCACCGTCAGCGCTGGGGTCGATCAGGCTGCCGGCACCGACTGCGTCGAAGAACTGGAACGAGTTCAAGCTGCAAGCGACCAAGCGCATGGTCGCGGCCAACCCCAATGGCAGCTACACGGGCAAACCGCAGCAGATGCTGCTGGCCATTCCGGTGCTCGAGATGGAGCTCCACGCCGATGGCAGCCTCAAGAACATCGACATCATGCGTCGCCCGAGCCAGGCGCCCGAGACCACGCAAATGGCGATCGACGCAGTGAAGCGTGCGGCGCCGTTTGGTGATGTGTCGAGGCTGCCCAAGCCCTGGAAGTTTGCCGAAGCCTTCCTCTTCAACGACGACAAGCGCTTCAAGCCGCGCACGCTCGACGCGCAATGATTCAGCGCGGATCGGTGTAATACCGGTCCGCCGCAAAGAAGTTCGGCACAATGCCCGAATGTTTTTTAATCTGCCCACCCTGTTAACTTGGGCGCGCATCGTCGCGATCCCGCTTATCGTCGGCGTGTTCTATCTCGATGGAAACATCGCCACCAAGAATTTGGTGGCGACCGCGCTCTTCATCGTGGTGGCCCTGACCGACTGGGCCGACGGCTACCTGGCGCGCAAGCTCAACCAGACCTCGTCGTTCGGTGCTTTTCTCGACCCGGTTGCCGATAAGTTCCTGGTGTGCGCCTCGCTGCTCATCCTCGTTCAGCTTGATCGCGTCGGTGCGCTGGTAGCCTTCGTGATCATCGGGCGCGAGATCGCCATCTCGGCCCTGCGCGAATGGATGGCGCGGATCGGCGCCAGCAAGAGCGTCGCGGTGCACAGGGTTGGCAAAGTCAAGACCGTGGTGCAGATGGTGGCGATACCGTTCCTGCTCTACCACGACGTGTTGTTGGGCCTTATCGACACGGCACGCTGGGGCCGCTGGCTGATCTGGGCGTCGGCCATCCTCACGGTCTGGTCGATGATCTATTACCTGCAAAAAGCCATTCCGGAAATTCGAGCCCGCGCTTCATGATCAGCGCCCGCGTAAGCGATGCGAGTGGCGAGGGCAGTGGCGAGGCGAGTGATGAGGCGCTAGCCTCCGCCGGAGCCGGCGAGACGTCGCCCACCCGCTGGCTGCGAGCCATGCCGCTGATCTTCGTGCTGATCTGGAGCACGGGTTTCATCGTGGCGCGCTACGGCATGCCGCATGCGCCGCCGCTCGAGTTCCTGACGATCCGCTATGCGCTCACGGCCGGCTGTTTCGCGGCCTGGGTCTTCGCGGCGGGCGTGCGTTGGCCGAAGGATCGCGCGCAGTGGGGCCACCTGACCGTCACCGGCCTCCTCATGCAGGCCGGCTACCTTGGCGGCGTCTGGTCGGCCGTGCGCGCCGGCATGGGATCCGGACTGGTTGCGCTTCTCGTCGGCGTACAGCCGGTGCTGACTGCCCTGTGGCTGGCGGCGCGTGGCAGCGCAGTGACGCGGCGCCAGTGGGCCGGGTTGCTGCTCGGCTTGGCCGGCTTGGTGCTGGTCGTCTGGCGCAAGCTGGAAAACGGCGGCGAAGTCAACACGTCGACGATGACGCTGGCGCTCATCGCCTTGCTGTCGATCACCGCCGGCACGCTGTATCAAAAGCGTTTCGTCGCGCCATGCGACGTGCGCAGTGCCAACCTGGTCCAGCAGTTGGCTGCGCTGGCCGTGACGCTGCCGTTGGCCGCCTTTGAAACCGGTGCCATCGCTTGGAATGTCGAGTCCATCGGCGCCATGGCCTGGTCGGTGCTGGTGCTGTCGGTGGGCGGGAGTTCGCTCTTGTACATGCTGATCCAGCGCGGCAGCGCCACCACCGTGACCAGCCTGCTTTATCTGGTTCCGCCATGTACCGCGGCAATGGCCTGGCTGCTGTTTCGCGAGCCCCTGACCCTGCTGACGCTGGCCGGCGTCGCCATGACGGTGGCCGGTGTCTGGCTCGTGGTGCGCGGCGCACGCCCGGCGCCGACGTTGCCATGAGCAAAGCGTAAAGCTTCGGACTGGGGTGCTGCCATGGCACTTCGGCGACTGCGACCCTGACCTCCGGGTGAAGCAAAATAAGCGCATGTCCCCAAACAATAAGGCGCTACATTGCCGCAAAAAAGCAATGGTTGCGAGGCGCAAGTTCCCAGGCAATGTTCGACAACTTTGAATCTTTCGATGCCCAGCGCGACGACGTTGCCCTGCACGGGCGCCGAAGCGGGCAAGGTCCGGCGTTGCTGCTGTTGCATGGCCATCCTCAGACGCACGCGATCTGGCATCGCGTGGCGCCTGAACTGGCCGAGCGTTTCAGCGTCGTGCTGATGGACTTGCGCGGCTACGGCGACTCGGCGCGCCCTGCAGCCGATGTGGGACATGGCGCCTATAGCAAGCGGGAGATGGCTCTCGATGCGATGGCCGTCATGCGCCATTGCGGCTTCGACCAATTCCAGGTGCTCGCGCATGACCGTGGGGCGCGTGTCGCGCACCGGCTGGCGGCTGACCATGCGAGCGCCGTCACGCGATTGATGCTGCTGGACATCGCGCCGACGCTGGCGATGTACGAAGGCACGGACGAAGCATTCGCCCGCGCCTACTGGCACTGGTTTTTCCTCATCCAGCCACCCCCGCTGCCCGAGGCACTGATCGAATCCGATCCGGGGCGCTATGTGCGCAGCCTGATGGGCGCGCGTCACGCCGGCCTCGATGCCTTTGCGCCGGAAGCGTTGGCCGAGTACGTGCGCTGCGCTTCGCTGCCCGGCAGCGCGGCGGCGATGTGCGAGGACTACCGCGCCGCGGCGACCATCGACCTGGTGCACGATCGCGAAGATGTGGCGGCGGGCCTGCGCCTTGCGCAACCGCTGCGCATCCTGTGGGGCGGGGAAGGCATCATCGGCAAATGTTTCGACGTGCTGGCCTTGTGGCGCGAGCGTGCGCTCGATGTTTCGGGACAGGCGCTGGCTTGCGGACACTACATGCCCGAAGAAGCGCCGGCCGAGATCGTGCGCGAAGCCCTGCAATTCTTCAGGCAGTGATGCCTCGAACAACAACCCTGATACACACGCATGAGCAAACATCGCATCGCTGTCATTGCCGGTGACGGCATCGGCAAGGAGACCATGCCCGAGGGCATCCGCGTCGTCGACGCTGCGGCACGCCGGTTCGGTATCGAACTGGTCTTCGATCACTTCGACTTCGCCAGTTGGGACTACTACGCCCGCCACGGCAAGATGTTGCCCGACGATTGGAAGAAGCAGATCGGCGGCCACGACGCCATCTATTTCGGAGCCGTCGGCTGGCCCGAGAAGATCGCCGACCATGTCTCGTTGTGGGGCTCGTTGCTGCTGTTCAGGCGCGAGTTCGACCAGTACATCAACCTGCGACCGGCGCGGCTTATGCCCGGCATCGTCGCGCCGGTGGTGCGGCGCGACGGCTCGGCCCGCGCGCCGGGCGAGATCGACATGTACATCGTGCGCGAGAACACCGAGGGCGAATACTCGAGCATCGGTGGGCGCATGTACGAGGGCACGGCGCGCGAGATCGTCGTGCAGGAGACGGTGATGTCGCGCATCGGCGTCGACCGGGTGCTGCGCTTCGCCTTCGAATTGGCGCAGTCGCGCCCGAAGAAGCACCTCACCAGTGCCACCAAATCCAACGGCATATCCATCACGATGCCGTATTGGGACGAGCGCGTGGCCGAGATGGCCAAGGCCTATCCGGCCGTCGTGCTGGACAAGTTCCACATCGACATCCTGACCGCGCACTTCGTGCAGCGGCCGGATTTCTTCGATGTGGTGGTGGCGAGCAATCTGTTCGGCGACATCCTGTCCGATCTCGGCCCCGCCTGCACGGGCACCATCGGCATTGCGCCCAGTGCCAATCTCAATCCGGAGCGCACGACGCCGTCGCTGTTCGAGCCGGTGCACGGCTCCGCGCCCGATATTGCCGGCCAAGGCATCGCCAATCCGATCGGTCAGATCTGGTGCGGCGCCATGATGCTGGACTTCCTCGGCCACAAAGATGCCCACGACGCCATACTGCGTGCGATCGAGGCGGCGCTGGCGCCGGCAAGCGGTGCGCCGCGCACAGCCGACATCGGCGGAACCGCAGGTACGGCAGATATGGGCCGCGCGATCGCCGAGACGATCTGACATGCGCCACCGCGTCACGCCGCCTGTCAACCGGGACTTGTCGTATTGACACGCGGCAAGCCGATTGGCTGTAATGGCCGTTATTCCTTCCTGACGAGAGGCCCTTGTGAACAAAACTGAGTTGATCGAGCACATTGCAACAGACGCGGACATTTCGAAGGCTGCGGCCACGCGCGCCCTCGAGTCGACGATCGGGGCCGTGCGCGCCACGCTGAAGGAAGGTGGGGCGGTTTCTTTGGTTGGTTTCGGCACTTTCGTCGTCGGCAAACGGGCGGCACGCGCCGGCCGCAATCCGAAGACCGGCGAGGCGATTAAAATCAAGGCCGCCAGAATTCCGAAGTTCCGTCCCGGCAAGGCTTTGAAGGACGCACTGAATTGATGAGCAGATCTCCCGTGGGTGCTTAGCTCAGTTGGTAGAGCGGCGCCCTTACAAGGCGTAGGTCGGCGGTTCGAACCCGTCAGCACCCACCACACGATGTTCAAGGCGGGCCCATTGCTCGCCTTTTTTTTGAATGGCTGCAGGTGGCAGCCCGCAGTCTCATAAACGGCAAACCATGTTTGATTTCATCCGCAAGCACAACAAGCTGATGCTTGTGGTCCTGTTCCTGCTGGTCATCCCGTCATTCGTGTTGTTCGGCGTGGAGCGCTACACCAACTCGACCGGCGGCGTCGACACCGTTGCCAGCATTGGTGACGAACCCATCAGCCGCCAGGCTTGGGATGCACGCCATCGCCAGGAGATCGATCGCATCCGCGAGCAGAACCCGAGCATCGATCCCGGCACGCTCGACAGCGACGTGGCGCGCTACCTGACGCTCGAGCAAATGGTGCGCGAGCGGGTGCTCGCGCATGCCGCGGCCGCGGCCCTGGTCACGGTGCCCGATCAACAACTGACGCGGCTATTCAGCGAAGACCCGGCTCTGGCGCAGTTTCGAAATGCTGACGGCAAGTTCGACCGCCGCAGCTTCGAGCTGGCGACCCGGCAAACGCCCGAGCAATACGAAGCGCAACTGCGTTCTCAATTGGCGACGCAGCAGGTTGTCGCCGGCATCGCCGACTCGGCTTTTGTCAGCCGCCCGCAAGCCGAAGCCGCGCTTGGCGCCATCTACGATCAACGGGAAATTCAGGTGGCGCGCTTTAAACCGGCGGACTATCGCAAAGACGTGGAGGTGAGCGATGAAGAGCTCAAGCGCTACTACGACGCGCACCTGGCCGATTTTGCGGTACCCGATCAGGTTGACGCACAGTATGTAGTGTTGGATCTGGATGCCGTCAAAAAGAAAATGACCTTGAGCGACGCCGATGTCGCCGGGTATTACGAGCAGAACAAGACGCGCTACGGCGTTCCCGAAGAGCGCCGCTCGCGCCACATCCTGATTGCGATGGCGCCGGACGCACCGGCAGCCGACCAGGCCAAGGCCAAGGCGAAAGCCGAACAACTTCTGGCCGAGGTCCGCAAGGACCCGACGCGGTTCGCCGATCTGGCGCGCACGCAATCGCAGGATCCGGCCTCAGGCGAGAAAGGTGGCGATCTCGATTTCGTGCAGCGCGGTGCGATGGTCAAGCCATTCGACGACGCACTGTTCAGCATGGGCAAGGGCGACATGGCCGTGGTCAAGACCGATTTCGGCTACCACGTCATCGAGATGACGGACATTCGTCCGAGCAGCATCGCACCATTGACGCAGGTGCGCGCACAGGTTGAAAACGACATCCGAACGCAACGCGCGCCGGCCGAGTTCAGCAAAGCGGCCGAGACCTTCAGGGATCTGGTCTATCAGGAACCCGACAGCCTGAAGCCGGCGGCCGACAAACTGGGCCTGCAGATTCAGCGTGCCGACAATCTTGGACGTGTGCCGACCGCCGACGCCAAGGGCGCGTCGCCCGCCTTGGCCGCTCTAACCAGCCGAAGTTTCTTGGCGGCATTGTTTTCGCCGGATTCGCTCGAAAAGAAGCACAACACCGAAGCCATCGATCTCGGCGCCAGCCAACTCGCCTCCGGTCGCATCGAGCGCTTCTCGGCAGCCCATACGAAGCCGTTGGCCGACGTCAAGGACGAGGTACAAAAGAGCCTGCTCGATGCACGTTTCGCCAAGGCAGCCGAGGCCGAGGGAATGGCCAAGTTGAAGGCCTGGGAAGCCGACCCCGCCGCTGCCAAACTGGAGCCGCCGGTGGTGGTCTCCCGGCGCAACACGGCCAACCAGCCGCTGCCATTGCTGGAGGCGGCGCTGCGCAGCGATACGGCCAAGCTGCCTGTCTGGGCTGGTGTCGACTTGGGCGCTGAAGGTTACGCCGTGGTGCGCGTCAACAAGAACATCGAAGCAGCCGCGCTGCCTGAAGACCGGGCTGCGCAAGAGCGTGCGCAGGTGGTCCGGCTGTTGGCGACAGCCGAAAGCGACGCCTACTACAAGCTCTTGCGCGATCGGCTCGGCGTCAAGGTCGATGTGCCTATGCCATCGACTTTGAGGGCCAATCGCGGGGCGGAGGATACCAGCTCGGCGCCCCGCTGACAGGGCCCCGCGGCTACGGTCGAGTCATCGCCAAGACCCTTGGCAGCGTACCGCTTCAGGGCGTTCTTTATCGCTACAATGCGTCGCTTCGTGGTGGCTGTAGCTCAGCTGGTAGAGTCCCAGATTGTGATTCTGGTCGTCGTGGGTTCGAGTCCCATCAGCCACCCCAACGAAACCGTCCGCGCGTCGAAATCTGGATTTCGCGCATGCACGCGCTCACAAGCATTTGCAAGAGTTGACCGTCGCAGCGCCGGTTCTGTGCTGCCAGAGCTTCGGCGCATGGGAGATTCCTGGGGCGAGCAAAATTTTTAGGTATTTCCATGTGTTGGCCTCTTGCGCGCCGCTTTTGCTCAATTAGAATTACCGCTCCAAATCAAGGACAACAACAATGGCTTCATCTTCGACGCTTGCCGACATCAATTCGCAGATTCAACAGCACGATGCGCAAATTGCCCAATTGCGGCAGAAGGCGGAGGCGCTGCGCCAACAGGAACGAAGCGGTGTCATCGCCGAGATGCGCAAAAAGATTGCTGAGCATGGAATTTCTGCATCCGATCTGAAGTTGAGCGGACGCGGCGGCGCCGGGAAGCGGCGCAGCAAGGGCGCTGGCGCTGCCTCGACGCCGGGCGTTGCAAAATACCGTGGCCCCGCGGGCGAAACCTGGTCTGGTGGCCGCGGTCGCAAGCCGCGCTGGGTCACAGCGGCGTTGGCCGCCGGCAAGTCTCTTTCGGATTACGAAATCAAGTAACGAATCAGCGGCCAACGGAGGAGCGGCGTCGAGCCGCGAATCCAGGCTGACGCGGCAATTGCTGCTGCGAAGGCGCCCGCTCGGCGCCGCTCTATTGCGGCGCAAAGCCTTCAGTTCATCAACACCAGTTTTCCCTTGACGGCACGAGATGTCAGGCGGCTGTAAGCGCTTTTCAATTCGCTCATGGGCAGTTTCTGGTCAATGACCGGCTTGATTTTTCCCTTGCGGTACCAGTCGGTCAATTGCGCCATCAGTGCGGCCTGCGCTTTGGGTTCGCGTTTGGCGAAATCGCCCCAGAACACGCCGACCACCGACGCGCCTTTGAGCAGCATCAGGTTGAACGGCAGGGCCGGTATCGGGCCCGCCGCGAAGCCGACGACCAGGTAGCGTCCGCGCCAGGCGATCGAGCGAAACGCCGGTTCGGCCAAATCGCCGCCAACAGGGTCGTAGATCACGTCGGGGCCTTTTCCCCCGGTGGCATCCTTGATGGCGTCACGAAATCCCGACAGGGCGGTTGCTTTCGAGTAATCGATGGTCATGTCGGCGCCCTGGCTGGCGCAAAGTGCACACTTATCGTGGTTCGACGCTGCAGCGATGACTTTGGCGCCGGCGGCTTTGGCAATCTGGATGGCGGCGGTGCCGACGCCACCGGCCGCGCCGAGAATCAACACGCTCTCGCCGGACTGCAGTTGGCCGCGATCGAGGAGCGCGTGGTGCGATGTGGCGTAGGTCATGATGAAAGCGGCCCCATCTTCCGGCGGAAAGTCCTCCGGCAATGGCATGCACACGGCCGCCGGAGCGATGGCATGTGTTGCAAAGCCGCCGGTGCCGGTGAGGCACGCCACCGTTTGGCCCACCTGCAGATGCCTGACGCCTTCGCCAAGCGCTTCGATGACGCCGGCGTACTCCGAACCAGGGACGAACGGCAGCGTCGGCTTGAACTGGTATTTGTTCTGCACGATCAAGGCGTCCGGAAAGTTTAGGCTCGCCGCCTTGATGGCCACTCGGACCTGGCCGGCGCCCGGCTGCGGCGTCGGCATTTCCTTCCATGTCAGGGCGTCGACACCCGTGGGATTTTCACAAAGCCAGGCGTGCATGCTCCGTTCTCCATCGTTTGCCGCGGTCGTGCGCCATGCAGCCCGGGCGTTGGCGCGATGATAGGTCGCGGCAGCGCGCGCCACTAGAATGCCCGGCTTCGAGGCCATGAAAATTCTGCTTTCCAACGACGACGGTTTTCAGGCGCCCGGGCTGGTCGCGCTGCACAAGGCGATCGCCGCAATGCCCGGTATCGAGGTCGAGGTGATCGCGCCGGAACACAACAACAGCGCCAAGTCGAACGCGCTGACGCTGGCGGCGCCGCTCTATGTCTTCCCGGCGCATAACGGTTTCCGCTACGTCACCGGCACGCCCGCCGACTGTGTTCACATCGCGCTCAAGGGGTTGCTGGATTACCGGCCGGATCTGGTGATCTCGGGCATCAACAACGGCGCCAACATGGGCGATGACACCATCTATTCCGGCACCGTGGGCGCGGCCATGGAAGCCTACCTGTTCGGCATCCCGGCGATCGCGGTGTCGCAAATCGAAAAGGGCTGGGCCCATGTCGATGCGGCCGCGCAAGTGGCGCGGCAGCTGGTCGAGCGGATTCGCCAGCAGCAGTTGCTCGATGGGCCGACCTTCCTGCTCAACGTCAACGTCCCCAATCAGCCACTGGATCGATTGAAGCCGATCAAGGTCTGCCGCCTGGGGCGCCGCCATGCGGCCGAAAAAGTCATCACACAAACCAGCCCGCGTGGTGACACCATGTACTGGATTGCCTCCGCCGGCGGTGCGCGTGATGGCGGTGAAGGCACCGATTTTCACGCCACCGCCGAGGGCCATGTGGCGCTCACGCCGCTGCAGATCGATCTGACCGAGCACAAGAGCCTGGCGCAATGGGCGGCAACGGCGCGCTTCGACACGAGCGGCCCGGCCGCGTGAAGCACGCACTTGCGGCGGTCGCCTTTATCGGAAGGCGCCACTGACGATGGCCGGCATGAATCCCCGCCGTCCGACCTTTCCCGTGCAATGGCCTCCCGACGGCGCAAAGAGACCATTGGGCCCGGCGCAAACGCCAATGCCCGTCGTTCGGCCGGACGCGAGACCGGCGACCGCGCTGTCACCGGGCAAGGCCGGCGCAGCCCCAAGCGAGCGTCAGCCGCTCGGCGCGGCGGGCGCCGACTCGCAGGGCTTTGCCGGCGCCCGCGACCGTATGGTTGACAGGCTCGCGGCGCAAGGCCTCAGCGATGCGCGCGTGCTGCAAGCGATGCGAGAGGTCGAGCGACATCGTTTCGTCGACAGTGCGTTGGCCACCCAGGCTTACGAAGACACCAGCTTGCCGATCGGCCTGGGTCAGACCATTTCCAAACCCAACGTGGTGGCGCGCATGCTGGAACTGCTGCTCGGCGCGGCCGATGGTGGGGCAGCGCCGGGGGCAACATCGGGGCCGGGCGGTGGCACGACGCGCGCAGGCATTGGGCGCGGCACGGCGCCGCTTGGTCGGGTGCTGGAGATCGGCACCGGATGCGGCTATCAGGCGGCATTGCTGAGTCGGCTGGCGACCGAGGTCCATAGCATCGAGCGCCTGCGCGCGCTGTACGACAAGGCCCGTGCCAACGTTCGCACCTTGCGCATCGCCAACCTGCATCTGCTGCTCGGCGACGGCATGCTTGGCTTTGCCAAAGGCGCGCCCTACGCGGCGATCATCGCTGCTGCCGGCGGCAACGCGGTGCCTGAATGCTGGATCGAGCAGTTGGCGCTGGGTGGGCGCATCGTGGCGCCGGCGGCGTGCCAGAACGGCGGGCATGCGTTGGTGGTGATCGACAGGACGCGCCGTGGCATCGAGCGGCGCGTGCTCGAAGCGGTGCACTTTGTCCCCCTAAAATCCGGCATTGCTTGAAGGGACGACACATGCAGGGTTTTGACGCGAGGCGCCGTCTGGAAGGTAAGGCGCACGCGCGAGGGGTGAGCGCCGGATTCGGCAGGCCTGGCCGAGTCGTGGGTCTGGCCACACTGATGCTGGCGCTTGTCGTCACCGGATGTGCCACGCGCAAGCCGACGGTGCCAGTTGAAGATCGGGGCTCGATGATTCGGGGGCCAGCCATGGCCGGTGGTAGCGAAGCTGCTCGCGGTCAGTCAACGCCGACCGATGGCGAGGCGACACCAGGCTTCTACACGGTGCGACCGGGCGATTCGATGTTGCGCATCGGTGCGCAGACGCGGATCAGCTGGCGCGACATTGCGCGCTGGAACAACGTCGACAATCCCGATCGCATCGAGGTCGGACAGGTGCTGCGTTTGACGCCGCCCGGCGTCGCTGCGGGTTCTACGCCCCTACTCCCGTCTGCGGCCGCCACCGCGGCCACGGGATCGACTGCGCCAGCGGCGGCCATCGGTGCGACCACCGGTAGGGCTGCCGAGACGGCCCTCGCGAACGACACAGCGGTGGCGAATGCCCGACCGAGCGATACGCGCAGCCTGGCCGACAAGATGGACCAGGCAGACAAGGCGGCTGGCGCGAACAAGAACGACGGCGGCGTCAACTGGATCTGGCCGGCCGAAGGTGCGCTGGTCGCCCGCTTCGATCCGTCGAAGAACAAGGGCCTGGACATCGCCGGCAAGTCAGGCGATTCGGTGGTCGCGGCCGCCGACGGCAAGGTGGTGTATGCCGGCGCGCTGCGCGGCTACGGCAACCTCATCATCATCCAGCACACGCCGCCGTTCCTCAGCATTTACGGTCATAACAAGACGCTGCTCGTCAAGGACAAGCAGGCGGTCCAAAAAGGGCAGAGGATCGCCGAGATGGGTGCAAGCGACGCCACTCGCGTGAAGCTGCATTTCGAGATTCGCCGCGCTGCCGAGCCGGTCGATCCCGTACGCTACCTGCCGCCGCGTTGAATAGGAGCACGCCACGCGGCTCATGCCCGCTGGTGAGGATCGCAAGATGACAAGCGACAGCGCCTCGTCAGCTGACGAAGCCGAGTGGCTCGACATAGAGTCGCTCGACCTCGACGCCCAGGGCGTCGCCCACCGCGCGGACGGCAAAACGGTGTTCATCGAAGGTGCCCTGCCGAGTGAGAAGGCGCGCCTTCGCGTCTTGCGCAAAAAGGCTCAGTGGGAGCAGGGCGTTGCCACCGAGATCGCTTGCGCGTCGGCGCAACGGGTGCAGCCGGGTTGCCCGCATTTCGGTTTGCATCCGGGCGCGTGTGGCGGTTGCAAGATGCAGCATCTGCAGCCGGCAGCGCAGGTCGCGGTGAAGCAGCGTGTGCTCGAAGATGCGCTGTGGCACCTGGCACGTGTAAAGCCACAGCAGGTGATGCGCCCACTGGAGGGTCCGGCTTGGCACTACCGCCATCGGGCCCGCCTGTCGGTGCGCCACGTCGCCAAGAAGGGCACGGTGCTGATCGGCTTTCATGAGCGCAAAAGCAGTTTTGTCGCCGACATGCGGGTGTGCCCGGTGCTGCCCGAGGCGGTCAGCGCCATGTTGCTGCCGCTGCGCGATCTGTTCGCCGGGATGGATGCCCGCGACACCTGTCCGCAGATCGAACTCGCATGCGGCGAATCTGCCG
>JBDSYU010000125.1:0-9260 GCA_039925525.1 Variovorax sp.
TCGGCCAGAATGCTGACTTCTCCCATTCCGAAAGCGCCCAAAATCATCGGTGATATTCCAGATTCCCGTGCATATATCCATTTAAGTAGCATCGACCCGACCAACATGGCGATCATGTAAGGAATCAAAACAATGGCCCTGAGCGCCGTGTTGGTCGCACAATCCTGCTTGAGCCATAAAGCCAATCCAAAACCGACTGCAAATGTGAAAAACAGCGCAGCGAAAGAAAATATCGTCGTCACCACGAGACTGTTCAGCACGGCGGCCGATGTCAGGATGGTCAGATAGTTGTCGAAGCCAACAAAACCCTTGATCTGGAAAAAGCGTACGTTGTTGAGGCTGTACCAAAATCCGATGCACAGCGGCGCGACGACAAGGATCGTCTCAACGAGGATCGCTGGCAAAAACATTGCATAGGCGGTCCTCGCGTCCGATTTGCGCATGCTGATCGTGCTTCAGGTGGATCCGGCGCGCAACCATCCTTCAGCGTTGGACGTCCTGACGGTCGGCGGTTGCCTTTTGCATTTCTTTCGCCGCGCCCGTCGCATCGGCTTTGCCGAGCACGACTTTTTGCGTTGCCAGATTGAAGTCGGCCAGGGTTCGAGACCAATTGCAGGCGCCGGGCATGTAGCTGCCGGTTTCCTTCATCAGCTCCGCCACCTGCTTCAGATTCGAAGTCGCCGGCGTTTGCATTTCTGGCTGCACAGCGACCGATTTCATCATCGGTACCTGCCCACCCATCACAGTCCAAAGCTTCGCGCTGTCCGAGTTGGTCATGAAGTCGACGAACTTTGCAGCTTCAGGTTTGTTCTTTGAACTTTCAGAAACCGCGGCGAACCACCCGGTCAGCAGATGTGGACCCACCTTCCCTTTGACCGTGCTCGGAATGGGCGCGATGCCGAGCTTTGCCGCATCCCAGCCGACTGCTTCCTTCTGAATGCGTTCGAATCGGCTGTTGGCAATGATCTGCATCGCGTATTTCCCTGCCGTGAACTGCTCGATGGCGTCGTCGGACGTCATGGCCAGCGCTTCGCGCGGAACCACTTTCGCGTCGGTGATCCAGTCTGCCTGCATCTTGATCGCGTCGGCCGTTGCCTTGGTGTCGAGCAGTGGCGTGCAACCTGCCTTGAACAATCCCCCATTGTCCTGAACCGATGCAAAGAGCGCGGGCGTTGCAGAAAATCGCTCTTGCGCCAGACCCAAACCGATGCCGTACACGTCGATCTTGCCGTCTCCATTGTTGTCTTTTGTGAGTAATTTGGCGGCCCTGGTCACGCCGTCCCAAGTCGAGATGTCGGCAACAGTGAGACCGGCTTTGTCGAACAAATCCTTGCGATACATCATGACCCAGGTGATTGCCATGATCGGCAGTGCCTTGACCTTGCTCTTGACAGTCACGGCTTCCAAGGCCTGCGGACTGACCATGTCGTCGCGGCGCCCCGCATCCCACCTTTGGGTGATGAGCGGTCCCAAATCCGCAGAAGCGTCCGAGTTGAGAACCAGCCCCAGATTTTCAGCGTTCACCCATCCGATGTCAGGCGCGTTCCCGGCACCATGACCCAGAACGAACTTTTCTGCCAACGTCGTCCACACCTGTGGCTCGACCTTCACGTCGATGGTTGGATTTTTCAACTTGAACGCGGCTATGATCTTCGCCAGTGCTTCGTCGCGTCCGCCGGCTTTTGCGGGATCCAGAAAGGTCCACATCGTCACCGTCTTCTGACCGTCGGCGGCCACCGCAGCAAAGGCGAATGCGGCGATGGCGACACCCAAAATAACTTTGTTCATGCGTTTCATCATGTTCTCCTTGATTGACGGGTTGATTTTTGATTCGCGTGGGCTCAGCCGAAGTACATTTTACCGACCCGGTCGAAATGCTTCGACATCACTCGACCGGCCATTTCCGAATTTCGCTGACGCAGGTATTCGACGAGTTCAATTCGCATGGCGACGCCGGTGTTCCAGCTCTCCGGGTTGTCCACCTTTTTGCACAACAATTCCCACATCGGTTGCGCCCGATAGTCCCAGAGCTCGCACACGATCTTCACGAACAGCAAATTGCCGGAAGCCCGGGCCAAGCTTTCATGGAATTGGCGATGCAGATTTTTCGGATTGACGCCCCGGCGGATCAACGCTTGAATTCCGGATATCTGGTTTTGCATCTGCTCGATGTTGGCCTCGGACGCACGTTGGGCTGCAAGTTGCGCACACGCCACCTCGATCGCGCGCCGTGCTTCGAACTGCTCCAACGGGCCGGGTCCCAGATCAGACCGGGCCAGCACGGCGGCGGCCGATCTGGCTTCTGGAGGCCTGGCAACGACAGTGCCCTCGCCGACGCGCACTTCAACCAGCCCCAGCGTCTCGAGGGCGATCATGGCTTCGCGCAGCGACGGTCGGCTGACGCCGAGAAATTCGGCGAGGTCACGCTCCGACGGAAGGCGCGACCCAACCGGCAGCTTCTCCGCACGAATCAGCGCTTCGATTTGCTCGGCGATCTGCTCGTAGATGCGTTTGGACCGAACGACCTTCAGGTTCTTGAGCGGGTTGACCGACATGGGGGCTTTCGACTGCGGCGGATTCTAAAGGCGATCGTGAGGCTGTCAAGTGGTCAGACCACTATGTGATCGAACCCGCTGACGTCTTCTGTCAGGAGGTGAGCTGCCAGCACACCGTGGGCAAGCTCACGCTCGGCGACACGTGCTGGTGCTCACATAATCCTTTTTACACACAGGGAGTCGTCCATGCAGATCGAAGGCAAGGTTTTCATCGTCACCGGCGGCGCGTCGGGCCTCGGCGAGGGCACGGCCCGAATGTTGACCGGCGCCGGCGGCAAAGTTGTGATCGCCGACCTTCAGGCCGACAAAGGCCAGGCGCTGGCAGCGGAGATGGGCGGCTGTTTCGTGCGTTGCGACGTGAGCCAAGAAGCCGACGGGCAGGCCGCCGTCGCTGCAGCGCAAAAGCTCGGCGCGCTGTTCGGGCTGGTCAACTGCGCGGGCATCGCGCCGGCGGAAAAAACCGTGGGCAAGAACGGGCCACATGACCTGGCACTGTTTACCAAAGCGATCGCCGTCAACCTGATCGGCAGCTTCAACATGATCCGCCTGTGCGCGGCGGCGATGAGCGGCAACGCGCCCGAAGCGACGGGCGAGCGCGGCGTGTTGATATCCACGGCCTCCGTCGCCGCCTATGACGGCCAGATCGGTCAGGCGGCGTACAGCGCCTCGAAAGGCGGCATCGTCGGCATGACCTTGCCGATCGCCCGCGACCTGGCGCGCAGCGGCATCCGCAACATGACCATCGCGCCGGGCATTTTCGGCACGCCGATGCTGTTCGGCATGCCCCAGGAGGTGCAGGACGCTCTGGCCGCCAGCGTGCCCTTTCCATCCCGCCTGGGCACCCCTGAAGACTACGCCCGACTGGTGCGGCACATCATCGAGAACGACATGCTCAACGGTGAAGTGATTCGCCTCGACGGCGCGATCCGCATGGCACCACGATAGAAAAAGGCAAAGAGGCTGGCGCGAAGTCAGACAGACGCCGGGATAAAGCCGGATATAGCCGGGGTAGAGGCCAGCATTGAGGTCGCGATAAAAGTTGAGGAGGGCTGTGACGGGCCTTCGGTTGCGGGTAGAGCCTGCGTCGGTTCAACCCGGGCTTCACAATGGCACCCTTCCCCCTCTCGACATCAGGAGCCTTCGCATGAGACCTTGCAATTTCCGCCGCTTCGCGGCGCTCGCGCTGGCCGCGCTGGTCGCCGCCTGCAGCACCACGCCGACCGGCATCGGCTATGTTCCGCCCTCGATACCAGAAGGCGCTTCGGGCTACCAGGCGAAGCCAGGCTGGGCCACCCGCACCTTTGCCGTTGCTGCCGCCAACCCGCTGGCGACCGACGCCGGTTACCAGGTGATCCGCGCCGGCGGTTCGGCGGTCGATGCCGCAGTTGCAGTGCAACTGGTGCTCGGGCTGGTCGAGCCGCAATCGAGCGGCCTCGGCGGGGGTGCCTTCATGCTGCACTACAACGGCAGCCAGGTCGAAGCCTTCGATGGCCGCGAGATGGCACCGGCAGCCGCTGACGAAAAGCTGTTCCAGAGCGCTGACGGCAAGCCGATGGCTTTCCCGGACGCCGTGGTCGGCGGCCGCTCGGTCGGTGTGCCCGGCGCCATCCGCATGCTTGAAGTGGCGCATCGGCAATACGGCAAGCTCGCCTGGGGTCGGTTGTTCGAGCCGGCGATCCGCCTGGCCGAAGACGGATTCCGGGTCAGCCCGCGGCTGGCAACGCTGCTCGGCAACGAAAAAAACCTGATTAAGGATTCGGCCGCCGCCGCCTATTTCTATCCTGAAGGCAAACCGCTGGCTGTCGGCACGTTGCTGAAAAACCCGGCGTATGCCGAAGTGCTGCGCAGGATCCAGAAGGAAGGTTCACGCGGGCTGCTCGAAGGCAGCGTGGCAGAGGCCATCATCGCCAAGGTGCGCAACCATCCGAGCAATCCCGGATTGCTCACACTGGCCGATCTGTCGGGCTACCAGGCCAGGAAACGCGAGGCTTTCTGCACCGACTATCTGGCCAAGAACGCCGCCGGTGGCGCAGGCGCCTATCGACTGTGCGGCATGCCGCCGCCGAGTTCGGGGGCGATTGCCGTGGCGCAGATCCTCGGCCTGCTCAACAACACCGATGCCCACACCCTGCCGCTCGTGCCGGGCATCGACCCGAGCAAAGGCAACACGCCATCGGCCGACTTTTTGTATCTGTACACCGAGGCTTCCCGCCTGGCCTTTGCCGATCGCGGCTTGTACGTGGCCGATCCCGATTTCGTGCAGCCGCCCGGCGGCAGCTGGATGAGCCTGGTCGCACCCGCCTATTTGGCCGAGCGTGCCAAACTGATCGCCCAGGGGCCGGCCGCACAGAGCATGAAGGTGGCCAAGCCTGGCGTTCCGGGCACCCTGCCCTCCGCCTTGGCGCCGATGCACGAGCAGATCGAACATGGCACCTCGCACATCAGCATCGTCGATCGTGGCGGCCACGCGCTCGCCATGACGACCACCATTGAAGACGCATTCGGCGCGCGGCAACTTACCGACGGTGGCACCGGCAAGCCCGGCGGCTTCCTGCTCAACAACGAACTCACCGATTTCAGCTTCGCCTCGGTCGATGCCGACGGACGACCCGTGGCCAACCGGGTGCAGCCCGGCAAGCGCCCGCGTTCGTCGATGGCGCCGACGCTGGTCTTCCAACGCGCGCAGGACGGCGGCAACGGCGCCTTGGTCGCCAGCGGCGGCAGCCCGGGCGGTGCCCTGATCATTCATTACACCGCGAAGATCTTGTACGGCATGCTCAACTGGGGCTTCGACGCGCAGAAGGCCATCGACCTGCCGAACTTTGCATCACTCAACGGCCCGAGCTTGCTTGAACAGCAGCGCTTCTTGCCGGCCACGGTGGATGCACTGAAAGGGCACGGCGCCGAGGTGCGCGAAATGGACATGACCAGCGGTCTGCAAGCGATCCAGAAGACGCCAACCGGGTATTTCGGCGGCGCCGATCCGCGGCGTGAAGGGGTGGTGCGGGGCGATTGAATTCAGATTGCAAAGGCTCGGGATCGGTAGTCCGCTTTGGTCTCCGCCGGCTTCGGCCCTACATCGGCGGGGGCGCTTCGATGATTTCGGCCAGAGGCTCGGCCGGCGCCGGCGGTGCATCGGGGCTGCCGGTTCGGTCGAGGCGCTCGTACTGGGCGATCACCTGCGCGCCGAACAGCACGAACGTGGCGGCGATCTCCAGGCTCAGCAGCACGACGATCGCGGTGGTCAGCGAGCCATAAACCACGTTCACCTGGGACAGCGTGGAGAAGTACCAGACGAGCACGCGCCGCGTCACCTCCCACAGCAGGGCCGCGGTGACGCCGCCGAGCAGCGCCCGGCGCAGCGACAGTTGACCCACGGGCATGACGAAATACAGCGACGTCAGCATGAAGATTTCGCCGCCCAAACCGAGCAGGTAGAGCAACACGCCGGACACACCGGAGAGCGACCACTCGGCACCGAACACGACGATGCGCTCCTTGCCGATGACCTGGAAGGCCCCCGATACGACGGTGACCAACAGCAAGCCGATACACAGGAACAGGATGTACAGGTAAGGCAATACCGCCGATACCAACGGATGGCGTTTGCGGTCTTCCGACAACCGATGGTGAAAGATCACTGCCATGGCGCTTTCCAGCACGGTGAACGCCAGCGAGCTGAAGAAGATCATGGTCAGGAGCAGCACCGGTCCGAGCAGGTCGCGGTGCGCCAGAAAATTCGACAACTCCTTGACGATGGCATCCGACTGCCCCGGCAGCAGCCATCCCAGATAACGTCCGATGGTTCCCAACAAATCCGCCTGGCCCACCCAATGCGACATGGCGATGACGCTGACGATCGACAACGGCACGATCGACAACAGCGCGTAATAGGCCACCGCGCCGGCCAGGAGCAGTCCCTGGTTGGCGCGAAACGCCTGCAACACGCCCCACAGGAATCTCAGTGGATGGCGCAGCAGATAGGCGACGTTTGGATCCAGGTGCTTGGCGGGCGGCATGGGGGGCATTGGGGGGCGGAAAATACAGAGTGCGAAAGACAGATCGCGAAATACCGAGCGTTATCGCGAGTGGGCCAGTATGCCGGCTGCGGTTGCGCATAATTTGGCCAGCCCGCCATGACCATTCCCCAGTCTTTCCTCCAGGAGTTGATCGCCCGTGCCGACGTGGTGGAGATTGTCGGACGTTCAGTGCAGCTGAAAAAGGCCGGTGCCAACTTCATGGGACTGTGTCCCTTCCACGACGAAAAGTCGCCCTCCTTCTCGGTCAGCCAAAGCAAGCAGTTCTATCACTGCTTCGGTTGCGGCAAGCACGGCAATGCCATCGGCTTTCTCATGGAGCACGCCGGCATGGCATTCATCGATGCGGTCGAGGACCTGGCGCAGCAGTATGGGCTGCAGGTTCCAGCCGACGACGCATCGCCCGCGGATCGGGCGCGGGCCACCCAGGAGCGCGAACGCCAGAGCACTTTGTGCGATGTGCTCGAGCGTGCCGGCGTCGCGTACCGAAAACTGCTCAAAGACGCGCCGGCCGCGATTGCTTATCTCAAGCAGCGTGGCGTGTCCGGTGAGGTGGCGCGACAGTACGGCCTGGGCTATGCCCCCGAAGGCTGGCGCACGCTGGCCGGCGTCTTCCCGGCCTACGACGACCCGCTGTTGGTCGAGAGTGGCCTGGTCATCACCTCTGAAGACGATGACGGCAAGCGCTACGACCGGTTTCGCGGACGCATCATGTTTCCGATCCGCAATGTCAAGGGCGAGTGCATCGGCTTCGGCGGGCGTGTTTTCGACGTTCCCTCAGAGGCGGCTTCCGAGGCCGGCGGTGGCGGACCGAAGTACTTGAACTCTCCCGAGACGCCGGTGTTCAGCAAGGGCCGCGAACTGTACGGCTTGTATGAGGCCCGAACGGCTTTGCGCGAACGCGGCTATGCCTTGGTGACCGAAGGCTACATGGACGTCGTGGCGCTGGCCCAGTTGGGCTTTCCCAACGCCGTCGCGACGCTCGGCACGGCCTGTACCGGCGAGCACGTGCACAAGCTGTTCCGCTTCACCGAAGCCGTGGTCTTCAGCTTCGACGGCGACAGCGCCGGCAGGCGCGCCGCGCGCAAGGCCCTCGATGCAGCGCTGCCTTATGCCAACGACGTGCGCAGCATCAAGTTTCTCTTTCTGCCGAGGGAGCACGACCCGGACAGCTTCATTCGCGCCCAGGGCGCCGTAGCATTCGCGCGCTGCGTCGACGACGCCACACCGCTCAGCCGCTTCATGCTCGAGGCCGCCCGCGAAGGTTGCGACCTGACCAGTGCCGAGGGACGGGCACGCCTGGCCAGCCAGGCACGCCCGCTGTGGCACCAGTTGCCGGCCGGCGCGCTCAAGCGTCAGATGCTTGGCGAGATCGCCGAGCTGGTCCAACTGGACAGTCGCGAACTCGATGCGCTGTGGGGCACGGCATCGCTTGGGGCATGGCCGCGCACCGATGTCGCCTTCGCAGGGGCGAGGGGCCGGCCTGGCGCCACGCGAGAGGAGCCGATGCCGGGCGCATTCCCGCACGCCGGCAGCCGCTGGCGATCGAAACCTGGGGTGCGCGGGCGCGTGCAACCGTTGTCGCGTGCCGATGTCGCAGCGCGTGCGCTGTTGTCGAATCTCGGCGAATGGGAAGCCCTGACCGGTGAATTGCAAAGCCTGTTGTGCGCCCTGCCCGGAGCGCATGGCGCCTTGTTTTGCTGGCTCGACGCTCAGTTGCACGAGCATGGCGCACAACCCTGGGCGGCATTGCGCGAAGGCATGCGCGGACTGCCGTTCGAAGCGTTGGCCGAACGTTTGCTGCCCGGTGCCGAGGCCGCGGCGAGAGCTGGCGAAACGACAGGCGAGGCCGAACCGCCGACAGGCACCGCCGCGGACACGTCTGACAGCCGCCGCAGCGGCGCTGATCTGGGTTCTGGTGCCAGCGCCGAATTGCGCGATGTGCTGGACCGTCTGTTGATCGAGCGCATCAAGGCCGAGGAAAGCCAGGCCGTGGCGGCGGCCGGCGCCGATCCGCAGGCGCTCACACGCTGGCGCCAGTTGCAAGGTCGGCGTCTGGCACTGGAGTTGGGTCTGCGAGGCGGCCGCAGCGCTTGAAATATTCGACGCTGGCTATAATCTGAGGCTGTCCGGGTCCTGCCCGGCGGGCCGTCGAAGATCAGGTTGATCAGGCAAGAGCGACAGCAACACCTCCGGGCCGACCCAGCGCAATGCACATCCCAGTGGGGATAGGGTCACTCACCGCAAGGGTTGCACACCAAATGTTCGCCCTACATCTTGCCGCGTCGGTCCTTGCGTGCTGAGTGGATTTTCGTCTCGCGTTGCTCGGCCTGCATTGGCCCTGCGGTGCACTTTCGACCGCCATTTTTGCAATTTTTGAGTTTTCGGACCTGCCGAGGTTTCATATGCCCAACACCAAAACGCCGTCCGCGCCGCCCCCCAAATCCGCTGCCAAGTCGCCTGCAAAGCCCGGCCTTGAGGCAGCATCGACAGGCATTGGGAAAAGCAGTGTCAAGCCGAATCGCAAGGACGCAGGCAGCGGCGCCGCCACCGTCGCCTCCGCAGCATTGAAGAAGACCGCGGCAGGCAAGGCCGTGGCATCGACCGAAGTCAAGAAGGCGCCGGTCAAGCCGGCGGCGAGCGGCAGCACCGGCAAGCCGGCGGCGAG
>JBDSYU010000126.1:0-12253 GCA_039925525.1 Variovorax sp.
CTGCCGGCGTCTGCTTTGTCGCGACGCTTGCAGGTAGAGGTACTACCTGCTGCGCGCCGCTTCGCGCATCCATCCGGCAGGAGAGCCAACGCATCTCCCGCTTTAGTGTGAACAGGCCCTAGACCGGCCGTCGCAGTGCGAAACGCAACTCGACCGAGCGTGGTGGGCGGACCCAGCCCACCGGACATACCGCTCGAACTGACCACACCGCGCCCGGCGATCAAGTTCAGTCTGGGTGGTGACACCTGGCAATCCGGCCTGGTGCGCAATGCGATGTCGGTCGCGGTACTGATTTTGGTCTGGGAGGTGGCGGCGCGTTATTGGGTCGAGAACCGGCTCATTCTGGTGCCTTTCTTTGAAGTGACGAAAGCGCTGTGGTCCGAAGCGGCGAGCGGCGAGCTGTGGAAGAACTCCTACACCACCCTGCTGGAAATCGGCATCTCCTTTCCGTTCGCTGTGGCAGTGGGGGTGCTGACCGGCGTCGCGCTGTCGTCCAATCGGCTGGTGGCGCAGATCTCCGAACCGTTGCTGACGGCCTTCTACTCGGTGCCGATGGTGGCACTGGCGCCCCTTTTCATCGCCTGGTTGGGCCTTGGCTTTGCATCCAAGTTCGCCATCATCCTCCTGGTGGCGGTGTTCCCGGTGATCATCACCACCGAGGTTGGACTGCGTTCGACCGACAAGGCATTCCTGGAAGCGGCGCGCTCGTTCAACGCGACCCCTCTGCAAATTTTCACGACGGTGCAGTTTCCCTTCGCTCTGCCTTACATCATCAGTGGCGTGCGCGTGGCTTTTGCGCGCGCTTTGGTGGGTGCGGTGGTGGCCGAATTCTTCGGCGCGTTTGCGGGCTACGGCTACGCGATTCTGGCGGCCAGCCAATCTTTTGCCACAGCGCGTCTGCTCGGCTATGTGGTGCTGCTGGCGATCCTGGGTATGGTGGGCAGCATGGCGCTTCGCACCCTGGAACGACGCATGGCGCCCTGGCGGGAAGAATGAGCATGGCTGGACAACTTGCCATCGAAGGCCTGTACAAATCCTTCTTCACCCAAGACAAAACGCTGGTGGCGCTGCAGGACATAAACCTCACCATAGCGGCCGGCGAATTTGTCTCGATCGTGGGCGCCAGCGGTAGCGGCAAGTCAACGTTGCTGCGCATCATCGACGGCCTTGATCATGCTTCGGCCGGTGTCGTCAAGGTGGGCGGTCAGGCAGTATCGGGCACTGGCCGCGATCGCGCCATGGTGTTTCAGCAGGACAGCCTTCTGCCCTGGCGTACGGTGCTCGACAACGTCGGCTACGGCCTGCAACTCGGCGGCATGAAGAAGGCCGCCGCAGACGTCATTGCCAATCGCTTCGTACAGATGACCGGACTGCGCGGCTTCGAGCAGCACTATCCGCATCAGCTATCGGGCGGCATGCGGCAACGTGTCAACGTGGCGCGCGCGCTGGCCATGGATCCGCAGATCCTGCTGCTCGACGAACCCTTCGCCGCGCTCGACGCTCAGACGCGGGAGATCATGCAGTCCGAGCTGTTGAAGATCTGGCACGAACAGAAGAAGACGGTGGTGTTCGTGACTCATCAGATCGACGAGGCGGTGTATCTGTCGGATCGTGTGGTGGTGTTCAGCGCGCGGCCCGGCACCGTGCGCGACGAGATCGAGATCCCGTTCGCCCGTCCGCGCGATTTGTCGATCAAGCGAACGGAACAGTTCGGCCAGATTGTCGACCGGGTCTGGCGCCACATCGAAGGCGAGGTGCGGCGCTCGATGGGGCTGCCGGACATGGATCACGCCTGATCACAACCTTGGAGACGGAAAGCATCGAGGTGATGGCTTTCTGTCGATCGACGCTCAACGCACGGTTCGACGCCAATGGCCGGGGCCCGCGCCGCCGGCGATTGCACGCCCGAGGAGGTTGCCGATCACGTCGTTTTGAGCCACCAAGCTGGCGTACAAGCTGCGCACGGACCGCTTTTGTTCAACGGCTTGTGTCAGGCCGCCGGTGAGACCGAATTCCTGCCCTATCCCACGAGTGGGAACTCAGCTTCGGCTGCTTCAACACTCGCCGCCGGTGTCGCGGCAGCTGCACTGATCGCTCTGTCGACACATCATCAATGCCGCGAGCCGCGCCGCTGACATGATCTCAGCCGCGCAGGTCAGCCGCACCGACCGGGCTCGATTCGTTGGCCGGCGAAAAATGTCGTGGCGTGAACAGCACGAGCATCAGGGTCAGCAACGCGACGACTGTCAGCCCTTCGTACACATGATGCGTGGCCGTGTAGAGGGCCAATCGCAGGTAATCATCGGCGGCGGCGGGCAGGGCCTGCTGGTGCAGGTTGCCGATTGCCGCACCGATGTCGCTGGGCAGAGCGGCGCGCAGCGCTGCCGGTGCCGCAGCCAGCGACTCGGCGAGCGAGCCATTGAAGATCGTGCCGAACAGCGCGGCGCCGAGGCTCTGGCCAAGATAGCGCGAGAAGATGTTGGCGCCAGTGACCACGCCGCGGTCGTGCCAGGTGACGGTCGATTGAACGCCGACCAGAAGCGGCGTCGACAGCAGCCCGAAGCCGGCGCCCAGCAAGACCTGATCGAGCACCACCCAGCCAATGGGCGAGTTCACCGAAATCAGCAGGAACCCGATCGCTCCCGCGACGAGCAGCAACGCGCCGCAGAGTGCGGTGTCACGAAAGCCGATGCGCAGATACAGGCGCCCCGAAAACGACGAGGCCAGGGGCCAGCCGATGCTCATGCTGGCGAGCACGAAGCCGGCCGCAATGGCGCCAAGGCCATACACCGACTGGCCGAAGGTGGGCAGGTAGATGCTCGGTCCCATCAACACGACGCCCATGCCCAACATGCTGAGATTGCTGGCGACGAGAGCCCGCTTGCGCCACAGCCAGCGTGGCTGAATCGGCTCGGCCGCGCGTCGCTCGACCATGACAAGAACGGCGATCAGCACCAATGCGAGCACGAACATGCCGATGCTCGGTGCTGAGAGCCATGGCCAGGCATGGCCACCTTGCAGCAATCCGAACATGAGCGCGCTGGCAGCCAGCGCAATGAGCGCGGCACCGGCATAGTCGATGCGGTGGCGGCGCGGCTTCAGCGGCGGTTCGTGCACAAAGCGCACGATCAACATCAGCGCGAGGGCGCCGATCGGCAAGTTGATCAAGAAAATCCAGCGCCACGATGCGTACTGCGCAAACGCGCCGCCCAGCGTCGGGCCCGCAATCGCAGCCACGCCCCAAACGCTGGACAGCCAACCCTGGATGCGACCCCGCTCGCGCACCGAATACAGGTCGCCGGCCAGCGTATTGACGGTGGCCATGATCGAGCCAGCGCCCAACCCCTGAAGCGCACGACAGGCGATCAGGCCGACCATGTTCCAGGCCAGCGCCGAGGCGACCGATCCGACCAGAAAGATCAGGGTGCCGATGACCAGGATCGGCTTGCGACCGAAGGTGTCGGCCAGTTTCCCGTAGATCGGGATGGTCACGGTTTGCGCCAGCAGGTAGATCGAGAAGACCCAGCTGAACAAGGCGAAGCCGCCGAGGTCACCGACGATCTGCGGAATCGCCGTCGAGACGATGGTGACGTCCATCGCCGCCAGCATCATCGTCATCATCAGCGCAGCGAGGATCCAGCGTCGACGTCCCGGATGGGTTGGGGCGTCACAGTCGTTCACGTGGCAATTCCTTCAAAGCGGTCTACTGGACGCAGAGATCGCGGCGTTTTCGCAGAAGACGCAAAAGAGCCGAAAATTTTTTTTGTTTTTATTTCCGGGCCCACTGCGAAACGTTTGCGTCGTCTGCGTCCCGTACTCCGGCTGTCCGGCTTTCCGGCTGTCGGCATTCAGCAGCGAGTCGCGTTGTTCAACAGGGGCTGCCGGCCAGCCGCCGCAGCGCTGGCTCGTCGAGCAGGGTCAGGTGGCGCTGCTTGACGTCGAGCGTGCCGTCGGCCTGGAAACGCGAGAAGGTGCGACTGACGGTCTCCAGCTTGAGCCCGAGATAGCTGCCGATCTCGTTGCGCGTCATACGTAACACCAGCTCCGAGCCGGAAAAACCGCGCACCCGCAGTCGTTCAATCAGGTTGACCAGGAACGCTGCGAGGCGCTGCTCCGCGCGCATGCTGCCGAGTGACAGCATGACGCCATGGTCGTGCACGATCTCGCGACTCAAGATGCGGTGCAGTTGCCGTTGCACGCCGATCGATTCGCGTGACACCGTTTCCAACTGCGTGAACGGAATGACGCAGACTTCGGAATCTTCAAGCGCCACCGCGTCGCAAGTGTGGCGAGACGTGCCGATGCCATCGAAACCCAACAGTTCACCAGCCATCTGAAAGCCAGTGACTTGGCCGCGCCCGTCCGACGTCGATGCCGTGTTCTTGAAGAAACCGACCCGGACGGCGTAGATCGCTTCGAAGGCGTCCCCCGAGCGAAACAGCATGTCAGCGCGGGCGACCCGCTTTCGCACCGTGACCAATGAATCCACGCGGTCCAATTCCTCCGGGGAAAGCGAATCCGGCCAACACAGCTGACGCAAGTTGCAATTGGAGCAGGCCAGCTTGAAATCGGCTGACTTGATCGGAATGCTAATTTCAGCTTCCATATCATGCATTATCACGGCGCACAGAACGCACCTTGATTTAAATCAAAGAGTAGATGCGCGTTTGCGGCACAGTCTTGCTCCATGGATCAGGCACTGGCATTCACAGCCCTGATGATGGGCGTTGCGGGCGGTCCGCACTGCGCCTTGATGTGCGGCGCGGCGCAGGCCGGCGTGGTGCGCTCTTGTAGCGCGGGGGCGCCACGCCAGTCGATGTTGGCGTTGCAGATCGGGCGTTTCGTCGCCTATGCCACGGCCGGCGCCCTGTTGGCCGGCGGCGTTTCCCTTGTCGCCGTTGCCCGCCAGGCATCGCCCGCGGTCGGCGCACTGCTGGTGATGCTGCAATTGGCGGCCTTTGCTCTGGGCTGCTATTTGGCGTACAGCGGCCGGCAGCCCGGCTGGCTTGGCGGGGCTGGCGGGGACGGCAGCGCCAGCGGTACGACAGCGCCGACCACGACCTACGTGCGACCGGTTCGATTCATGACGCGCGCCACTGGTCCCGTGCGCGCCGGCGGCGTCGGACTTGTGTGGGTGTTGATTCCCTGCGGGCTGCTGCAGTCGGCGCTGGTCGTCTCCGCGCTGGCTTCGGGGCCGGCACAGGGCGCCATGGTCATGGGGCTGTTCGCCCTCGCGTCGTCGGTCAGCCTCTGGCTGGCACCCTATCTCTGGCTGCGATTCCAGCGCCTGGCACAGAGCGAAAAGTTCACGCGCCTGGCCGTGCGCGTGGCCGGTCTCGTGCTCGCCGCCTCATCGGGTCTGGCACTCGGGCATTCGCTCGGGCCGACGCTTCAGGCCATCTGCGCCTGAGGCGGCCCGGCCCGAACGGCGGCCCGGCGCGCTCACTGGAGGTCCTGCGTGCGCTGCACTGCGGTATTCGCCTTGGGGCGGCCCGGCAAGCTCATGGCATAGTCACCTTCATGAGCGCCCGCTGCCGCGCATTCAGGGAGGACTTGCTTGACTTACTCATTGGCCGTCGACATTGGCGGCACGTTCACCGATATCGTTCTGCGCGGCTCGGACGGCCAGTGGCTCGTCGACAAGACGCTGACGACGCACGATGACTTGCTCGAGGGTTTTTTCTCGGGTGTGGATGCGGTGTTGGCAAAGGCGCAGTTGAAACCCACGGACATTGATGGCGTCGTTGTTCATGCCACGACGGTGGTGACCAACGCGTTGATCGAGCGCAAGGGCTTCACGACCGCCATGCTGGTGACGCGCGGGTTCCGCGACGTGCTGTCGATTCGCGACGAGCATCGCTATGACATGTATGACCCGCAAATCGAGTTCCAGCCGCCGCTGGTTCCGCGTGAACTGACCTTCGGCATCGGTGAACGCAGCTACGCGGACGGTACGGTTGAACGGGCGCCTTCAGCGGACGAGGTGCGCGACTGCATCGCCGAACTTCGACAGCTTGAAGTGAAGGCCGTGGCTGTCTGCTTTCTCAACAGCTATGCCAACCCGGGCAACGAACGCCTGGTTGGGGACATGCTGCGTGCGGCGATGCCCGAGCTTTTTGTTTCGCTCTCGTCTGAGATCGCACCGCAGATTCGCGAGTACCCGCGCGCCTCGACGACGGCAATCAACGCCTTCACCATGCCGATTTCGCAGCCCTACCTGCGTGCACTTGCGCATCGGCTCAAGAAGGAAGGGTATGCCAACGACCCGTTGATCATGCTTTCGTCGGGCGGCATCATCGGCGCCGAAGTCGCGGGGCGCAACCCGGTGCGAATGATTGAAAGCGGCCCAGCGGCCGGCGCGCTGGCGGCAAGCCATTACGCCAAGGTTCTTGGACTGGATCGCCTGATGTCCTTCGACATGGGGGGCACCACCGCCAAGGCTTGCTTGATCGAGAATTTTCAGCCGCTCATCACCGGCCTGTTCGAGGTCGACCGCCGCTATCGCTTCAAGGAAGGCAGCGGCATGCCGGTGACCATTCCATCGATCGACATGATCGAGATCGGTGCCGGCGGCGGCAGCCTGGCCAGCGTCGACGATCTCGGCCTGTTGAAGGTTGGCCCGAAGAGCGCCGGCTCGATGCCTGGCCCGGCTTGTTACGGACGCGGCGGCGAAGGCGCCGCTGTGACAGACGCCGACCTGTTCCTCGGCCTGCTGGACGCCGACAACTTTCTGGGCGGCGACATGCAACTCGATCTGCCCGCCTGCGAGCGAGCGATCACGGCGCTCGGCAAGAGGCTCGGCACCTCCGCGCGAATCGCCGCGCGCGGCGTCTATCGCATCGTTGCCGAAGCCATGGCCGGCGCCACCCGCGCGCACGCGACCGATCGGGGCATCGACTATCGTGGGCTGTCCTTGCTCGCTTTCGGCGGCGCCGGTCCGGTGCACGCCTGCGAGGTGGGCGCTCTGCTACAGAGCAAGTCTGTCATTTTTCCGCCGCAGGCCAGCGTCTTGTCGGCGTTTGGCACCTTGGTCACGCCGGTGCGTCTCGATCTGGTGCGCAGCGCCCTCGGCTTGCTCGACGCGACGGACTGGGCCCGCTCCGACAAGCTGTTCGCCGAGATGGCAGCCGAAGCCAGCGATGCCTTGATTTCGGCGGGGTGCAGCGCCGACCAGATCACGCTCATTTATTCGGCTGACATGCGCTATCTCGGGCAGCAGAACGAGGTCACCGTGGCGCTCGAAACGGACCCGCGAACGACGCACGACAGCGCCGCCATCCAGGCCGCGTTCAACAGCGCCTACGGGGCACAGTACGGTTTCACGCCGTCGCACGTGCCGACGGAAATCGTCAGCTGGAGATTGACGGCGCGAGGCCCGCTGGTGCCATTCGATGTCGCCGCTTCTCTGCCCGCGGCCCCCGGCAAGCCCAAGACTTCGCGCAAAGTGCACTTGTGGCAGGACGACCAGTTGGTTCCCGTCTACGACCGCGCGTCGTTGGCTGAGCATCAGAAGATCGATGGCCCGGTCATCATCGAAGAGCGTGAAACCACCATCGTCGTGCTGCCGGGCTGGACCGCGCAGGTCGATCGTTTTGGCTGCATCGTCGCCACTCAGAAGGAATGATCATGGACGGCATCGAACTCGAGATTCTTTGGTCGAACCTGATCAGCATCGTCAGCGAGCAGGCCAAGAGCCTGCAGCGCATCGCCTTCAGCCCGATCGTGCGCGAAGCGGGTGATCTGGCCAGCGCCTTGTTCGATGCGCGTGGCCGCATGGTGGCCCAGGCCAATACCGGCACGCCCGGCCACATCAACTCCCTCGCCGCGGCCGGCGGCCATCTGCACCGGCTCTTCGATGGCCAGCTGGAAGAGGGTGACGTCCTCATTACCAATGATCCCTGGCTCTCGGCGGGACATTTTTTCGACATCACCCTGTTGTCGCCCATCATCACCAAAGGTCGGCTGATCGGTTACGTCGGTTCGACCATCCACCACACCGACATCGGCGGTTATGGCATTGGCGCCGGCGCGCGCGATGTGCATGAAGAAGGCTTGTGGATTCCGCCGCTGAAGTTCTTCGAGCGCGGCCAACCCAACAAGACCCTGCACGACATGATTCGCCGCAACGTTCGTACGCCCGACCACGTGTTCGGCGACCTGGCGGCGCAGGTGTCCAGCGGAAAGTCCGGTGGAGAACGTCTGATCGCCATGTGCAAGCGCTACCGACTCGCGGACATCGAGCAGCTGTCAGATGAAATCATCCAGCGCTCCGAAGATTCCACGCGCGCCGAGATTCGCAAATTGCCCGGCGGCACGTTTCATGGCGAAAGCCAATTCGACGTACCCGGCGGCGAAATCATCACGCTCAAGGCGGCTGTGACGATCGACAACGTCAAGGGCGAAGTGCGCATCGATTTTGCGGGCAGCTCTGGCCCGAGCGCGGCGGGCATCAACGTGGTGATGAACTACACCCATGCGTATTCGACGTTTGCGATCCGCAGTTGCCTCAATCCGGATCTGCCGAACAACCATGGCAGCCTGGCGCCGATCGTCGTCACCGCACCGAAGGGGTCCATCGTCAACTGCGACTACCCGGCGCCGGTCAATGCCCGCCATGTGGTCGGCATGTACGTGCCCATGCCCATCCTGAAGGCGCTGCATCAAGTGATGCCCGATCGCGTGCTGGCCGAGGGTGCCGGCGCCGTGTGGACCATCCAGATACAAGGCAAGCGCGACAACGGTGAGCCCTTCACGTCGTCCATGTTCAATTACTCGGGCGGCATGGGCGCGCGCAAGACCAAGCCAGGGCCGAGCGCCACGGCGTATCCGACGGGCGTCGGCGCAGTGCCCATCGAGATCATGGAAGCGGTGATCCCGATCGTTTTCGACCAGAAGGAATTGCGGCTCGGCTCTGGCGGTGCCGGTCGCCAGCATGGCGGTGACGGTCAAATCATCCAGTTCCACATGCGAACGCCATATCCGTGGTTGCTCAATGCCGTTCCCAGCCGCCTCGAAGAGGGGCCGGAAGGGCTCGACGGCGGCGAGCCCGGCGCGGCAGGCAGCTTCAAGGTGGATGACGAGCCTTTCAAGGAGGCGCGCAAAACTTTGCTCCACGCGGACGCCGTCGTGGTGCTCGAAACGCCCGGCGGTGGCGGTTTCGGAAAATCGGCCTGACAGTTCAATCAACCCACGGAGACGAAAAATGCATCTCAGGAAACCCTTCTCAAAGCTGCTCGGCGTGTTGGGCGCCAGCGTGCTGACTTTCGCGGCCATGCCCGCATCGGCACAGAACTACAAGATCGGCATTTCGGCAGGTCTGACTGGCTATGCCGCGACGGTCGACCGCTCATGGAGTGACGGCGTCAAGTTGGCCGCCGACACCATCAATGCCAAGGGCGGTATCAAGGGCCGCAAGCTCGAGGTCATCGTCGAAGACAACCGTTCCGAGCCGCAGGAAGCGGTGGTGGTCTATCGCAAGATGATGACCAGCGACAAGGTGGATGTCTTTGCTTCGGGCTGCGTCTCGGCCGGTAACTTCGCCGCCGCGGCGGCGGTTGCTCGCGCGCAAATTCCGATGGTGCTGTGCTCGATCTTGCCGACCAAGGAAGACGAATTGAAGTGGGCCTACAGTACGTTGCCGCCGGCAAAATTCGAGGTCGAGCGCCGCCTGGAATACCTGCGTGACAGCACCCAGATTCGCAAGATCGGCGTCCTGCACGACCCGTCGCCCTACGCCAATCTGCAAAAGACCGTCGCCGAAAAAACGGCATCGAATTACGGAATTGAAGTGGTCGGCGTCGAGCAGTACAAGACCGACGATCCCGATCTCTCCGTGCAGATCGGCAAGATGGCCGCGGCCGGTGCCGGCGCCATCCTGAAGATCGGTCTCGGCGGCACGACGCTGACAGCCGCAAAGAACATCAAGCAGCTGGGTCTGCCGACCTTGTTGCTGACCAGCCTCGAAGACCTGAACGTTTTCAAGCCCGTGGCAGAAGTGCTGGGCGATCATTTCTTCTTTGTTGCCGCACCCGCGCAAGTGACCGAGGCTTTGCCCGACGGTCCGCTGAAAGTGAGCATCAACGAGTTCCTCGCCCCCTGGAAGGCGAAGTACGGTGACCGCGATCCCAACTGGGCCGGCCGAGGCTGGGACGCGGTTCTGATCATCCAGGCGGCCATCCTGAAGGCCGATTCGTTCGAGGGCCCGAAGGTGCGCGACGCCATTGAAGGCATGACCGGTTACCAGGGCACGTCGGGTCTCTATGACTTCGGCCCGGCCAACCACCAGGGCATCATCAAGAACCCACTGTTCCTGGCCACGATGGCGGGCGGTCAGGTCAAGCTCGTCAAGTGAGCGACGCCGCGGCGCCTGTGCTCGAGGCGCAGGGGCTCACCGCGCGCTACGGGCCGATCGAGGCGCTGCACGCCACGGATCTGTATGTGGGTGAGGGCGAACTGGTCGCCGTTCTGGGCCCGAACGGCGCCGGCAAGTCGACCCTGCTCAAACGCATCGTGGGACTGGTGGCAGGCGAGGGTACGGCCCGTTTTCGCGGTGTGCCGCTGCCAGCCGCGGACCCGCGCGCATGCACCATGCGCGGCGTGGTCCTGGTGCCCGAAGGTCGGGGTATTTTCGGACCCATGACGGTGTTTGAGAACCTCGATCTCGGCGCCTACCTGAGCACTGACAAAGCTGAAATCAAAACCCGCCTCGAACGTGTGTTCGAACTGTTCCCGCGTTTGAAAGACCGGCGAAACCAGCTCGGCGCCTCCCTGTCTGGCGGCGAGCAGCAGATGCTGGCCATTGGCCGAGGCTTGATGGCCGCGCCGAAGATGCTGTTGCTCGATGAGCCTTCCTTGGGCCTGGCGCCGCGATTGGCCGAAGAGATCTTCGTCACGTTGGGGGCCTTGAACCAATCGGGGTTGAGCGTGCTGCTGGTCGAGCAGAAGGCGCCGCTGGCGCTGAAGCTGGCCAAGCGCGCCTACCTGCTCTCGGTCGGGCGGGTGGTAAGTGAAGTCACGCCTGCGCAAATTGCTTCACCCCATGACCTTGCGAGGTACTACCTTGCGACTGCGTGAGCCAGGAAGCCTGATCCGCCTGGGCCTGTGGGCGCTTGCGGCCGTCCTCATCGTCTATGCTTTCGTCGCCGGGGGCTATCTCATCACGGTGTTGGGCTTCGCGGCGATCTACGCCATCTTCGTCACCGGCCTGAACTTCTTCATGGGCTACGCCGGCCAGGTGTCGTTTGGCCAGAATGCCTTTGCCGCCATCAGCGGTTACACCTCGGCTGTGCTGACGTCGACCTATGGCTGGCCACCGATCGCCGCGCTGCCGATCGGCGTGGGTTTTGCGGTGGTGGCCTCGCTCCTGGTTGGCTATCCGGCATTGCGTCTGCGCGGCCATTACCTGGCCATGGCCACGCTGGCGCTCGGCATGATCGTCTACGAGATCGCCGTGGAGTGGCAATCCGTGACCCAGGGCTATATGGGCATCTCGGGCATTCCGCCGCTGGGCATCGGTCGCTGGGAGTTGATCGATCCCAAACAACAGCTGGCTTTCCTGATGGTGGTGCTGGCGATCGCGCTGTTCGCCGCCTACCGGATGAAGGCGTCGCGCTTCGGGATGGCGCTCTCGGCCATCGCCGGCAGCGAGGATGCTGCGCAGGCGCTCGGCATCAATGTAGCGCGCTACAAGCTCGCCGCCTTTGTGATCGCGGCGGTCTATGCAGCCGTCGCGGGCACGCTGATGGCGCACTTCGTCGGCTTCATCAGCCCCGAAGTGTTCGGGCTGCACATGGTCATTGCTGGCTTCATGATGCTGTATGTGGGCGGCATCGGCTCGATCGCCGGGCCGGTGTTCGGCGCGCTGATCGTCAGCCTGTTGCCCGAGACATTTCGCGGTTTCAAGGAGTACCAAGACCTGGCCTATGGCGCGGCCTTGATCCTCATCCTGATCTTCGCCCCGAAAGGTGCGGCGTCGCTTTCGCGCCTGATCCCGAAGGCGCGCCGATGAAGATTCTCGAACTCGAGCATGTGACGAAGCGCTTTGGCGGCCTCACTGCCGTCGACGACGTGAGCTTTTCGATCGAGGCCGGTGCCATCAGCGCCATCATCGGCCCCAACGGCGCAGGCAAGACGACGCTGTTCAACCTCATTTCCGGATTCGCCCCGCCGACAGAGGGTCGTGTGCTGTTCGGCGGCGAGTCCATCACCGGGCTGCCCGTTCACGTAGTGGCTGGCAAGGGGTTGGTGCGGACCT
>JBDSYU010000127.1:0-12447 GCA_039925525.1 Variovorax sp.
CCCAGCCCTCTCCCGGAGGGAGAGGGCGCAGGAGAGAACGTCTCGTAGCGCTCTTATGAAGCGATGAGAAAGCCGTTCCGTGCAGCGCGGCGCCGGCCCGCATGAGGCTCGGCACGCACGCGAGGGCCTTCGCCGGCTGGCTCGAGCGGCACGCCGAGGAAGCCATTGCCGGCGCGTGCATGTGCGTGCTCTCTACCCTGATGTTCGCGCAGGTGGTGATGCGCTACATCTTTCGCTCGCCCATGTCCTGGAGCGACGAGATCGCCACCTATTGCATGGTCACGCTGGTGTATTTCGGCGCGGCGTATGCCGTGCGTGAGCGTGCGCACATTCGCGTGCTGGCGGCGTTCTGGTTGCTGCCACGCCCAGCGGCCGTGGCGGTCACGGTGTTCGCCGATCTGCTCTGGTTCGCCTTCAATACCGTCATGGTCTGGCAAGGTGCGCTGTTTGTGCACAGCTTCGTCGACCAGCCGTTTTATTCGGCGGCGCTCGAGATCAATCTGCTGTGGCCGCACCTGGCGATTCCGGTCGGTTATGCGCTGATGTGCCTGCGCATGGCGCAAGCGTACTGGCGCTGGCGCCGCACCGGGGTGGCACCCTTCGCCGCGCAGGCTGAATAGGGCGGCCTCCTCCCATGCCTGATTGGGTCCTGGTCTTCATTGCGCTGTTCGCGGCCATCGGCATCGGGGTGCCGATACCCATGGCGATCGGCTTGGCGACGATGCTTGGCCTGTACTTCGTCGACATCTCGATCATCACGCTGGCGCAGAGCAGCTTTGCTGCGCTCAACAACGTGCCGATCATGGCTGTGCCGTTGTTCGTCTTTGCCGGCGCGTTGATGGAGCGCGGCGGCCTGGCCGACCGGCTGGTGGCCTTCGCGCAGAGCCTCGTCGGCAACTACCGCGGTGCGCTCGGCGTGGTGGCGGTGCTGGCCTGCATGTTCTTTGCTGCGATCTCCGGCTCAGGGCCCGCCACCGCCGCAGCGGTAGGCGGCGTGATGCTGCCGGCGATGGCGCGCGAGCGCTATCCGGCAGCTTTCAGCGGCGCCGTGATCGCCTCGGCCGGCGCGCTAGGCAGCCTGATTCCACCATCCAACCTGATGGTCTTCTACGGCATCGTCGCCAGCGCTTCGATTCCACAGCTGTTCCTGGCCGGCGTGGTGCCGGGCATCCTGGCCGGGTTTTTGATGATGGTCACGGTGTGGCTGATTGCGCGCCGCCGTGGCTATGGCGACATGACTGCGGCGGTGTCGCTGGCGCGGGTGCGTCGCACGGCGTGGGACGCCAAGTGGGCGCTCTTGGCGCCGGTGGTCATTCTGGGTGGCATCTACGGCGGCGCCTTCACGCCGAGCGAGGCGGCGGCGGTCGCGGTGTTCTATGCGATCGGCACGGGCGTCTTCGTCTATCGCCAACTCACCTGGCGCAAATTCGTCGAATCGCTGCGCGTGACGTCGCTCATCAGCGGCGCCATCGTTGTCATGATCGGCCCGGCCATCGCCTTCGGCCAACTCGCGGCGCTGATGCAGATTCCCGAGCAGATCAATGCCCTGCTCGGCGGCTTTGCCGAGAGCCCGCTGGCGGTGCTGCTGATCGTCGCCGGGGTGTTGATCGTCACCGGCACCTTCATGGAATCGATCGCCCAGATCATCCTGTTCACGCCGCTGTTCCTGCCTCTCGCGTTGAAGGTCGGCATCGACCCGATCGCGCTGGGCGTGGTGATCGTGTTGACCTGCGAGATCGGCTTTTTGACGCCGCCGGTCGGCGCCAACCTGTTCGTCGCCATGCGCCTGGCGCGCGTCGGCCTCGGCCCGGTGTCGATCGCGGTGCTGCCGTTTCTCGGCGTCTACGTTGCCGTGGTGCTGCTCGTGGCATGGTTACCGCAGCTGGCGCTGTGGCTGCCGCGAATGATGCAGGCGATGGGGCGTTGAATTGTTGGAAGGAGATCGGCACCCACGCTGCGCTTTCAGGTGCGGCAACCTGTACCGACTCTGACACGCGCGAGCGCTCGTGCCCAGCATCGCCGTCGATAGAATCTTGCACAGCGATTCGCCACATTCGCGTAAACATTGGCACTGGCCCCGGTTGCGGCGGCATCTATGGACGTAGCCCACATTGAACTCATCCACACAGCCGACCTTCGATGACGTTTCAGCAGCGTCTGAACGCATCAAGGGCTACGCCCACCTCACCCCCGTACTGACGTCGCGCACCGCCGACGAGGCGCTTGGCGCCAGCGTCTTCTTCAAGTGCGAGAACCTGCAGCGCATGGGCGCCTTTAAGTTTCGCGGCGCATTCAACGCGCTCTCGCGGTTCAGCCCAGCGCAGCGTCGCGCCGGCGTCGTCGCGTTTTCTTCAGGCAACCACGCGCAGGCGGTGGCGCTGGCGGCCCGACTGCTGGACATGCCGGCGACGATCGTCATGCCGCACGACGCACCGGCAGCCAAGGTCGCAGCAACCAAGGGCTACGGCGGCAAAGTCGTCGTGTACGACCGCTACAAGGAAGACCGCGAGCAGATCGGCCGTGATCTGGCCCAGCGGCACGGGCTCACCCTGATTCCTCCCTATGACCATCCCGATGTGATCGCTGGGCAGGGCACGGCTGCCAAGGAGATGTTCGAAGAGGTTGGTGCGCTCGACGCGCTGTTCGTCTCGCTCGGCGGCGGTGGGCTGCTCTCGGGTTCGGCGCTGGCAGTGGGCGCGCTGGCGCCGGACTGCAAGATCTACGGCGTCGAGCCCGCGGCCGGCAATGACGGCCAACGCTCGTTTCGCTCCGGCGCCATCGTCCACATCGACACGCCGCAGACGATCGCCGACGGCGCGCAGACACAGCATCTCGGGCAGCTCACGTTTCCGATCATTCAACGCGACGTCGATGACATCCTGACGGCCAGCGACACTGAATTGATCGAGTGCATGCGCTTCTTTTTCACGCGCATGAAGCTGCTGGTCGAGCCGACCGGCTGCCTCGGCTTCGCCGCGGTGCAACAGCTGAAGTCGCAACTGCGCGGGCAGCGCGTCGGCGTCGTCCTGAGCGGCGGCAACATCGACATGGCTCGCTTTTGCAGTCTGCTGACTGGAGCGGCGCAATGAATCTCTACCTCGAACGCGCCGGTCGGCAGATTGAAGACATCGCACGTATCCGCCGCGACATTCATGCCCATCCCGAACTCGGCTTCGAGGAGACGCGCACTTCGGAGCTGATCGCCAATCAGCTGCGCAGTTGGGGCATCGAGGTAAGCACAGGGTTGGCGCGATATGGCGTTGTAGCAACCATCAAGGGACGGCACCCAGGCACGCGCTCGATCGGCCTGCGTGCCGACATGGACGCGCTGGCAATGACCGAAACCAACGCACTGGCGCACGCTTCCAAGCATGCCGGAAAGATGCATGCCTGCGGCCACGACGGGCACACCGCCATGCTGCTCGGCGCCGCGCGCGCGCTGGCCGCCGATCCCGATTTTGCCGGCACGGTGCATCTGATCTTTCAGCCGGCCGAGGAAGGCCGTGGCGGCGCGCTGGCGCTCTTGGAAGACGGCATCTTCGAGCAGTTTCCGTGCGAACGCATCTTCGGCATGCATTCATATCCCACCATGCCGCTCGGTCACTTCGGCACGCGGCCCAATGAGTTCATGGCCGCCTCGGGGCGTTGGCAAGTCGCCTTCTCCGGCAATGGGGGCCACGGCGGCATGGCCCCGCATCTGGCGGCCGACCTGACGGTGGCGCAGGCCAACTTCGTGCTCGGCCTGCAGGCGATCGTTTCGCGCAACGTCGCGCCCGGAGACACTGCCATCATCAGCGTCGGTCACATTCAGGCGGGTGACCCGAACGCGATGAACGTGATGCCGGCCGAGCTGCGCATCTCCGGCACCATGCGCGCGTTCAAGGCCGACGTGCAAGCCCTGCTCGAGCGACGCATTGCAGAACTGGCGCATGCGCACGCAGCGATCCAGGGCGCCACGGCGCAGGTCAAGTGCTGGTGGAACGCCGCGCCGGTGGTCAACGACACCGCGGTGACCGAGTCTGCGATTCGCGCCGCCGCCCGCGTCGTGGGCGCGGACGCCGTGGACGGCAACATGCGGCAACTCACGGCCGGCGAGGATTTTTCCTGGCTGATGCAGAAACGTCCGGGCGCCTTTGTCTTCATCGGCAACGGTCAACGCCAAGGCGATGGCGGCGGCCACCTGCACATGCCGAATTACGACTTCGACGACGCGGCATTGCCCTATGGCATCGCCTACTGGCTTGCCGTAGTCGACGAAGAAGTCGGCGCTTGCGAACCACGTCGCTGAAACACCTCGGCGGAGTTTGCCGCGTTCAGCGCGCCGACTCCGAGAAGTGCCAGCGCATCATCAAGGACGCCCACATCTCGGTGAATGAGGCCGCGTGCCTGTCGTCGCATCTCGACGGCAGGCGCTGCGATTTCTAGGCGCTGCTGCTGATATCGCCCAGACGCGGCTTGGCAATGCGAAGGTAGTCGGCCGAGTTCAACACGATCGAACGATCGAGCCGCCCGGCATTGAAGGCGATTTCGTCATGGCTTTCTGTCAACGCCGGATCGACCAGAAGTTCGATCTCGCCAGACAGGACAAAGGGCGCAATGGCGCCCACCACGCAGCCTGTGAGCGCCGTGGCAACGGCTGGAGCGACAAGCGTCGCCTTTTTCTGGCCGCAGGCGGCGGCGACCTTCTTGAAGTCGATCCTGCAGTTGCCGGGAAGTACTGCCAGCACCCATCGCGACGGCGCATCTTTGAACGTGCAGAGCATCGCCTTGGCGCCCTGCCCGGGTTCGGTGCCGCGCAACGCCGCGACGCTGTCGGATCGACCCTCGGCCCCATGCTCGACGACACGGAAGCGCGCGTCCGCGCTGGTCAACCGCTCGCACAAAAGTTCGAACACAGAGGTCGTATCAGGCATCACTGCGCCTTCCAGAAAAATGGGTCAATCATGAATCCGCCGCAGTCGCGCGCGATTGCCGGCCTTAGCGCATCCATCTCGTCAACACCGGAAAAGTGAAGAACGCCAATGCCGTCGTCCCCAGGATGATTCGAGCGATGCGCGCATTGTCGGCGCCGAATCGTTCGGCCAGCATCGACACGTTGCTGGCGATCGGTAGCGCAGCGACCAGCACCAGCGCCACCAGCGCCGAAGCCGACAGTGGCACGCCCGCAGAGATGATGGCGCGCCCGAGCAGCCAGACCAGCATCGGGTGCACCAGCAACTTGACGAAAACGATCGGCAACACGGCGCGCCAGGGGCGCGTGGCCGTTCTTGACTGGACTGGCATCGACGCGGCCAGCGCGACCGGCGCGGCCGCCCCAGCGACCGCCAGATGCGCTGCCAATCGTGCCACCATGCCGCTGCGCGCCAGCACCGCGCCGATGGTGAACAGCGCTACCGGCGACGCCGCATCGGCCAGCATCGACACGGTCTGCCACAGCGGAGCCGGCGGACGCCATTGCGCCGCCGATGCCAAGGTGCCGAGCGCGATCGACCACGGCAACGGGTTGACGACGACGCCGCGCAGCGCCTGCCGCAGGGCCTTGGCCGCGCCATGCTGATCGGCGCCATCGAGCCGCGACAACGCGATGCACAGCGACGAGGTGACCAGCATGTCAAAGACAATGGTGATGATGATCGGCCCGGCGGCCTCGGCGCCGAGCAGCGCCAGCAGCAGCGGCACGCCCATAAAGCCGGTGTTGGGAAAGGCAGCGACCAGTGCCCCGAAGGCCGCATCGTTCCAGCCAATGCCGGCCCTGACACTGGCGTGCACGACCAGCGCCACCAGCAGTAGCGCGGCAACGCCCCACATCACAAACACATTGACATCGAGCAACTGATCGATCGGCGTGGTCGAGCCGAAGCGATACAGCATGCACGGCAGCGCGAAGTAGAGAACGAAGGCATTGAGCCCGGGGATCGCGTCGAGTCGCAGTAAACGCCAACGCGCAGCCGCGTAGCCCGCGCCGATCAGCGCGAAGAAAGGAAAGGTGACGACAAAGATCTGCAGCACATCGGCTCGTGTTCACAATTGCGCAGCGATCAACGCTGCCACCTGCTCCTTCGTTTTCTCCCACAGCGAACGTTCCTCCCATTGCGCCAGCGTGAAGCGCTTGCTGCGCTTCAAATCGGCCTCGAAAACGGCGGTCTGCTCCGCGGCGAAGGCCGCGTCATAGATGTTGAGATTGGCTTCGTCGTTGAGGCGAAACGAGCGGTTGTCGAAGTTGGTGGAACCTACCGACACCAGCAGGCCGTCGACCGTGAACACCTTGCAGTGGAACATCGTGGGCTGGTATTCGCTGATCTGCGCGCCGGCTGCAAGCAACGCTTTCCAACCGGCGCGCGAGGCGAGGCGGACGGTCTGCGCATCCATGTGTTCGCCGGGCGTGAGGATGCGCAAGCGCACACCGCGCTGCATGGCGTCGATGAGGGCCTGCTGCGTCAGCTCGTCGGGCACGAAGTACGCGCTCGACAGGTCGATGGTCTTGGTCGCTGCGGTGATCGACAGCAGGTACATGAGCTGCATGCTCTCGGCGCCACCCTGCGGGGAGCTGCTGAACATCTGCGCCAGCCCTTCGCGTTTGCTGCCACCGGTGCCCTCGCCGCCCTGACGCTTTTCTCCTTTCTCACTGCCTGCGCTCGCTTCATCGGTGCCGGCATTGTTCTTCGAGTTGCCACCTCCTGCCACCGGCTCGAGCGACGGAAAGTAGCGTTCGTCATGCAGCGCCTCTCCCGACACCTTGATCCAGTTGTCCATGAACACCGCCTGCACTTGCGCCACGGCGGGCCCCTCGATGCGAAAGTGCGTGTCGCGCCAATGCTCGGGGTCTTGTGCGTTGCCAGTCCATTCGGCGGCAATGCCGACGCCACCGGTGAAGCCGACGCGGCCATCGACGACCAGCAGCTTGCGGTGCGTGCGATTGTTCAGACGACCCAGCTGGTACCACGTCGGCTTGTGAAACTTGTGCACCTGGACGCCGGCCTGCGTCATCTCATCGATGAACGCCTGATCGATCTTGGCGCTGCCCACCCAATCGAGCAGCACATGCACCGCCACTCCCGCGCGTGCGCGCTCAGTCAGGGCGTCGGCGAATGCGCGGCCGATATCGCCCGACCAATAAATATACGTTTCGAAAGTGATGCTTTTTTGGGCCGCGCGGATCGCCTCCAGCATCGCCGGGAAGATCTGCTCACCGTTGTACAGCGCCTGATAGCGATTCCCCGCAACGATCGGCGGGCCGAGCAGCACGCCCAGCGCGCGCTCGAACTGCGGGTCCGCCACGGCGTAGCGGTGCTGCGGCGGCTTGCTGATCTTCGTCTCGCCGCCCGTAAAGTTGACGACGAGGAGCAGCGCCAACGAGGTCGCCAAGATGGTGTTGGCGACCAGCACGAACGGGTGCGTGCGTCGAGAGGAAGTGCGAGAAGAAGCCATGGCGTGCGCGACGTTGGGTGGCATGGGCGGTGCGAACGCCGCTGCGGATGGGGTGGTTCTTGCTTGGACCGGCGGCCGAACCTATCACACGTCACGCGGGTGTGTGGTGCGGGACGGGTCGCTAAGATCATCAGCGATGCCCCCAGACCTGAATCTTGCGCAACAAGAAGCTGTCAACTATCTGCATGGCCCCTGTTTGGTTCTGGCGGGCGCCGGCTCCGGCAAGACACGCGTCATCACGCACAAGATCGCACGGCTTATCCAGGCCGATGTGGCACCCGAGCGTATCGCCGCCATCACCTTTACCAACAAGGCCGCGGCCGAGATGCGCGAACGCGCCAAAGGGCTGATCGGCCGTGCGGCCAGGCAGGTGCTGATCTGCACCTTTCACGCCCTCGGGGTGCGCATGCTGCGCCGCGATGGCGCCCTGCTGGGACTGAAGCCTGCTTTCAGCATCCTGGACAGCGACGACATCCTCAAGATCCTCAAGGATGCGGGCGGCAGCACCGACGCTGCCACCGCCCGCATCTGGCAGTGGACGATCAGCCGCTGGAAGAACATGGGCCTGGACGCGGCCGCGGCCGAGGCTCAAGCCGCGGACGACAGCGAACGCGTGACGGCACGCATCATGGCGCGCTATGAGGAGCGTCTCACGGCCTATCAGAGTGTCGACTTCGACGACCTCATCGGCCTGCCGCACAAGCTGCTGCAGCAGCACGCTACCGTTCGCGACGCCTGGCAGGCGCAGCTTGCCCATGTGCTGGTCGACGAATACCAGGACACCAATGCCACGCAATACGAACTGCTCAAGTCACTGGTCGGCCCGCGCGGGCGGTTCACCACCGTCGGCGACGACGACCAATCGATCTATGGCTGGCGCGGCGCCACGCTCGACAACCTGCGCCGCCTGCCGCTGGACTATCCGACGCTGAAGGTCGTCAAGCTCGAGCAGAACTACCGCTCGACCAGCGCCATCCTGCGTGCCGCCAACAACGTCATCGGTCCCAACCCCAAGCTCTATCCAAAGAAGCTGTTCTCCGAGCTCGGCGAAGGCGAGCCGGTGCGCGTGGTCGATGCTGACCACGAGGTGCACGAGGCCGAGCGCGTCGTCTCACGCATCCTTGGCCTGCGCGCCGGCGCCGCCGTGACGCAAGGCACGCAGCACAAGGAGTTCCGTGATTTCGCTGTGCTCTATCGCGCCAACCACCAGGCCCGCATCTTCGAGCAGGCCTTGCGCAAGGCGCAGATTCCCTACAAGGTGTCGGGTGGGCAAAGCTTCTTCGATCGCGCCGAGATCAAGGACCTGTGCGCCTGGTTTCGCCTCTGGGTCAACAGCGACGACGACCCGGCGTTCCTGCGAGCAGTGACGACGCCCAAGCGCGGCATCGGCCACCAGACGCTGCAAAGCCTCGGCACCTTTGCCTCGCAGTACAAGCTCAGCTTGTTCGACGCCTTGTTCTCGCCGTCGCTGCCGAGCGTCATCGCCAAGCGCACCATCGACGGTTTGCACGAGTTCGGCCGGGCCGTGAATGATCTGGCCGACCGCGCCCGGCGCACGCGCGGGGCTGAAGACGCACGCGACTTCCTCGCGGAGTGGCTGAAAGAAATCGACTACGAGAAGCATCTGTACGACGGCGAAGACAGCGCGCAACTGGCCGCCGCGCGCTGGACCCACGTGCTGGAGTTCTGCGACTGGATGGCGCAGCGCTGCGGCGGCGTCGCTGACGACGCGTCGGGCGCCAACTTTGCCAGTGAAGCCAAGAGCCTGCTCGAAGTGGCGCAAACCATCTCGCTGCTGTCGACGTTGAGCGAGCGCGAAAGCGACCAGAACGTCGTCACCCTCTCGACGCTGCATGCCGCCAAGGGTCTGGAATGGCCGCATGTGATGCTGGTCGGCGTCAACGAAGGCTTGTTGCCCTTCAAGCTCGACGACGACAACGGTCGGCAGCAGAAGGTGAGCGAGGCCACCGCCGAACGCCTGCAGGAGGAGCGCCGCCTGATGTATGTCGGCATCACGCGCGCGCAGCGCAGCCTGGCGATCAGCTGGACGCGCAAACGAAAGAAGGGCCGCGACAGCATCGTCGCGCTGCCCAGCCGCTTCATCGCCGAGATGGCGCTCGACGAAAAGACCGCCCGCGAGGACCCGCGCGAGCGCCTGAAGGCCCTGCGCGCCGAACTGGCGCAGCGGGTCGCGGCGAGCGAGGCGGCGGCCGCAACAGCCGCCGAAACACCATGACGAAAATGCGTTGGCATGGCAATTTGGCATCGAGCCGGACGCTGGCTCATCGCTTTGCCGACATCGGTCGCACCGCCTGCGGGGCGTGGCGCGTGTCCGCGATATTCGTGATCGGCCTCGTGTGGGCGAACTATGCGACGGCCCAGCCTGCTGCCGACGTCGGCAGCAACGCGGAGGGCCCATCGCCTGCCTGCGCCGCCGATGCTGGCGAAATGCCGGTGCAGGCGCTCTACGGAATCTGGCAGGTGCGCCTCGGAGACATTGATGCGCGGGTCGCATTGTTTGCGCATCCAGAATACGAAGGCAGCGTGCGCGGTCGCATGACGCAGGGTGGTCGCGTCGCTGAACTCGCCGGCGACATCGACGACGAAGGCACGCTCACGCTCGACGAATCGGCCAATGGCCGCGACATCAGCGCCGTATGGTCAGCGACTTTCGTGGCAGGCGGATGCGGCCGTTTGTTCGAGGGCACGCGACGCGATGCGCAGAGCGATACGACGCAAAGCGTGATGCTCCGCAAGACCGGCGACGGGCGCTGATCGCCTTTTTCCGAAGCCCCCTGCGCCGCACATCGGCGCGAGCGCTGTCGTCCATCAGCGCCGGATCCGCTACACCGCAGTCCGCTCCAGCAAATAGTCCAGCCCGCCGACGCGATACCAGTGGTAGCCGTAGGGCTCCATCAGGAAGCAATGCTTTCCATCCTTGCCGACCCGGTTGTGGTCGTCAGACAGCAGATTGACCAGCAAGCCGCTGCGCCCATGCGACGCCTGCTCGGGCAGGTGCACCTCGCACGGATCGCCACCGAGGTTGTGCACGAACAGCACGGCATTGTTGCGCCAGCTGTAGCGCAGCGTCAGGATGGCCGGGTTGTCGGTGACCAATACCGCGAAATCGCCCCAGCCGATCTCCGGCACCTCTTTGCGCATGCGGCACATGCGCTCCATCCAGTTAAGGAGCGAATTGGGATCGCGCCGCTGCTGCGCCACGTTGACATGTTCGAAGCTGTAGGCGCCCTCGGCGATGACCGGAACATCGGGCTTTTCGGCACTGGTGAAGCCCCCATGCGGTTCGGTCGACCACTGCATGGCGGTACGGGCGCAAGCGCGCTCGGGCAGTGACAGGTCGTCACCCATGCCGATCTCGTCGCCATAGCGCAGTACCGGCGTGCCGGGCAGGGTCAGCATCAGGCTGTAAGCCAGCTCGAGCCGGCGCCGGTCGCTGCCGAGCATCGGTGCGAGGCGCCGGCGGATGCCACGGTCGTAGAGCTGCATGTTCTTTTCTGGCGCGAAGGCATCGAACACGCATTGCCGCTGCTTTGGCGTCAGGCGCCCGAGGTCGAGCTCGTCGTGGTTGCGCAGGAACATGCCCCATTGCGAAGTCGCCGGGCGTGGCCGCGTCGCTTCCAGGGCTTTGACCAACGGACGCGTGTCGGCGGCGGCCAGGGCGTAGAACAGGTTCTGGTTGACCTGGAAGTTGAACATCATGTGCACGCGCTCGCCCTCGTCGCCGAAATATTTGAGGTCGTCCTTGGGCAACACATTGGCCTCGCCGAGAATCACGGCGTCGCCGCGCCGCCATTGCAGCAATTCGCGAAAGGTGCGCAGCATGTCGAACTGCAGCCTGGGCTTCTTCTCGTCAGGGCCCTTTTTGGCAATGACGAACGGCACAGCGTCCATGCGAAAACCCGAGACACCGAGTTGCGTCCAGAAGCCCATGATCTTCAGGATCTCGGCCTGCACCAGCGGGTTGCTGGTGTTGAGGTCGGGCTGAAACTCATAGAAGCGATGGAAATACCAGCGCTTGGCGACTTTGTCCAAGCTCCAGGTCGATGTCTGCACGCCGGGAAAGACGATGCCGTCGTCGGCATTGGGCGGGCGCTTGTCGGCCCACACATACCAGTCACGGTACTTGGAGTCGGGGTTGGCCCGCGCATCCTGGAACCAGGGGTGCTGATCCGAAGTGTGATTGACCACCAGGTCGATCAGCACACGCATGCCGCGCTGCTCGGCGCCATGCGTGAACTCGACAAAATCGCCCAAGGTGCCGTAGCGCGGATCGACGTTGTAGTAGTCGCAGATGTCGTAGCCGTTGTCGCGCCGCGGCGAGGTCTGGAACGGCATCAGCCATAGCGTCGTCACGCCCAGGCCGCACAGATAATCGAGGCGACGCGTCAGGCCCTCGAAATCGCCGCGGCCGTCGCCGTTGGCGTCCATGAAGCTGTCCACCGACAGGCAATACACCAACGCATTTTTGTACCAGAGGTCGTTGATCATCGATGAGGCTTTCCTTGAGCGAAAAACATAACACGCGGCCCGATGCGTGGTGGCAGGACGGTGTCGTCTACCAAATCTATCCGCGCTCGTTCCAGGATTCGAACGGCGACGGCATCGGCGACTTGAACGGCATTCGCAGCCGCCTCGACTACCTGGTGTCGCTGGGCATCGACGCGATCTGGATCTCACCCATCTATCCGTCGCCGATGGCCGACTTCGGCTACGACGTGGCCGACTACTGCGACGTCGACGCGCGCTTCGGAACGCTGGCGGATTTCGATGCGCTGGCAGCCGCCGTGCATGCCCGCGGGCTCAAGTTGATTCTCGACTTCGTGCCCAACCACACCTCCGACGAGCATCCCTGGTTCGTGCAAAGCAAAAGCAGCACGAGCGATCCAAAACGCGACTGGTTTCTGTGGCGCGACCCGGCGCCCGATGGCGGCCCACCCAACAACTGGCTCAGCAATTTCGGCGGTCCGGCCTGGACGCTCGACCAGAAGACGGGCCAGT
>JBDSYU010000128.1:0-5343 GCA_039925525.1 Variovorax sp.
GCCTTGCACATTCAGCCGGACGTCGAGAAAGGGATAGCGCCGCAGCGCCGACACGCTGGCCCAGAGAAGTGCAGGCCACTTGCCGCGACCAATGCGTTTTTGCTGCCGCTCGCGCTCGCGGACGATATCGGGGTACAGACCGAGGCTGGAGTTGTTGATGAAGACACGGCCGTTGACTTCGCCCACGTCGACGCGCGTCGATTGGCCGGCAACTATGCATCTGACGGCAGCATCGAGTTCAAGCGGAAGACCAAGATCTTTGGCGAAATGATTGAGCGTGCCAAGCGGCAGGACGCCGAGCGTGATGTCGCTGCCGGCCAGAGCCGCGGCGACAGAGCTGACGGTGCCGTCGCCGCCACCGGCGACGACGATCTCGGCACCCTGTGCGATCGCCGCTTCGACCAGGGAGGCGATCTCCCCGCCGCCGTGCGCCAGAGAAATTTCGGCGGCTGCACCGGCCGCCGAGAACAGCCCGCGCAAACCGTCTGCGAGCGCCTGATCATGGCCTTTGCCTGAGCTGGCGTTGACGATGACAAACAGGCGTTTCATGGTTGGGTCTGGGAAGCGAGCGTCACCATAGCAGCATCACCGCTACGCCATCGCGTTGCTCGTCGTCGATAGGAACGCGTTCCTTCCGAGCGTCTTGCGCAAGCAATCGCAGCGGCGTCGTGCGGTCTTCGCTTGTGCGCTGCGGGGCGTACGTCGTGCAGGCTGCGGTTGCGGAGTTTGCCAAAACGAACGGTCGGCCAAGCGGAAATCGCCTAGAAGTCTGAATGGCGATCAGATGGCGACTGGTCCTTTCGTGGCGCGCAAAGGATACGAATCACCAGCAAATGTGACCCAGACGGCAACGCCACGTCCGTCTCGCCCGTCCTTCAGAACGACGTCGGCATTCATTGCACGAGCGAACTCGCGCACGATCGCCAGGCCCAGCCCGGAGCCGGTCGAATCCGAGTTTGCCAGCCGGAAGAAACGCTCGAAGACGCGCTCACGATCCTCGCTTGGAATACCGGGTCCGTTGTCCTCGACCACGATGGAGGTGCCTTGTGCGTCAGCGACGATGCGAGCGGTGACCGAGCCGCCGCGTTGGGTGTAGAGAATCGCGTTGTGCACCAGGTTCGAGACGATCTCCCGCAGCATGTGGGGATCGCACTGCGCTTCGGGATCTCGCGCATCGATCTCCAACCCAAGGTCGATGGCATTGGCTTGTGCCTGGCCCGCCAATGACTCGAGCACCTCCTGCACCAACCGCGCCAGCGCCACGCGCTCGACATGGGGCGGTGCTGCCGACGGTTCCTGCGCCATGGCCATGGTCAACAACTGGTGCACCATGCGGATCGAATGTTGCAGCGTTCCGCGCACGGCGGCAAACGAATCGGCTCGATCCTGGGCGTCGGTGGTACGGCTGGCAAAGCTGATCTGCGTGGCCAGCACGGTCAGCGGCGTGCGCAACTGATGCGCGGCGTTTTCAATGAAGACCTGGCGCGACCGGGTGCTCTCCTGGAGTCGCAGCATCTGCTCGTTTAGGGTGTCGACAAGCGGCATCAGTTCCGCCGGGACCTTCTGCGAAGGCAACGGTTCGAGTGCGCCGGGGCGCCGGCCAAGCAGTTCATCGCGCAACGCCAGAACCGGGCGCAAGCCCTTGCGCAGGCCGAAGACCATACAGACGACGGCCAGCGCGATGATGAGCAGCTGCTCGGCCGTGGCTTGCAGCCAGAGCCGGCGCGCGGTTCGGTCGTGCGCATGGCGTGTCTGTGCCACCTGCACCGTGGCGCGGGCGCCGTCTGGCGCGCCGATCACTGGCTGCGCCAGGGCCACGACCCGCACTTTCTCGCCGCGCATGGTCGCCTCGAAATAGGCCGGCTCCGAGTCGTTGAGGTCGCGGCCCATGCTCTGCAGGGCGGCGTCACCGGTCAGCAGGCGTTGGTCGCTGGCAGTGATCCGGTAGTAGGTGCGGTCTTCGCCCGCCGACTGGAAAATCTCCAACGCTGCCGGCGGGATCGGGTGCTGGTAGGCGCCGTCCTCATAGCGCAAGGCTTCGGCCATGATCAGCGCCGATCCGAGCAGCAACTGATCCTGAACCGCGTCGGCGCTGCGTTCGGAGGTGACCCAGGCGAAGCCGCTCAGCGCCAGGACGGCGAGTGCCAGCGGTATCAGCAACCAACGCAGCAGTTGTCGTCGCAGGCTGATCATGCAAACCGGTCAAAGCGCAGCGTGAGCGACCTTGAGAATAAAGCCCAAGCCGCGCAGGGTGACGATCGTCGAGTCGCTGCCTTCGAGCTTGCGGCGCAGCCGGTGGATGTGCAGGTCCAGCGCGTCGGTGCTGATGGGCGAGTCGACGCTCGAAAGACCCTGGATCAGCTTCGGTCGGGCGAGGGTCTTGCCGGCATCGAGGATGAGCATTTCGAGCAGCGCGCGTTCGCGCGGTGTCAGTTCGAGAGAGACGCCATCGACGTCGAAAGTGCGCGAATTGGCGTCGAAGTGCAAGCGCCCGCAGACAGCCGATGGCATCGCCATTTTCGTGCGGCGACGCAGCAGGGCGCGGATGCGCGCCTCCAACTCTTCGACTTCGAACGGTTTGCCCACGAAGTCGTCGGCACCCAGATCGAGCGCTTTGACCCGGCTGCCAAGGGAGCTGTTCGCCGTCAGCACCAATACGGGGGTGCTGTCGCTACGCGCGCGCATCGCCTGCAGCACGCCTTCGCCGTCCATGCTCGGCAAGGACAGGTCGAGGACGACAAGGTCGTAGCGCTTGCTGCGCAGCACCATGTCGGCTTCGGCGCCGTTGCTGAGCCAATCGACCAGGTAGTGGCTCTTGCGCAGCGTCCGGCACAACCAGTCGGCCAGCGTTGCGTTGTCTTCGACCAGCAACAGCCGCATGTCGATCCGTTCAGCGACCTTCCTCGTGCGCCGGTGCCGGACGCCATTTGGCCAGGCGGTTTTCTATCAGCGTCATCACATACTCGGCCGCCAGCGCCACCACCATGATGATGATGATCGCTGCATACATTCCACCGGCGTCGAACGAACCTTTGGCGATGTTGATCAAGAGACCGATGCCGTGTCGCGCACCAACGAACTCGCCGACGATGGCGCCGACGATGGCGAAGCCGAAGCTCACGTGCAGCGAGGCGAAGATCCAGCTCATCGCCGAAGGCACGACGACTGTGCGCGTCAGATCCCAGTCGCTGGCCCCGAGGATGCGGGCATTGGCCAGCAAATTCCGGTCGGCCTCACGCACGCCCTGGAACGCATTGGAAAAGACGACGAAGAACACCATCACGAATGACAGCGCTACCTTCGATGTCAGGCCGAGGCCGAAGATCATGATGAAAATTGGCGCCAGCACCACGCGCGGCACCGAGTTGATGACCTTGATGTAAATCGAGAACACATCGGCCAGCATGTGATTGCGACCCAGCGCGATGCCCACGATCACACCAGCAATCGCGCCGCTGAAGAAGCCGAGCAGCGATTCTTCCATGGTCACCCACAGGTGGTACCACAACGGCCCCTCCGATGTGCCTTCGGTCGACCAGGTCCACAGCCGTTCGGCGATCGCAGTCGGGCTGGAGAAGAAGAATTCGTCGATCACCTTGGCGCGCGACAACCATTCCCAGCCGACCAGGAAGGCGATGAGGATGGCGTAACGCCAGGCGTAAACCGTGACGGTGCGCCGGCGCGCCGCCCGCGCCCCGGCCGCTTCGATTTCGGCGTCGGAGGTGCCGAGCGGCATCGGCACCGGGCCGGAGGCTACGACGTTTGGAAGGGTCTGTTCGATCATGCTGCAACGGCCTGCGTGGTGCGGGCTTCATCCCTGGACGCGCCGCGCATGACCTCGTCGCGCAAGTCGTCCCAGATGACCCGTGAGATTTCAATGAATCGTTTGTCGTAGCGGATTTCGCTGGCAACGCGTGGCCGGGGGATGTCGATCGGGTAGACCGATTTGACCGTCGCCGGCCCTGCCGTGAGCACGTAGACCTTGTCGGCCAGTGCAATGGCTTCCTCCAGATCGTGGGTGACGAACACCACGCTGGCTTGGCACTGTGACCACAGTCGCAGCAACTCGTCATGCATCAGTACGCGCGTCTGCACATCGAGCGCAGAAAAGGGCTCGTCCATGAGCAGGATTTCCGGTTCGTTGATGAAGGTCTGCGCCAATGCCACCCGTTTGCGCATGCCGCCGGAGAGCTGATGCGGATACTTGGTTTCGTGACCGGTCAGATTCACTCGTGCCAGCCACTGGTGCGCTTTCTCGCGCGCGGCAGCCGGCGCCATGCCCCGATACAGCGGGCCGGCTACGACGTTGTCGATGACGCTTCGCCAGGGAAACAGTGCATCGGTCTGAAAGACGAACCCGATGTCGCGATGGATGCCTGACACCGGCGCGCCCATCACACGCACTTCGCCCGCCGAAGGCGTTGCCAGTCCCGTGATGAGGTTCAACGTGGTCGACTTGCCGCAGCCGGTAGGCCCGACGACCGCGACGAATTCGCCTCGCTGGACCGTCATGTTGAAGTGGCGCAGGGCCGTCATCGAACGGCCGTCGGGCGTCAGGAAGCGCCGGTTGACGTTGATCAGCTCGATGGCCGGGCCGTGGTTTGTCAAGCCGGGCTCCATGTCACTTGCCGGCGACTTGGGCGTTCTTGACGAATTCGGTCGTGTAGGTCTTGCTCAGGTCGACGGTCTTGCCCTTGAGGTTTTTCGAGAAGCCCGACAACACGTTCAGTACGGTCTGTGGACCATCCGGCGGCATCACGCCGTCGACGGTGAACATGCCCTTGCCATCGGCCAGCGCCTTGATGTAACCCGCCTTGTCGCCGACGTAGAAATCGGCCGGCATCTTGTCTGCGATCTCCTCCGCACTGTGCGTGTCGATGAACTTCAAGGTCTTGACGAAGGCGTTGGCCAGCTTTTGCGCCGTGTCCTTGTTCTTGTTGACCCAATCGGCGGGCATGTAGAGAGACGCCGCGGGGTAGGTCCCGCCCAGAGCTTCCTTGGTTTTTTCGCGGGTGCGCATATCCACCAGCACGCGGGCTTCGCCAGTCTTGAGCAGGCGCGAGATGGTCGGCTCGGTGGTCATGCCGGCCTGGATCTTGTCTTGCTGCATCGCCGCGATGAAAGTGGTGCCCGCGCCGACCGGGATCGAGGTGAATTCGCCGAGCGGAACGCCGGCCTTGACCATCAGGTATTGACTCAGAAAATTGGTCGACGAGCCCAGCCCGGTCACGCCGAGGTTCTGGCCCTTCAGGTCGGCCATCGACTTGATCTCCGGGTGTTTGTTGGACACCAGTTCGACCTCACCGGGTGCATGGCTGAACTGCACCACCGACTCGACGATCT